>JBDHAF010000060.1:0-26520 GCA_039588255.1 Gemmatimonadota bacterium | reverse complement strand
TGGAGATCCGACGCGTTGCGTTGGATCATCTCCTCCAGCAGGGAGCGTAGATTGAGGCGCTTTTCCTGCTGCTGGGCCGGCGCCGCTGCTTCCGTCATTCAGTTACCCTGCCGTTTCTTTGACAATTTCTTCGAGTGTGGTGACGCCTTTGCGAAGCTTCATTATACCGTCCATGCGGAGCGTGAGCATGCCCTCCTCGACCGCCGTGTCCTGCAAGTCCGCCGTGGACTGCTCCTGAAGGATCATCCGACGGAGCGTGGGTGACAGTGCCATCACCTCGTAGAGACCGGCACGCCCCCGGTACCCAGTGTCCCCACAACTGTCGCATCCCTTCCCCTTGTAGAACGTGATGTCCGCCACTTCCTCTTCTTTCATTCCCAAGACCGCCAACTCGTCGCTCGTGTACTCGGTCTCCGCCTTGCAGTCCTTGCAGATGCGCCGAATCAGCCGCTGCGCCACGATCAAATTCACCGCGCTGGCAACGTTGAACGGCTCGATGCCCATGTCGATCATACGCGTGATGGTGGACGGCGCGTCGTTGGTGTGGAGCGTCGATAGGACCAAGTGTCCGGTCAGTGCCGCCTTGATGGCGATGCTACCCGTCTCCAGGTCACGAATCTCTCCCACCATGATGATGTTGGGATCCTGACGCAGGAACGCCTTGAGGGCGGCGGCGAACGTCATGCCGATTTCGTTGCGCACCAAAACCTGATTGATCCCGTGGATGTTGTACTCCACGGGATCCTCCGCCGTCATGATGTTGACGTCGATGTTGTTCACCTGCGAGAGCGCCGAGTAGAGCGTCGTCGTTTTCCCTGAACCCGTAGGCCCCGTCACGAGGACCATTCCGTACGGGTTCATGATCGCCGACATGAGGTCCTTCTCGGCCTGGGGCTCGAACCCGAAGGTCTGGAGATCCAGGGTCAGGTTACTCTTGTCCAAGATCCGCATCACGATTTTTTCCCCGAAGATCACGGGCAGCGTCGAGACCCGGAAATCGATCACCTTGTTCCCGACCTTGATCTTGATGCGACCGTCCTGCGGCACCCGCCGCTCGGCGATGTTGAGATTCGACATGATCTTGACGCGGCTCGTGAGGGCCGCCTTCAACTTGATCGGCGGCTTCATCACCTCGCGCAGCGCTCCATCGAGTCGGTACCGGACCCGCAGCTCGTGCTCGAAGGGCTCGATGTGGATGTCGCTCGCGCCTTTGCGCACGGCGTCGGTGAGCAGACCGTTGATCAGCTTCACCACCGGCGCGTCGTCCGCGAGGGCGCCAACGGCGTCTTCGTCCTCGTCTTCCTCGACGATCTCGAGGTCCCCCTCATCCATGTCTTCGAGGAGGCTCGCCAGCTGCGCATCGCCCTTCTCGTAGTACTTCTCGATCGCCGTGCGCAGCGTAAACTCACCGGCGATCACCGGAACGACGTCGCACCGCGTGATGAACTTGAGATCGTCCATCACCTGCACGTTGCCCGGCTCGGCCATGGCCACGGTGAGGCTCCGGCCTTCTCGCTTCAGGGGCAAGATCGTGTGCTTCAACGCCACGTCCGGCGGGACCAGCTTCACGATCTTCTCGTCGACCTGGAAGCGGGACAGATCCACCGCCGGCACCCGGAACTGGCGGGCCAGCATCTTGGTGATTTCGATCTCTCGGACGAAGCCCATCTTGACCAGCACATAGCCGAGGCGCATGC
Source organism: Gemmatimonadota bacterium (assembly GCA_039588255.1). Lineage (GTDB taxonomy): Bacteria > Gemmatimonadota > Gemmatimonadetes > Gemmatimonadales > GWC2-71-9 > B3T1B10. The sequence continues at coordinate 24,823 of JBDHAF010000060.1, read as the reverse complement.
CCGAACCGCGTTGCTCCGTCAGCGCCTGATCGAGTTGCTCTTGCGAGATCAGGCCCTCACCGATGAGCAGGTCGCCTATCCGCATGGCGCTGGCTGTAGACGTCGCCATGATCGGTCTAGCACGCTGGGAGAAGAGGAGTAGGAAGCACTCTTAAATCCTTATGTAACAACGTGGTAAAGTACGTGACCCCACCACGCTGTCAAGAGAATCTCAGCGTACCGTCACGAAGTTACGGAGCCGTTCGATGGTGGCCGCACCGATGCCGCGGACGCGACCCAAATCCTCTACAGAACGATAGCGGCCATGGCGACGACGGTCATCCACAATCGCCTGCGCTTTGGCCGCACCGATCCCGGGAAGTTGTTCCAGATCAGCCACCGTCGCTGTGTTCAAGCTCACCTTTATGGCCGTTTTTTCTGAGGATCGGGTCGCTCGGGCCACTCCGGAGAAGGTGGTGAAGGGTCGGACGGCCTCCACCACGGTAGGGCCGACCCCGGAAATACGGGTCACCTCCTCCAGTGAACCGAACGGTCCCCGGGCCTCCCGATCCGCCACGATTCGGGCTGCCAGCGCCGGGCCGATGCGTGGAAGACGGGACAGGGTGACAGCGTCCGCCCGGTCGAGATCGATCCGCTCGCCGGCCTGGAGGGGCTGGGACAGCCGGCCCGCAACCTCCGCGACCGAATCCCGCCGGGGCCGTTCCTCGGCGCTTCCCTGATACCCGATCTCCCCGGGAGCACCCCCACTCGACCCCAGCAGCCTGATGGCCGCTCCGGCCAGCGCCAACCCCACGAGCAGCAATGCCGCTCGGGCGTCGTCCTTGGTGGCCATGCCTCCAAGGTCGCCGGGGCACTGTCCCCGAGAGGATCACAACGTTGTACGAGCGTATCGAGCCATTGCGGCCAGCTCAGCGCACCAGCGCCACGGCAACGCTGCCCACCATGGCGAGGCTCCGGGCGCTCAGCTTGTCGATCGTATCGTCGGTTTTGTGCCAGTGGGCGTAGTCGAAATCGATGACGTCGATGGCACGGATCCCGGCTTCTTGCAGTGGTATGTGGTCGTCTCGGACCCAGTCCCCGACGGTGGACTGGAAAACGTCACCCAGGCCGAGTTCGCGGGCTTTGGCCCAAACACGATCGACGACTTCCGGCGCGCCGTCTCGGGAATACCCCTCCTGCGGGAGCCGCAGGTCGGCATCACCCACCATGTCGAAGACAACCGCATAGAGAGGCCGGTAATCGTCCGGCAGATTGGCGGCGAAGTATCTGGAGCCGAGGAAGACGTCCTTGTCGACGCCGAAGTCGCCGAAGTCCTCTCCATCCACAAACAACAGATCGACGCCAAAGGCCGGAGGCTCCCGCTGCAGCTCGTCCGCGACACCCATCAGAACGGCCACACCGGAAGCACCGTCGTTTGCACCCGGCGTGGGCAGCCGTCGCAGGGCCACGTTGGTCTCCCGGTCCGCAATGGGTCGTGTGTCCCAATGGGCCACGTACAGAATCCGATCCGCCAGCTCGGGACGGAATTTGCCGATGAAGTTTCGCAGAGCGATGGTGTCGCCGTCGACGGTGACGTGTGTGAATTCCTGTATCTCGACTGAATCGGTGCGAGATTGCAGGTGCGAGAGAATCCAGTCCCCCGTTCGCCGATGTGCTTCCGTTCCAGGGATCCGGTTCCCAAAGTTCATCTGCGCCTCGGCGTACGACAGCGCCACTGCACCGTCGAACTGCAGCGCTGCCTCCCCGCCGCTGCTACAGGCGATCAGCAAGCCACCAGTCAAGGTAACACAGAGCTTCTTCATCATCGCACCTGACTCGCCAGGAAGTTGATGTCCAAGAAAACCGTGAGAACCATCTGCGAGAACTTGCTCGAGGTGTGCTGTTCCTCTGTGAGGACGTACGTGAAGCTGACGCCGCCCCGCATGCTCGGCGGAAACGCCGTGTCCACTCGCAGATCCAACTGCCGCCGCCGACTCTCCGACACCGGGGAGCACTCAGGGCTCTCGCTGCGCTGCAAACAAACGCTGTCGTCCGTCGCACTGGCGCTGACCGACGTTCGCAATTCGCTCGGCAGGCGAACCAACCACTGTGGTGTACGAACGGAGAAATTCACACTCGCCCCTAGGCGTTGGACGTCATTCACCGTGAGGTTCCCCGACGTGACCACGTCACTCTGGAAGCTCGTGAACTCCACACGACTCACCACACCGCCGGCCCAGGTCAACGTAACGGTTGGTGCGAAGTTTGTGGATGTCGCTTCCGTGAACACCCCCGTGGTACTATCCACCCCAACCTGGGTTCCTCCCCCCGGCTGACTGAGTACCCCGGGCTGAAAGCTGGTTGCCTCGGTGCGTTGATACCGTGCGCGGGCGGTGACGCTGGACAGCACGTTACGCACCACCCCTGGCGGCGTGTAAACCCACGACACCGTACCCGACGGCCACTGTCGGAACCGCTGCTCGATCTCCGTTTGCGAGTCGCCGCGCCGCGCAAGCGTGGTCGCCCGCGTCTGACGATAGTCGAGGCGCACGTCGAACCCCACGGGAAGTCTGGACCCGCCTGCGACGGTCCATTCGTCCGAATCGACCGCCGACGTCGCAGGCACGTCCCCCTGTTGCCGAAACTCGTCGAACCCGCCAAGTGCCAGCTGGTAGCGTAGGGTCGGTTCGAACGGTGCCCGGTTGAACGTAGAGCTCTGGCCGGTACGGAATCTAATGTCCGCCGGGACCACACCCCGGAACACCCGGGCGATCACGCCGGAGGTGCCGCCGATGGCCTCGGCCAATCTGCGCAAGTCGAACGTCGCGCCGACGACACGGCTGCGCGAATTGGACAGCGCTTCCGGAACGCGGAACGTGGTGCCTGAGTCCGTCTCGACCTGGACCGCCACCCGTCCGTTGGGATCGCGGTGGAACACATAGGCGCTCGAGAAACTGAACCGCGGTCGCAGCCAGCTATTGATCACCGGCGACGTGGTGAGGCGCGTCGACAGGGTGCGGTCCCGCTCGAACCCCACATCGCGCCTCAGGAAGTCGCCACGGAGGTCCTCGATGAGCCTGCCGACCTGCGTGGAGTCGCCGTAGTCCTGCAGATCCCGGGTCGTCACATAGTCCACACGCAAACCCAGCGACGAGAACGGTCGGATATCCGCCCCGACGGTGTTCCGCCACGTGTGGACGATACTCTGCAGCGGCGCCAGCGTCGAGTCTTCCGGTAAGCCCACCGGCACTCGAAACGTCCTTCGTTGCGTCAGATTGTTGGTCAGCTCCGATCGCACGCGGATCTGATACGGATTCCACCGCACCCGGGACGTCCGCAATCCCTTGCCGAACTCACTTTCTCTCAGCCACGTCGGAAGGCCCTCTACGAACCTGACCAAGAAACCGGGAGCGGCCGGGACGGTCTTTGCGGCAGGGCGATTGTCGTAGTCGACCTGGGCCTGACGATTCCTCGTCGCGGCCGTGCTCAGCTCCGTCACGTTCTCCGCATCCAGCCGGGCCGCGGCCACCGACAGGGGATCCACCAACAACCGTTCGGCAAACGTGTTACCCCGGCGCGATCGGCGCAGCGCGACCTGATACGACGTGACCTTGTTCCCCGGTTTTCGCAGGTTCGACAGTGAATCAGCCAGCACGTCACTCCGTTGGACAAAGAACGGATCCGTGCGGAGCCGTTGATGTTGGACGGAGAACGGGATGCTCATACCCCAAGACTCGGGGAGCAGCTTGTCGACCCGCACCGTCGACCCAATCCGGGTCTGCGCATCGGCGAGATAGTCCGGGGCCTGATCGAGCAAGCGAAAGCGATCGTCGGTGCCGGTAAACGCGAAGTCGATCTCGGCAAAATCCGCCGCCGTCAGTCGCGCCTCCACGGCTCCTGCAATCCCCACATCGGCCACGACATCGCTCAACCGAATGTCGTCGACCCACAGCTCCGCTTCAGGGATCACCGACGCATCGGCGAAGCGCAAGATCCCGACCGCAACCTCGGATACGCGAGCCATATTCGGCGGCCGTACCGCCGGATCCCTGACATGAATCAGGTAAGGGCCATCGCACCGGACGAATGCCTGAAGATCCTCCGCGCCACATTCGAGAGCCCCGGACGGAGCATCCCCCCGTAACCACGCGTTCTCCACCTCCGCCCTGAGCGTGAGCCAGCGACCCAAATCCACCAACACCTCGGGCTCCCAATCAACCGTCCGTGCGGGAGTCCGGTACATATAGAAGTTGTTCTCATCGCTGCCAATCTTGATGAAGAACTCGAGATCGCCCGATTCCCACCCTGCTCCCCTTCCCCTCGCCCACACGCGCAGCTTTCGGTACTGCAGGAAGTTCTTGTCTTGCTCGGTGGCAAACCGGAGAAACGCCTCGGCCCGCTCTCCCACGCGCAGATCGCGGGCGATCAGGCGCAGTGACCGCTCGTTGATCTCCTGCGAACCGAACTCGAAAGCCGCGCCCTCGCGCTGCGCCTCGTCGATGACGCCGGGCGGCGAGATGTAGCCCAGGTCCTGGTCCGCCGTGGAGATGATCGACGCGGTGACCTCACCATGGGGCTCGCCGTCGAGGCCGGCCAAGCCGGCAATGGGAGTCGCCGCCCGCTTGAGCCATGGCGCCCCCACCAGCGTCAGTCGCGCCAACGCCACCGACACCTCCCGCTCATCCCCAGGGCGCCCCGGTGTCACCATGGTGACCCGGAGCGCGCGGACCCTTCGTAAATCGGGATCCCCGATCATCACCGTGTCCCGGCGGAACGGGAGGCGGTATAGTCTCCACTGCCGCCCCACGCCGTCGATCTCCGTCGGGGGGACTCTCTCGCCCTCACGCACGATCAATCCCTGATCCCCCAACGGCACCACGTAGCGCACCACGTCCTCTTGGGCGACGCCAACTGCCAGGTCGAGGCGGTTGTCGCCGTTCAGGTCCTCCGAGTCGACGAAGCCGTTGCTCCGCGTGCACCGCGCGCTGAGGTCGCCGAGGGGGAACGCAGGGATCGTCACACCGGTAAACACGCGTTCACACATCGGGAAGTTGGTGACGGTTTCCCCAGTGTTTATGTGGTTGATCGACGGAAGCAGGTCGCCGTGAATACCGACGTCGTTGACGGCGGCGTTGAACAAGTTGGTGAACGGATCCTTTTCCGAATCCAGCGCTCCGGCCCCGACCGGTTGGAATCCGGAGAAGATCGTATCGCCACCGATCACCCGGAACGAGTCGGGGCCAAACGCGGTCGCATCCTCGAACACGGTGCCGAAATCGAATACGAGCATCGCTTCCTGGGCCTCCGTAGAGGGCCGCAAGTCCTCCAACGCCCAGAACTCGAGAAACTCGATACGCGAGAGGTCTACACCGAGGCCCGATCGATCGAGCGGTTGGGTGACGCTGCGCCATCTTGGACCCGGCGACGACGGTCGGATCCACCGTGGCTCTCCGGTTGCCGGATCGGGGCCACCACCAATCGAATCCTCTTTGAGCGTCAACCACAACAATGTCTCCTTGGGCTGTGACGCACCGGTCAGCACAATACTGGAATCGATCTCCTGCGGGCTGACCTCAAACGGCTCACCGTCGAGCTTCTCGATGGCGTTCTGCCAAACGAACGTCACCGCATCGTTCGTGTCGAACTCACCGAGCGGAGAAAGGTGTGTGGCCGGCACGCCGCGCCCCGACGACGCACGGCTCCCGAGCTGGAACTTCTGCTCGTTGAGGTCGATGACGGTCGCCGATTGCGTCTCGAACTCTTCCAGATACGCCTGTCCGGTCAGGTTCGGATTGGGACGAGAGACGGCGATTTCCCCGCTGACCTCCAACGTGGAGGGAACGTTGGTGCTCAAGAGTGGGAGGGCATCGAGGGCGCGGGTGAGCCCGTCGGCACGGAAGTGCAGCTCGGTGCTGAGCCCGCCGAGGAACATCGCCTGGGGCTCGAACCCGAGAGCGGGGCGCGTGAAGACCGTGCGCTCCCGCTGGAACAGCGTGATGGCGTCGATCCGCCCCCGCGACCCGAGATTGTAGGTACTCTGCAGACCGAACACGCTGCTCGGCGCGACATCGAACAGCTGGTTCTGCTCGAAACGCACCTGGACGCGCGTCGGCCCCGCAAACAGCGACTCTGGATCGAGAAACGTCACCACACCCAAGTCGTAGGAGATTTCGTAGTCTCTCCCGCGGACGAGATCCTGATTCCCGATCCGAATCTGCTCGCTGCCGCTCCGAATCTGCAGCGCGCCGAGACTGAGGCGGGATCGGTCACCGGATCCAGACGCTTGATAATCCCAGAAGAAACGAAACAGAGGTGCCGGTCCCTCCGTGTTGCGGAGGAACGTTGGAGTGCGGTAGATGGAGTCGTTGCGCTCACCCTGCTGGAGGGCGGTGCTGTTGGCGAAGGGTTGCAGGTGGGGGAAAACCACAAAGAGGTCACGCAACGGCAATCCACCGTTCGGATCTCGTTCGCGCGGGAACACGCGATTGAACTCATCCAGTTGGCTCAGATCGGTGGAGGTGGCCAGTCCGAGCCGGGTCAGGTACGTGCCCACCCCGTCGAGGGGAAGCTCGGAGTCATTCACCACCAGCGACAGGTCGACCGTGGTGCGCGTGATGCCACCGCCGATTCGGTAGAAGTTCCTCATCTCGTGGAGAAAGGTCGGAACCTCGGGACCGCGCCGCGGCTCGTGGATCAGGAACAGCGAGTCGGCCGGACCCGTCACGGACGGAAACGTTCCGACCGTGTCACCGGCAAACGTCACGTACGAGACGGCGAGGAACTCGTCGGGCCCCACACGATTCTGCAACCCGAACCAAGCGCTGGAGGGATCGAGGTAGTAGTCCTGTCCCTCGATCAACAGATCCCAAAAGAATGGACCGACGCGCTGCGGGCTGTCATTACGCACCGCAACGGCCTCGATCCCCCGAAGGCTCGGGTTGATGCCGATCTGGCCGCTCTGCGCCCGTAGCCGATAGACCCGCGCCTGCGCGATCTGCATCGCGGGCGGCAGGGATTGGGGAACGATATTCAGCACGTCGATGTTGGGATACGCCGGTAGCAAGGACGGATTCACGATGAAAAAGAAGCGGCCGTCCTCGAACTCCACGTCACGCGACTCGCGATTGACCACCTGAGTCGCTTGATCGCCCACCGTGAATACCCGTGCCCGCACCGAGGAGCCCTTTTGCTGGACCAAGATCGTCCTGAGCTCCAGCGGGCCGAGTTGGGCTTCTGCCTGCACGCCAAAGGAGTTCTGCGGAATGGCCGATGTGATGAACCGGGACGTCGGCATCCGAAAGTCCAGGTTCCCGACCTCCACCCGGCGGAGGACGTCATCCTCGAGCCCCTGGTACCACACGTTGATCCGGTTGTTGGTGCTGAACTCGCGCTGACTGTCGAAGTCCACGTTCACGTGGAGCCGGTCGGAGATGACGCCGCCGGCACGAAGCGCGAACTGCTGGCCGATCGTCGGTGTGGGAAAGCCCCCCTCACAGCCTGAGGCCGGATTGGAGATATCGGCCGACGTACAATTGAGGTTCCGCAAGCGGTCCAACCGCCCCTCGAGCCGCGCGTCCAGCTCGATGTTCAGATCCGCATACTGCGCCAGCGCCTCGAGCCCGGGACCCGCCGCTGCGGCCGTATCGCCAGGAGTGAGGGGTGTGGGCACGGTGGGGGTGCCGGCCTCCGCCGGGCCCAAGGCGCCCAGCAGGCGGAGCCGCCAGCGGCGAACCCGGTTGCGGGCTATGACGTCTCGGGTCGCCGTGGCCCAACGCTGGGCCAGCTGCTCGGGCGTGGAGAGCCGATCCCACAACCCACCCGGGCGTAGCGCCGGAGGCGGTTGTACCTGTAACGTGTCGGTGAAGAGCGAGAAGCGGACACCCGTCCCGGCGACCTGGGCGGTCACCGGATTGGCCCAGAGCAGGACGGCGCCCAAGGTGACCGGCAGCCACGACACTTTTGGGGTCAACCTGGGGTACCCCGTATTACACTCGGGCGCAGGGCCCCTCGCCGGAGCCCTAAATCGTTTACGTATAGAAAGTTACACAACTTCAGCAAGTGACGATACTCAGCAAATACCTCGTCAAACAGCATCTGGTTCCGTTCGTGTTCGCTCTGTCGGCGTGCACCAGCATCATGATCCTGAACCAGATCGCGAAGCGGCTTCCCGATCTCGTGGGCAAGGGCCTCCCCTGGTCCGTGATCGTCGAAGTTTTCGCGCTCTCGGTTCCCTTTGTGGTCGCGATGACGATTCCGATGGCCGTGCTCGTTGCCGTTTTGTACACGGTGAGCTACCTGGCGGCGGAAAACGAGCTCACCGCATTGCGGGCCGGCGGGGTGTCCACCGGCCGCTTGATGCGCCCGCTGCTGCTTGGCGGGCTGTTCATGACAGTACTGGCGTTTCTTTTCAGCGACCAGGTGCTGCCCCGGTCCAATCACCGCCTCAAGACCCTCCTGACAGACATCGCTCGGACGAAGCCGACGTTCAACCTGGAGGAGCAGGTCATCAACGAGGTGCAACGTGACCGATTCTTCATACGGGCCAACCGCATCAATCCCGCGACCTTCGAGATGGAGGACGTTACGATCTACGACCTGACGAATCCAGCGCGGAAGCGGACCATTTATGCCGACAGGGGGATGATGGGATTCGGCGCGGACCGGCAGGATCTGTTCCTCACCCTGTACGACGGCACTTCCCACGAGACCCTTCGGCAAAGTGCGAGCCAATTCCAGCAGATGAATTTCCGCCAGCAAATCATCCGCGTCGAGGGCATCGGGGGCGCGTTCTCCCGGAGCGAGAGGGATCTGTTCAAAGGTGACCGGGAGATGAGCGTGTGCGAGATGGATTCGGTGATCGCCGTGGCGCGTCGAGAATCACGATATGCGGAGCGCCGTGCCGATGGGATCGAGCTGAATAGTCTCAGGGGCTTGGTGGGGCTGGCTCCGGTGCCAATTGACTCCACCCGCCGCGACGCAACCCCTGGATTGTATTGCCGCGCGGTTGAGACCGTCACGGAGTGGCTCGGGCCCGAGGCGGCAGAAGCCCAAGAGCAAGGATCCGACTCGGTTGCGACAGCCCTTGGGGTCGATGTCCAAGCCGCACAACCTCCCCAGGTCACGTACACCGCCGGCAATTCACCCAACGCCCGATCCGCCCATTCCCTGCACGACCGGTCCCGCAGCGGGAGGATCCGCGCCGCCAACTACCTGGTCGAGGTGCACAAAAAGTATGCGATGGCCACAGCCTCACTCGTGTTCGTCCTCGTCGGGGTTCCTGTAGCTATCCGATTCCCCCGCTCGGGCGTTGGGCTCGTCATCGGCGTGAGCCTCGGCGTATTCACGATTTACTACGTCGGCCTCATCGGGGGAGAGTCCCTCGGCAACCAGCTGAAGGTCCCCGCCGCGTGGGCGATGTGGACACCCAATATCGTGTTCACCATCCTCGGCCTTGCCGGCCTGCGGCGCATACGCACCCGGTCCACCACTCCGCGCGGTGGAACCTCTCTCGCTTGGGGGCTCCGTACTACCCTTCTCCGCGGGCGTCCCCGCCCATGAAGGTCGGCCTGCTCGACCGACACCTGCTGTGGGAGTGGACGAAAATCTTCGTGGCCACCGCCGTCGGATTCCCGCTGTTCGTCATCGTCATCAATATCACGGACCAGCTCGACGACCTGCTGATGCAGGGGATTCCGCCGCGGGATATCGCTCTGAGTTACGTGTACAGCCTTCCCGAGAACCTGCGACTGGTGCTGCCTGCCGCGGTGTTGTTTGCCACGGTCTTCAGCATCGGCTCGTTCAGCCGGCACTCGGAGCTGACCGCAGCCAAGGCGTCCGGACAGAGCTTCCACCGGCTCATCATCCCGATTCTGGCGGCGGCGCTGCTTGCGACGGGGTTGGCACTGGGCGTGGGTGAAATCGCCCCCGCATCGACCCGAAAGCAGATGGAGCTACTGGGACAGCGGGAGCGGCAGGAGGGGTCGCGCCGCTACAACTTCGTGTACCGCGGGGAAGAGGGGTGGGTCTATGTCGTGTCGTCGATCGACGAGTCCGAGCGCCTGGCCCGGGACATTCAACTGGAGCGCGAAGGCTCCGGAGACGATTACCCGACCCTCATTGCCCAAAGCCGGCGGGCACTCTACTCCGATTCGCTCCAGCGCTGGACCCTGACGGCGGGACGCTTCCGCATCCTCTTCAGCGGCCGGGCGGCGCTCACCTTCGAATACGACTCCATGCGAATGCGGCAGTTTGCAGAAGAGCCGGCCGCGCTCTTGGCCGAGCCGACCCGGCCCGAGGAAATGGCCTATGCTGAGCTCGGCAGGTACATCGATGCACTCGAGCGCTCGGGCGGAGACGGGAGAAAGCTCCGCGTGGGACAGGAGCTGAAGATCGCAGTGCCTTTCACTTGCCTGATCATTGCGATCTTCAGCGCCCCCCTCGCCATTACGTCGCCCCGGGCGAGCGGCGCCATCGGCATCGGACTCGGTCTCGGCACCACCGTCGTCTTTTCTCTCCTGGTGCAGCTGTCTCAGGCGATCGGCACCGGGGGGCTGCTACCCCCAGCGTGGGCGGCGTGGATGCCGAATCTCCTGTTTCTGGCCATGGGAGCCGGACTGATGCTCAAGGTCAGGACCTGAGGCCAATCTCGAAGCTGACGGATGCAATGTCGGGAGCGTAGGTAAGGGCGCCGATGGAGATCCGCTGAGCGCCGGCTTCCGCGAACGGGCGGGCGGTTTCCGGTGTGATGCCTCCCGAGGCTTCGATGGTGACCTTTGGCCCCAATCGTCGCGACCACGACGCGATCGTGTCCGGGGTTTGATTGTCCACCAGCAGCCAATCCACTCCGGCGGCAACGGCCTCATCGACCTGACGCTCACTTTCGACCTCGACACACACCTGAACTCCCTCCGGCGCTCCCCGCAATGCTTCGGTCAGGCCGCCCGCGCATCGACCCAGCAGTTCCCAGTGGTTGTCCTTCCACAGAACGGCTTCGGCCAACGATGCCCGGTGATTCTCGCCACCGCCGATTCGGACGGCGTATTTCTCCAGCGGGCGGAGTCCCGGTGTCGTCTTTCGGGTATCGGTAATGACCGCCCCGGTTCCCGCCACCGCATCGACGGCTCGGCGGGTCACCGTGGCGATGCCGCTGAGCCGTTGGAGGTAGTTCAAGGCGACGCGCTCTCCGGAAAGCAAGACTCCCCCGCGACCGTGCGCCACCGCTATCGTGGCTCCGGTGGCCACTTGGTCTCCTTCCGCAACCGCACTCTCGACGGACGTTGCCGCATCCAGCTCGCGAAACACCGCCTCGATCAACGGAAGACCCGCCACAACGAGGTCGGCTTCCGCCCGGAAGCGTCCCACCGCCGGCTGTTCCGCGCCCTCGCCGAGGAGAGCCGTGGTGATGTCGTCGTGCGCGCGATCTTCCTCCAGCGCGCGGCCGGCGTACTCTCGCCACTGCGGTTCTGGTAGTGTCATCATCGAATGGGTCGTGGTACTCACAAGATAGCCAGATCACTGTTGCCTGGAGATGGTTCGCTGACGATTCTTACCGCCATGAAAACAATACGACTTCTCGCGTTCGTCACGAGCGGAGCTTCCTACCTGCTCATCGTCCTCGGCGGATGGGTCCGGATCACTGGCTCCGGAATGGGTTGCGGCGACGACTGGCCACTCTGCAACGGCCAGATCATCCCCTCGCTTTCCGACACGGCAACGTTCATCGAGTGGTCGCATCGACTGGTGGCCTTGGGTGTCAGCGCCCTCGTGGTCGCTGTCGCGGCGTTGGGGTACCTCCAGCGACAAGACCCGAAAGTGAGCGGCCCCGGCGGCCCCCTCCGTCCCGCCGTGCTCGCCCTGGTCTTGATGCTGGTCCAGGTGCTGCTGGGGGCCATCACGGTGTGGCTGGAATTGCCCGCCACCGCGGTCATCCTGCACCTCGGCACCGCCATGGGCATGGTGGCCGCCTTGTTGGTGGCCGGACTGAACGCCGGCCAGCACCAGGTGAGCGCGGAGTGGACCGGTGCGGCGAGCACCTGGCGAAGTGCCGTCGTCGCGCTGGGTTTGGCGGGCGTGGCGGTTCTCATGGGCGGCTTGACCGCCAACATGGGAGCGGCCGGGGCGTGCACCGGCTTTCCCCTCTGCAACGGCCAAATCTTCCCGACTGGAGGCACCGGCGGGCTGTCTCACATCCACTGGTTCCACCGGCTCGTGGCGTATGGGCTCACCCTCCACCTGATCGGCATGGCGGTGCGGGTTGCCCGCCGCAAGGCCCCGACGGTAGTACGACGAGCCACCATGGTCGCCATGGCGGTGACGGTCGTTCAAATCGTCGTGGGCGCCGGGATGATGTTGAGCGTGCTCCAGGCCCACTGGCGGGCCACGCACGTCGCCGCAGGCACCGCCGTGTGGATGGCAATGGTGGTGTTCGCGTGGTACGCCCGGCCTGGCCGAAGCGGAGTAACGGCATAGCTCGAGGCGCTGGCGTCCTCCACGAGGATACCGTTGATGGCCGATTGGTGAGGTGCTGGCGTCCTCCACGAGCAAACCGTCGAGGGGTGGTGCGGGGCGCTGTCAGGACGGTTTCCGAGTGGAGGATGCCACACCGAACCCAAGGCGCTCGACCGGGACGGATCGAGAGGCGAATCAGCCGGGTAGGATTAGGTCCTGTTGACGCTCCGCCGGCGTCGGCTCGGGACCCGACTCGCTCAGGTACACGTTGATCTCGCTCCGAACACCGAAGCGTCCCTCCAGATAGATGCCCGGCTCGATGGAGAACCCGGTGCCGGGCAGGAGCTCCCGCACATCGTTGGTTTCGAAATTGTCGAGGTTCGGTCCCGATCCGTGGAGGTCCGTATCGATGGAGTGGCCCAACCGATGGACGAACGCGTCGCCGTACCCGTGTTTTGCGATGTGGCCCCTCGCCACATCGTCCAGGTCGGCTCCGGTCACCGAACGGCCTTCCGCAAAGGCCTGTTCGAGAAACTGCAAGGCGGCGTCTCGGGCGTCCCGGGTGGTGGTCCACGCATCCATGACCTCGTCCGGTGGCGTGGCGCCTGCAAAACCCATCCACGTCTGATCGGCGAAGACAGAGCTGAGGGTTTTGCCACCCCACAGATCGACGAGCACCACTTCACCTTCCGTGAGCAGTCGGTCCGATCCCTCCTGGGGAGAGTAGTGGGGATTGGCGGCGTTGGGACCGAACGCCACGATGGGCGGATGGTCCGTGGTCAATCCGGCTTGCTCCATTGCCTGCAGCACGTCACGCTGCACCGCTGCTTCCCGGGCCTGCCCAATCTCCCCAATGACGCGCTTGATGGTGCTGCGGGCAATCTCGGCGATAGTCTCCGCCGCCGCCCGGTGCCCCTCGAGCTCAGACTTGGACCACCCCGCGGCGTACAGCGACACGAGGGTGGCCGAGGACACTACCGTCCCACCCAACCGCCGGATCAGTTCCACCACTCCGGCGGGCACCCGATCCAGGTACGGCACCGCATCGTCTGGCGAGATCTCCATCGCCACCGTCTTGCCGTTCACCACGTCCCCCAAGAGCTGATGGAGTTCCTGCCACGCCGCGTACGGACGTACCTCTCCGGGGAAGCCGTCGATCCCCTGCAACTCGATGCGGTGCGCCACCGCCACCGGCGTACCCTCGTTCGGAAGCCAGACGAAGAGCCGCCTGGTCGCCATCCCTTCATATCCCACGACCCGCTTGACGATCGGGTTGATGCCGTGAAAATCAAACAACAACCATCCGTCCATGTCGTTGGCACGGAGAACCGCACCGACGCCGGCGAGGTCGATTCCGGAAATCAGAGCCATCTTAGGCCTCGTGTGCTTGAGTCGTGCTCCACTTACAGGTCGCGTCTCCCCGGGCACGACACGCAATCCGGAAGTAGGCACCATCGAAGGATGTAAAAATGCGCAGCAGCTCCGCCAATCCCGATCCATAGAGAGCACACGGCCGTCCCCCGGGGATTGCGCGCGCGCCGCATGTTTCGACGGCCGCCGCGCTGGTACTATCGTACGCCATGTCGATTGCAAAAACCCGCGCCGCGGCCCGCCGGATCAACCGCTGCCCCAACCGCTCCCGCAGCCCCCGGGGCAGAGTTCGGTGCATCGCCCTCAGCAGGCCTGGCGTCTGCTTCGCCGCATGCCGGCCCGCCCGTCGACCCGCATCCGCAAAAACCAAGTCGGCGTCCGGCCGGCGCGCCACCAGCGTGTACAGGGCTGAAAGCTCCTCAAGGTCCAGGGAATCCCGCCGCCGCACCATGGCCGAGTAACGGTCGATCTGGGCCGCCACACTGGTCGTCCGGCCCAGCCGGATGGCCTCCTGACCGACGTGGGCGTCCTCGGGGGGATCTCCCTTGGCCAGATCGGAGGCACGCACGGCTTCGAGTACCGACAAAGCGATGATTGGGTGCATTCTTCAGAGACGGTGATAGACGGCTGTTGGCGCCCGAACGGTAAGGCGTGCTCCTAACTCGGACTGTGGTAAAGTTAATCGCTGAACCCCGAGTGTTAAGGGCCGCTAACCATTGCGCGAGCCGCGACGCCGGGCGATTCTACACCCGGTTCCCACCTCCCAGCAAGGATTGGACGAATGGGATCGTCTGCTGACGACAAACGCGAGGCGTTCGAGAAAGAGGCGCTGCCGTACCTGGACACGGTGTACCGGGTCGCGCTCCGCCTCGCCGGCGACTCGACTCAGGCAGACGACCTGACCCAGGAGACGATGTTCAAAGCCTATCGGGCCTGGCATCAGTACAAGCAGGGCACGAACGTCCGAGCATGGCTCCTGACCATTCTCCGCCACACGTTCATCAACGAGTACCGACGTGACAAACACCGGGGGGCGACGGTTGACATCACCGAGTTCGAGCAGTTCACGGTGTTTCACGATGTTCAGGAGGTCGACCCTGAGGGCCGGTTCTTCGACAAGATCGTCGACGAAGAAGTCCTCCGGGCCGTTGATCAACTCCCGGAGGAATTCCGTGAGTGTCTCGTGTTGAGTGACATCGCCGATCTGAGTTACGCGGAGATCGCCGACGTGATGAAAGTGCCGGTGGGAACGGTCAAGTCGCGCCTCTTTCGAGCCCGTCAGGCACTGCAGCGTGTGTTGTACGACTACGCCGTCGAGGCCGGATACATCAAGCGGAGCGTACGATGACCTCTGAGCCGATGCAAATGGATTGTCAACAAGCGGCGAAGCGCCTGCACGAGCTGATAGACGGCGAGCTGACACCAGAGATCGATGCGGCGGTGCAACGTCACCTGCAGGATTGCGCTCCGTGCATGGCAGTGTACGAGTTCGAAGAAGCGTTTTGTCGGTTTGTGAAGATCAAGGCCAGGGGCCAGACGGCGCCCGGTGACTTGAAGCAGCGCATTTTGCATGAACTCGGCCTCTCGGGAGATTCCTCAGCCGGATGATACCGATGGCGGCCGTCGTGGCTGCCGGCATCGCTGCGGCCGTGGCGGCTCGCCTCGGGTGGCTCACAAGGGGAGGCGCCGGCGCCGGATTCGTGGTGGGTGCGGCGGTGCTGGTCGGAAGCGGTGTGCCCGGCGGCGTCATGCTCGCCCTCTTCCTCGTATCGGGCAGCCTCCTCACCAAACGGGCCGAACGCTTGGCCCATTCAGTGGATGACACAAAGCCTGGTGGACGGAACGGGGCCCAAGTGGCCGCTAACGGGCTCTGGGCGGGGATGAGCGCCCTGGCGATTCCCTACGCCCCGGCCCTGGGTTGGTCGGCCCTCACCGGGGCCCTCGCCGCCGCCCAGGCCGACACGTGGGCGACGGAGATCGGCGCGGAGGCATCCGACCCACCTCACCTGATCACCACCGGGGAGCCCGTTCCCGCGGGGACGGACGGCGGTGTGACACCGCTGGGGACCGGTGGAGGGATTCTCGGAGCGGCGCTCATGTCGCTGGTCGCCATCGCAGGACAGCTCCCGTGGGCGGCGGTCGTGACCGGCCTCATCGGAGGGATCCTCGGAATGCTCGTCGACTCGCTGCTTGGCGCCACCGTTCAGTTCCAGCCACCTCGTGGCTGGCGTTGGTGCACGAATGACGTGGTCAACTTTGCCTGCACGGGAACGGGAGCGGCGGTGGCGGCAGGTCTTACGTGGACATGGTCTCTGGCATGACGACCGACGGCCGCCGTGACGCGCCAAACCAACGAGCCGACGGGGAGCTGTTCCGAACCCTGCTCGGGTGCTTTGCCACCGGAGTCACGGTGGCGACGACGCTGGATGCGGACGGGCGCGACACCGGGATGACCGCCAGCGCGGTGGCGGCCGTATCCCTGGATCCGCCGCTTCTATTGATCTGTGTGGATCGAGACGCGAAGTTCCACGCCGCTGTCGAGGCCTGCCGGGGATTTGCCCTCAACATCCTGGCGGAAGATCAAGAGGACGTCTCACAGAGATTCGCCGACCCCGCCGCCGATCCATTCGACGCGGTCGAGTGCAACCGCAGCAGCGGTGGGCTCCCCCTGTTGGACGGGGTGGTTGCGCAGATCGTCTGTACCCCCTGGGGATCGTACGAGGCCGGCGACCACACCGTGTTTTTCGCAGTGGTGCAGGAGGGCGAGACGTTCAACCGGCTGCCGTTGCTCCACTACCGGAGCCGCTACACGACCACAGCAACCGAAGAACGAACCAACAATCACTAACTGATTACAGGAGAGCATACATGGGTGCGAAGCTGCGGCCACTCACGGCCGAGTTCATTGGGACGTTCGGCCTCGTCTTCATCGGAGCGGGATCGGTGGTCGTCAACCAGGCCAGAGCCGGTGCCCTCGGACTTACGGGCGTGGCCCTCGCACACGGCATGGTCCTGGCCATCATGGTGACGGCGCTCATGCGCATTTCGGGAGCGCACTTCAACCCGGCGGTGACCTTCGGTCTCTGGCTCACGAACAAGATCGAGGCCAAAGACGCAGGGTTGTACGTCCTGACACAACTCCTGGCTGGTGTCATTGCCGCGTTCTTGGTGAAGGAGCTCCTACCCACGGTCGCCGGCGCGGACACCGGCTACGGCGTGCCCCGAATCGCAGCGGACGTCGACATCATCCAGGCCATTCTCCTCGAGGCCATCCTCACGTTCTTCCTCGTATCGGCATATTTCGGTACCGCGGTCTCACCGGAGGCGCCGACCGGCATCGGCGGATTCGCCATCGGGCTGGTCCTGGGCGCCGCGATGAATCCCGCACGGGCCTTCGGACCGGCCGCCGTCGCCGGCGAGTGGGTTGGCCAGGGAGCGTTTTGGATCGGCCCGCTGCTGGGCGGGGCGGTTGCGGCACTGGTGTGGGGAAAGGTGTTGCTGCCGAAGGAAGAGCAAGGGTAGAACCGGAAAGCGGGAGGTAGGAAGTGACACGCACCACTTCCTACCTCTTGTTTATTTCAGCTTCCGTACTCTCCACGCCAAGGACACGGCGTACACTACCGTCACCACCGCGACGACGATGTACGCCGCAACCATGTATCCGCCGTTGTCAGGAGTCACGTAACATCTCCTCGTCTCGCAGTTCCTGCAGGTCCGCCAGCGCGTAGCGCTGGATCACGAAACTGACATACACCATGAAGAACACTCCGAACGACGACAGCAACGTCACAAGCATGACGCCTGGCATCGACGGCGCGCTGGGTTTGAGGAGTGTGGGATCGGGATGCAGCGTCCGGAACATGTACACGGTGACGTGGATGAACGGCACCAGCACCAACCCCATGATGCCAATGACCGCCGAGAATCGAGCGCGCTGGTCCGGATCCACCACCGAGTCGCGCATGATCAGGTAGCCCACGAACAGCAGGAAGATGAACAGCGTCGACGTGAGCCGTGCATCCCACGCCCACCACGTACCCCACACCGGCTTGCCCCACAACGGACCGCTGATCAGCATGGCCACCGAGAGCGCGACGCCCACCTCCGCCGAAGACGCCGCCGCACGATCCAGGCGGCGATCCCGCAGCCCGAGATAGACGATACTGAGGATCCCGCAGATCGCGAACGCCGTCAGCGCACTGACGGCGGCCGGAGCGTGAACGTAGAGGATCTTCTGGGCAGGCCCCTGGAGCCGGTCCACCGGCGTAAAGACGAGGGCCCGGATGTAGATCCCCGCCAGTGCGACAAGGGCAGCGCCGGTGACGATCTGTCCCGTGCGGGCCAACCGGAGGGCTTTGTCTTTACGGGTCATTCGTCTAATGTCGCCTCGAACAGGAGTACGGCCAGTGTGACAAAAGCGATGTCGAATGCGGCCAGCAACTTAAGCCAGCCCATCCCGTCGCTCAAGGGACGACCGGCCAAGATCAGTACGGTCACCTGCACCGCCCCCACCACCGGCGGAATGAGGAACGGCAACAACAGCACGGGAAGCATCAACTCCGCAAACCGCGTGCGGACCACCATGGCGCTCAGTAGTGTTCCCACCGCAACGAACGCCACCGTCGCCATGGCGGTTACGAGGATCAGCTGAGGCAACCGCGCGGTCAAGGACACGTTGTAGAACAGGACGAACAGGGGCACGCTCACCAGCTCCACGAGCGCCACAAACAAGAGATTTCCGCCCATCTTGCCGACGAAAATCGCCGTCCGCGGGACCGGCGTGAGCAACAGCCCCTCCATGGCGTTGTTCTCCCGCTCCAACAGGAACGCCCGGTTGAGAACCACCATCGCTGCGAACGTGAACGTGACCCAGAGGGCTCCCGGGGCGACGGCGAGATCGCTAACCGCCGTGCGATCCCGCGCGAAGTAGAGAATCGAGAGAACCAGGATGGCGAACACCAGGGCCGACGAGAACGCCGTTTTGGTGCGCCACTCGACCGTCGCATCCTTCGCGATGATGGCCCAAACCGCTCTCACATAGTCACGCACTTGCGAGCAGGCTCCGGTATTTCTGTGAAACGGTCTCCGGGTCTCGACCGTCGACAGGCTCGGGGCCCACGAGGGAGCCTCCCACCAGGTACCCTACGCTCGTCGCCACCGACGCCATCCGCTCGAACTGGTGGGTAACCACGGCGATCGCCCGATCCCGGCCGGCCATGTCCTCGATGACCTCCATCACCACCCGGGTACCGGGCTCGTCGAGGCTGTTCAGCGGCTCATCGAGGAGGACGATGTCCGGATCATGAATTAGGGCCCGGGCAATCGCCAACCGCTGCGTCATCCCGCGGCTGAAGTTGGCCGACCGCATCTTCCCCCACTTGGAGAGCCCGATTCGGTCCAGCAGCTGGTCGATCCTGTCCCCGTCGGAGATGCCCCACAATCGCGCCGCGAAGGCGAGGTTTTCCCGGGCCGTCAGCGCGTCGTACCCCATGGAGTGGTGGGCCACGAGGCCCACGGTGCCATGTCGCTCGACAACGCCCTTGGTGGGCTTCAGGAGCCCCGCCAGGACGCGGAGGAGCGTGGTCTTGCCCGCCCCATTGGGACCCACCAACGCCAGTACCTCGCCTCGCCCCAGGGAGAGGCTGATCTGGCTGAAGATCTTGCGGTAGCCGAAACGCCGGGAAACGTCCCGTGCTTCCAGGATTGGCGCCATTACCATAAACGCTTTGTAATCAATGACTTACGCAGATCGCGAGGCCTACGTCGATCCCACCCACCGCTCATCCCAGAGCAGACGAATGTAACGGCTTGGTCTTCAGAGAGGTGGTCAGCTTTCAGAAGGGCGCTCGCGCAATCCCGCCAGGGCCGTGGCCAGGATGCTCGTGGTCAGTAACGCGATCAGGATGCACCACCGACACCATGCTTCGAGCACGAACGCCTCGATGTAGGTGAGGTAGAGACAAAAGGCGGTGCCCGATCCCCCGAGACCCACCAGCAGCTTGGTGGGACCCGACGATCCGAGGAACTTCGGCTGGAGACCGACGATGCTCACCCCCAGCATCGCCAGGTATCCCACCACTCCGTAGAAAGCCACCGGGATCCCGAGCAGGTACGCGTAACGGCTCGTCTGCACGACCTCGCACGACCCCAGGCCGCACACCATGGAACCCATCAATCCCATCTTCCACAGGGAGAGGTAGAGCGCCACGAACAGTCCCACCAAGGACAACGTGGCGATCACCATGCGGTGTTTCATTGCTGCTCGACTGGGGCGATGCTGTCGACGAGGGCCTTGATCAGATCGTACGTCACGTTGCGCGTGTAGAGGTGGTCCCCGATTACGAACGTGGGCGTGGAGTTCACACCCAGGGCCACACCACCATCGAAGCTGGCCTGGAGGCGACCCCGATGTCGTCCCTCGCCCGTACACGCATCATACTCGCCCAGATCGAGGCCCAGCTCCCGGGCGTAGCCACGGAACATGCTCTCGGCCCCCGTGTGGCCGGTCCATTCGCGCTGCGTGTCGAACAGCTTGTCGTGCATCTGCTGGAACATGCCCTGGTCGTCGGCGCATGCCGCCGCGTGATGCGCAGGGCGGGAGTTAACATGGATGCTGAGGGGGAAATCTCGAAAGGTGAGACGGGCCCGCCCGGTAGCCACCAGGCGCTGCTTGATATCCTGAACCGTCAACACCCACTGGACCCGGCACGCGGGGCACTCGTAATCGGCATACTCGATGATCTCCACCGGAGCACTCGGATCCCCCAGCACGTACCCCGGCCAACTCCGGGCCATTTCGATGGCTTCCACGTTAATGGGGCCGCTGGGCAGCGTCGCGCCGCCGCGGCTCATCGCCACCAACAACACGCCGATTCCACCCACCGCCAACGCCCCGAGTCCGATATAAAAACCCTTCATTCCAGCCATCCTTCCTCAGAGTCTCCTGCCTCGAATTCATTACCATCGGGAAGATCCAGATGATCCGCCGCCTCTCTCGCCTGCTCCACGATCTTCCGCGATTCGGCAACCTCCGGAGAATCGTACGTACACCTCACCTCATAATGGAAGAGCTCACTTCGGGCATCGCCCATGAGCCGGATCAACTCGGGGCCGGCCTTCGCCAGTTCGTCATGAGCCTTGAGCGTCTCGATACGAGCCGCCAATGCCCTGAGAAGGCTCAGAAGGCGCCGAGCCCGCTCATCATCGTAAATCTGTTCATGGGACATAGTGAGACTCTACTCCGTTCCCACCAATGGGATGGTCAAATGACCCTCAGTGCGCGTTTTCTAAAGGCAATTTAATCTCCTCTAATCGCCGGTGCGGTGTCCGGGTCCGGAGATCCTTCCCGGCCTTGAATCAGCGGATGTGCCCGCATAAACTTAAAGGCTGTATTGCATACTTCAACGAGAGGAGAATTCCTTCGAGATGGCGAACGCCAAGCCCGGGAGACGTCCCGAAACACCCCCCAGCGGAGTCGAGCAGGCCAGGGACGAGCTTTTCAGCCACATCCTCCGCTGCGGGGTTTTGGAGGCCAGTGAGGACCACCAAAAGGACTGGTTCAACGACACGATGGAGTATCTAGCCGATCGCTACGACACGCTCACGGATGACGAGCTGAGCGACGTGCGACTGTTAGGAGAGCAGTATTGCCGCCCGATGATCCGGAACAGTGATCCGGTGGCCGCAGGCAGCTGAAGCAACCTCGGCAGACATCCAGACCCAGACACGCGAGAACCGCGTGGCTCTTTCGCCTCCTCTCCAGCTTGGCTGATCCGATCGCCCCTCAGCGGTTGTCGGAGATCTCCACATCGTAGCTGATTGCCACATCCGAGGCCAAGGTGTGCACGACCGAGCAGTATTTCTCCACGGAGAGGCTCACCGCACGCTGGGCCTTCGCGTCATCGATGCCGTCTCCCGCGATGCGGTAGCGAAAATGGATGGTTTCATACCGGCGGGGATTCTCGTCTCTCCGCATGCCGTCCACCTCGACGCTCAACTGGACGAGACCGACCCGCATCTTCTCGAGCATGAGCACCACATCGGCGGCCGTGCATCCCGCCGCGGCCAACAGCAACGCGAGCATGGGCCCAGGACCCGTCGCATTGTCACCATCGATCTCCATCGTCGGCGTGGCCGGGTGCGTACCGCTTCCCGTGAACTGCAATCCGCTGCCCGTCCAGTCGAGCCGGACCGACCGCCGGGGGTCTGCGGTCACCCCCCCCTCCGCGTGCTCAACCCGACGAACAACCGGTGCCGCCTCAACGCATCTTCGGCATGGTATTCCATGATCCAGTTCAGGTTGTCGCGAAGCGTGAGCTCGAATCCCAGCGCAAACTGAAGCCACGCCTCTGGGCAACTCGTAACGGTACTGCAATCGTCGCGACCGGCGATGGCGAGGCCCAGGCCCACGTAGGGAATAGCCTTCTCCGTGTCGGGGGTGAAGCGATAGACCATCTCCCCGTTGACCACATAGGTATCGACATCGTCCGCAAAACCGATTTCCACGGACGGACGGAGGCGCACCTGGTCGAGCCCCAAGTTCCCCAGGTCCAACGCAACGCTCAAGATCGCCCCACCACCGTCCTCCTCGAAGTCCCACCCGAACCTCGTGCTGAACCCGTAAAGGCCGATTTTGATTCCGGATTCCTGGGACGCCTGCTCAGTTTCCGGCGGTGTGAAGTCTTGGGCCGCCAGACTCCCCGTAGGTGCAAGCACCGCAGCAAGCAGCAGAAGCCCCGATACGGATTTTGTCGCCAAGTTGGCAAGCGGATAGTCGGTCACGGACGCCAGGCCTGTCGAGAGTAGTCGTATATAGCATACAACGACACGGCCCCGGTCGCCCACGCCAGAGGGCGCAGTAGATCCGAGCCAGCCAGAAACGCCACCAAAGTGAGTCCTTGCAGGATCGTCACGGCCTTGCCGCCGGCACTAGCCGGCAGCGTTGTCGGCTTCCGTCTCAGGACGGTTGTCAGGAATGCGACCGCGGCGGTGATGTCGCGAATCAACACGCCCACAATCTCGACCATCGACAGGACATTGCCCCGCAACACCACTACGAAGGCTGCCACCATGAAGAGTTTGTCGGCAATCGGGTCCAACACCACGCCGGCGCGAGATCCGCCCGTGCGCCGGGCCCATATGCCGTCCGCCACATCGCTCGCCGCCGCAAGGAAGACGATGCCGAGCCGCACCGCGGCGCTCTCGATCACCAAAAACGCCACTGCCAACGGAATGCGAAGCGACGTTAGAACGTCCGGCGCCTTGAACAGCGGCGCTGCTTGCCCGGCCGTCGGTGCACCTGTAGCTTGCGACAACTAGGACGCTCCCAGGACAAGAGGGCAACAGATGGATCTCACCCTGCTCAAGAATGCGCAGATCTTTGCGGATCTCGACGAGGAGGAGTTCGCCACTGTCGGAGAGATCTGCTCCGAGCAAACCTTCAAATTCGGCAAGAAGATCTTCAGCGAGGGCGACCCCGGCAATCGCCTATACATCGTGTCGGAGGGTGAAGTCCGGATTTCCCGTGATGTGCCAGGATCCGGGGAGGAAGCCCTCACCGTCCTGAAACCAGGGGCGTGTTTCGGAGAGATGGCGGTGTTCGACCGTTCGGAGCGATCCACCGACGCCATCGCCAACGTTGACTGCAAGCTCATCACGATTACCCGCGCCGACTTCGAGATATTGATGGACTTCAACCGAGACCTGGCCTACAAAGTGCTCTGGTCGGTGGTACGGTTGCTGTGCGAGCGACTGCGCATCACCAACGATAATCTCCGCTCTTTCTTGGCAATGTCCATGTTCTGACAGAGACGGACCGCGTCACTTCTTCTGTCCCTGCACCACAAACTCCGCACGTTCTTCCCCGTGAAACACGTCTGCCGCAACGCGGCGCACGTCGTTCGCGGTTACGGCCCGGAGTCGGTCCGCCGTAACCGGCAGCGACTCCAGGTCGCCGTGTATCCAGGCGTCGAGAATCTCACCCGCCAAGGCCTGGCTGCTCTGGAGGCGAAGCTGCAGGGCGCCCGCCGCGTAGTTCCTGGCCCGCTCGATATCGGCCTCGGGGACGTCAGCGACACCCGTCTCCTCGAGCTTCTCGAGCATGGCGTCCCGGGCCTCCGTCTCCTTGGCCGGCGACGTGGCAATGTAGGTGAACACCGCTCCCGCATCCCGCTTCAACCAGGGCATCGCCGCGACCGTGTAGGCCAACGACCGCACGTCCCGGAGCTCCTTGAACAACAGGCCGGCGAGTCCGCTCAGCACCGACCCCGCCACGATGAGCGGGAATCGATCCGGTGACTTGTACGGCGCACTTTGGAACGCCATGGCAATGGCCGACTGCGCCTTGTCTCGTGCCTCGCAGCCCCTGGCCGGTTTCCAGGTCCCTGCGGTGATCACGTCGGGCGCGGCTCGGTTGGCACTCCAGGATGCAAATGCTCCCAACGCATCGACCATCTCTTCCGCGTCGAGATCCCCGACGGCAACCACGGTCAGTCTCCGGTTGCGCACCTGCTCCGCCCAGCGATGGACCAGGTCGTCGTGAAGATCGGGGACGGACTCGGGGGTCCCGAGGGCCGGGAGGCCGTACACCGACTCTGGCAACGCCAGGCCGAGGACCTGCTGGATGGGATATCCGAACATGTCGTCACGCTGACGCGCGGCGTCGCTGGCTTGCAGCGACCGTTCGATCGCCACTTCCTGGGGGTCGAGGTTCGGGTTGCCAGCAACCGTGCACAGGAGACGCGCCGCCTCGTCGACCACGTTCGGCCGCACGGTCATCCCCCAGCCCACCGCGTCCGCCGACGCAGAAGCCCCGATGGGGCCGCCCAACCGCTCGGCCGCGAGGGCCAACTGCTCGGAGTCCATCCCCCCTGCGCCCCGGACCGCCGATCGGGCCAGCAAGGCCGAGACGCCGGCCGTCTCCGGCGTCTCGCCGGCGCGGAGACTGAGGACATAGGCACCGACGAACACCAGTCCCGAGCCGCGCTTGGCGCGCACCAGGAGGTCTGCACCCTCGAGCGTGGTGTGG
>JBDHAF010000059.1:0-19358 GCA_039588255.1 Gemmatimonadota bacterium | reverse complement strand
CTCCTCCGTGAGGGTTGATTTCCTTGCGGCTGCCTCCTCGATTCGGCCCACCAGCGTCTCGAGCGCTGCGGGCTTCTCCAGGATATCGAGCGCACCCAGCTTCATAGCTTCCACAGCCTGCTCCATCGTCGCCCGTCCCGTCAAGAGAATCACCTGAAGATCCGGATTGAGCTCGAGCAGGGCTTTGAGGGTGTCAATTCCGTTCATGCCCGGCATGGCCATGTCCAGCAGGATGGCGTCGAAGGCCTTCTTCTCCGCCTTTGCCACCGCGATCTCGCCCGCTCCCGCGGTATCCACCTCCAGGCCTCGTAGCTCCAGTCGTTCCGCAAGAACGCTCACGAACTCTTCTTCGTCATCGACTAACAAGACTCTTCTATCTGTCATGGCATGCCGTCACTTCACCTCGCCACTGCTCGCCTTCAGCAGCAAAGGGACGAGTTCGTCGATTTTCACAGGTTTCATCAAATAGTCGTATGCCCCCAACTCCATTCCCCGCTTGGCGTCCTGTGCCGAGCCGTGTCCGGTAAGGAGGATCACCTGAAAGTCCGCCCGCTGCTCTTGGATCCTCCTCATGACCTCGAGACCGCCGAGCCCTGGCATCTTCACGTCGAGCACCACGACGTCGACAGATGTTTCAGCGAGGTAAGCCAGTGCTTTCGCTCCGGTTGTCACCCCCGTGGCCTGGAAGCCCCTGAGGTTGAGCCGCTCCACCAGGGCACTCACCAACTCGTCCTCGTCGTCTACTATCAGCACACGCACCGCATCAGTTTCCATAGCGCGGCTCCTAGGCAAATGCCTGGCCCATTGGAAGAGCGACTGTGAAGCAAGTGCCCTTGCCCACTTCACTAGTTACCGTGATCTGCCCACCCAGTTTCTGCACAATGCCGTAGGTGATGGAGAGGCCCAGTCCGGTCCCTCCACCCTTCTTGGTTGTGAAGAAAGGATCGAAGATGTGCTTCAAGTGCTCCTCCGCGACCCCGACACCGTCGTCCGTGATACTCACGGCGACCGTGTCCTCATCCGTCCGTCGAATGCCGATCTGTATGTGACCACCGTCTTTGACGGCCGCAAACGCATTGTTGATGATGTTCAGAAATACCTGTTGAAGCTGGCCGCGATCGCTGACCACTGTGGGCGGCTCCTCCGGATAGTCAAAGACGATCTGGATATCCCGGTAGCTGGCTTCCTTTTCCAAGAAATCGAGCACTTGACGTATTAGCTCGTCGAGGTCAATGCTCTCCCGCTGTACCTCCATGTGCTTGGCAAAGCCGAGGAGTCGGTGGGTGATTCCACCGCACCGCTCGGCTGATTTGAGGACGGAGTTCACCAGTTCCGCCATTTTCCCCCGCGGTGGGAGCTCCACGCTCAGCATCAACAGATCCTTCAGGAGCCCCGCCTTCTCCGTAATGATGGAGAGTGGGTTGTTGATTTCATGTGCGACGCCGGCGCTGAGGCGCCCGAGGGCGGCCATCTTGTTGGTGTACTCCATCTTGTGAAAGTAGGACAAGCGCTTGAGGTCTGACTCGCGGGCGCGGTTGAGCATATAAACACTGCCGCCGGTGACGACGGCCAAAATCAGGAGAATGCTGATGGCCAGGAACCACACTAGATTGCGGCGCGGCGACAACCATCCCGCCTGCAGCGCTTCACGTGGGCTCAAGAGGACCAGAACAAATGGCGACCGCTCGATCGCGGCATAGCTCACCAGGAGAGTCTCACCACTCTCGTCCTCTTGTTCCACGAGTGCACCCTGGGCCGGGTTAGTCTGCATCGGTATGGGGCAGTGCTCGAGGGCGTCGCCGTACCGCCGCGAGTCAGTCTGAAGAATACCGTCCCGATTGAGGAGGAATGCATCCCACGATGGTTGCACCAACAGTGATGTGACCAGGCGATTGAGTACGTCCGTGTCGATCGTCGCACGCAGCACAAAGGCTCCGTCCGGCCCAACGTCTTGAACCGCGATGACAAAGTGCGGGACGTTGCGGTAACCCATGAACACGTCGCTCACATAGACATCAGCCATGCTCACTTCGCTGAACCAGTCGTACTCGCTGTAGCTCCTTCCCTCGAGCTCAAAAGGGCCGGCGTAGGAGATCTGGATGCCGTTGTCGTCGATGACACCGAGGTCGATGAAGCCTCCAAAGGCCCGCTGCAGGTTCGTGAGCACCTCTCTCAACCTGCGAGAGTCGCGTAGCTGATCAAAGCCCCGTTCCCTCACGACCATGTCCAACGCCGACAGGTGCTCGGAAAGAAACGACTCAAGTGATTGTCTACCGATGGCGGCGAAGCGCACCATGGGACGCGTGGATTCGGCGCGGAGCACCTCGCGGTATTGATGGTCGGCGATCCCGGTCATGATCAGCAGCGGAACAATCGTCACAATCGAGACCGACAGCACCGCGGTGATCAGTGTCTTGCGATAGCGCCCCCCGGAGGCCGACGCATCTCGCTTTTCGGGCGGACTGGTTGCCTGGTTTAGCTCGTCTGTCATGACTGCTACCAGCGTGACCTCGTTACGTGGCCGGTCCTAATCGACGGGCGGCGCGGCATCACCGCGCCCGGCGCGACCAGCCTTTCTGACGACTACCATCAAGTCGTTGATGTCGACCGGCTTGCGGAGATAGTCGAATGCACCCAGCCTGCGGGCTTCTTTCTCCTCGTCATCCGAACCGTGACCGGTCATAATGATCACCTGGATCTGTGGATAGGTGTCCTTCACCCTCCGCAGTACTTCCATTCCGTCGATGCCGGGCATGCGCAGATCGAGCACCATGACATCGGGTATCTCGTCCTCCAGCATGTGGAGCGCCTGCTGCCCGTCCAAAGCCACATCACTTCCGACATCCCTCATCTCCATGCGTTCCGCCACGGTCCGCACAAAGTCCTCCTCGTCATCAACGAGCAACACCTTTAATGCGTCCTCATCGGTAGCCTCAGGCTCGCCAGAGGTCGAAAGCTGTTCCGGCTCTCGCAGGACCTCTTTTGCCATCTCCGGCGCGCCGGCTTCCGCAAAGGCCGCTGCCGTCATGCTCTTGTCGAATTCGTCTTTCGAGTCCTTGATAAAATCAACAGCGGCTTTGAGGCTCTTGGCCCACGCCGCCCTGACCGTTCTGAGTATGTCGCTGGTGTCCGCTGGTTTTTGCAGGTACTCGAAAGCTCCCAGACGACGAGCCCGCTTTTCTTCTTGCTCGCCACCGTGGCCTGTCAGGATGATGATTTGGACCTGCGGGTGCTCCTTCTTCACACGCTCGAGCACCTCCATGCCGTTGATCCCCGGCATCCGAAGATCGAGAACCATCACATCGGGCGCATCTTCCTCGATCATCTCCAATGCTTGCTCACCACTATATGCGACCCGACTACCGACGTCCCGCATCTCCATCCGCTCGGCCATCGTCCTTACGTAGTCTTCTTCGTCGTCGACGAGTAGCACCTTGATCTTGCTCATCCAACCCTCACATAACGCGCGGTCATGCATCACCGCTCCGTGGGAGAAGAATCCGAAAGTGACACGCCGGATCCGTTGTTTCGACCACAGCGCCCAGGTTACCCAGAGCCCTTGTCAGGCCCACCCAATTATCCGCCGCAACGGGGCCGGCAGGTCCGGGGTGTACATCCGCGTCAAGGACAAAGTCGAGTGCGGGGCGGTCGTCGTGCTGGCCCGTTCGGATGAGGAGGGTCCCACCTTCGGGTAGCTGTTCCAGGCAGCATTCTATTCCCCAATACAACGCTATTTGAAGGTGGAGTGGGCCGGCCACCGTCTGTCGGCCATCATCTTCGCAAACCACCCGGACCGTCTGTTTCCTTTGCTGTGCGAAGCGCCGGCACAGGAACGCGGCCTGCTGGACTTCCTGACCCAGATCCAGTTCCTGTTCGGGTTTGTCGAGGCTGTGCGCAAACCGATTGAGGTTGGCCACAATCTCCGCTCCCCTAGTGACCTGAGCGTCGATGCGGTCCACTGCCTTCGTCATTCTTTCTCGGTTGACCATTCCGCGCTTCTCGAACGCGCGGACCATGTCCCCGATCAGCCCGGCAGACTCCCTCACGATCGCCAGGACGTTGCGGATCTCATGGGTAGTGCTGGCCGTGATCTTGGCTATGAAGGCCGCTTCTTCGTTTTCGGGCGTACTCATGTTCTTTTGGGTCCGTTTCAGAGTCGACCTGACTGTCGGCGATCCCGCGGTCGAACGACCGACTCTAACGGCTAGTTCACACTGTCTGCGGCGCCATCTCCGGATCACGAGATGATTCCGTGACAATTATCACGAATTAACAATACACTACTGGTTGCGGAGCGCCAAATGTCCTGGGCTGGATCAGGCCGGGCCTCTTGATGGAAAGCTGTCGCCGCGGAGCGGCAAGACAGGTGCCAAATCTGCGTTGCCATGGGATGGCAAACCGAATCCGCTTAGCGAATTACCAGCGTGTGCCCATCTTGGATTCGATCCGCTTGACACCCGGCATGGCTTTGACGAGTGCCCGTACCCTGTCGGCGTCGTTGAGCGAACGCACCGTACCTGTGATAGTAACTACCCCGTCCTTAACCTCGATCTCGAGCACGTCGTCGGCAATGTCCCGGTCGATTGAGATCTTGGCCCTGATCGCACTCGCAAAGGTCAAGTCATCCACCACTCTCTGGGATTCCGGCGTCGTCTGGAAGTCCCGCTGGACCACCTCAGCGACTATAGCGCAGGCGGCTGGGAGCGAGATCTGCTCCAGGTTGATTACGAGGTCGTAGCATGTAGGGTCGTTTCTATCGACACCGTAGACGCGCTCCACCCATTTGTCGCGTGCCTCATCTAGCTCCTTGATGTACTCGATGGTCCGGTCACGCGTGAGATTGGTGCGCTCCATCGCAGCTTTGATGCGGTACTCCAGGTCGGCGACCACCTTGACTCTGAGGTGGTGGGCCACCCCTCTGAGCAGCAGATACCCTGCCTGACCGTGATACACCACATTGTCACTTTGAACCGCCCTGGCCATTTCCGCTTGGACACAGTGGATGTAGTGCAGCCTCGTGAAGCGGTGGCGCTCCAGGAATCCTGGGCGGTGCGTGAGCGCCGATTCGAGTTCTCCTTCCGAGGCGCCGAACCGTTCCGCAGCTGCCTGAAGGAGCTCCTCGCGAGAAAGGAGCCGGTACCCGAATTCCTTGCCGAGGGTCTGTGCCAGAGCCTTCCCACCGCTGAAAGTCCCCCTCGAGATAGTGATGATGGCCATGGCAGATCCCTCCGTTGCCGTGGCGGACTTGGATCTCGCTAAGAAGAGTTCACCGAAGTCTACTTTGGAGGGGAACTACAGTCGTTAGCGGATCACCAGCGTACCGCCATCTTGGACTCGAGGCGCTTGACGCCGGGCATGCCCCTGACCAGGGTCCGTACCTTGTCGGCGTCGTCGAGAGAACGCACCGTTCCCGTGAGGGTAATGATTCCATCCTCAGCTTCGACCTCGACCACATCGTCCACAATGCTCCGGTCCATTGCGATCTGGGCTCTGATCCCAGTCGCAAAAACCAGATCGTCCACCTTCCTCTGGGATTCCGGCGTCGTCTGAAAATCCCGCTCGACTACATAAGCTATCATGGCACAGGCGGTTTCGAGCGGGATGTGCTCCAAATTGATCACGAAATCATAAAACGCAGGGTCGTTTCTATCGACACCGTAGACCCACTGCACCCACTTGTCACGCGTCTCGTCCAATTCCTTGATGTATTCGATAGTGCGTTCGCGCGTCAGATTCGTGCGCTCCACGGTAGCCTTGATGCGGTATTCCATGTCGGCGATCACGTTCAAGCTCAGGTGATGGGCCACTCCTCTGAGTAGCCGATACCCAGCCTGACCGTGATAGACAACACTGTCACATTGAACAGCCCGGGCCATTTCCGCCCGCACACAGTGGATGTAATCGAGCCTCGAAAAGCGATACCGCTCCAGGAATCCCGGTCTGTGCGTGAGCGCAAGTTCGAGCTCTTCCTCGGATGCCTCGAAGCGCTTGGCGGTCGCCTGAACGAGTTCCTCGCGGGAGAGGATGCGGTAACCAAGTTTCTGCCCGAGGCATTCTGCCAAGGCCTTGCTGCCGCTGTAGGTTCCCCTCGAGATGGTGATGATCGCCATGGCGCTCCCGCCGCTTCCGTGCCGAGATCCGATCTCGTTAAGAAGAGTTCATCGCGCTGTCAGCCCCACAAGCTCCACCTGGGAGCGTGAAGGCGCTCTCAGCAAACAAATGTAACAAACCGGCTGCTCGACCACCCGGAAAAGCTCGTCCGGATCGGGACCACGGGGATGCCTGCGCCCTGGCATGGAGCATTTTCGGATCGGTTGCCAGACCCCGAAGTGGTGTGTATCCATTCCAAACGCGAAGGCCATTGCACCTGATGGACACCATCTGTGCCGCTAGCCAAGTGCCAGACGAGCGAGCATCGTAGAGGGATACGATGAGCGATGTGAAACGGGGCATCCGCCCCGATGAGGACAAGGACCGGCTGATTTCGCCACGCCGTTACCGCAAGGTGTTGATCGGCATGGTCCTGTCGGGCTCTCTCATCGCGATTCTGCCGCTCCTGATCCTGTCCGGGATCAACTACCACCAGTACCAGGACACCCTCCGGGCAGAGCTCACCCGCCCCATGATCCGCTTTGCCGCAAACGGCAAGCAGTCTTTGGAGTCGTTTCTCTCCGAGCGGCTGTCCGCGCTCTCGATGGTCCTCCGGGATACACCACCGGAGGAGTTGCGGGATTCCCGGAACCTCGACGACTTCCTGGTCACCTTGAACCAAACCTTCGGGGAGATCGTGGATCTGGGTGTGATCGATGAGACAGGTGTCCAGATCGCCTACTCCGGTCCGTTTGACCTCGAAGGACTCGATTACAGTGCACAAGATTGGCTCCGCGAGGTAGACACCCAAGCCGCGTACGTCAGTGATGTGTTCATGGGATACCGGGGTCGTCCCCATTTGGCCATTGCCGTCCAACGGGCGAACGCGGCGGACCGATTCGTCTTACGGGCGACCATCGACACCGATGTCTTCCACTGGTTGGTCCCCGCCCGACCGTTCGAGACCGAAGACCAGGCATCAAGCTGTCGCGGATGCCATTCGCTTGGGGTTCAGCCGTCCAGCGATGCGTTCATCATCAACCAAGCGGGCGTTCTTCAGACTTCCAGCCGACTGTACGGAGGCATTCTCGATCCGTCCCAGCTCCCGTCCTTACCGTACAGCTCCGAGGCTGAGCTTCTCGAGCTGGAGGATGCCAACGGAATGCCCCTGGTTGTGAGCTATGCCCAGATCGAGCATTCCCCATTCACCTTGGTGCTGGCGAGCGCGCGTGTGGCAAGTCATGCGGGGTTGGCATCGCTGCAGCGCGACATGGTGGCGTTCCTGGTGGTCAGCATCGTCTTGATTCTGGCTGTGGTTACGGCTGGTTCGGTTTACGTGGTCAATCGTGCCCGGGAGTCCGATCGGCAACGGGCCGCGCTCTTTCACAAGATGGAGTACACCAACAAACTCGCAGCCATCGGCCGGCTCGGGGCGGGCGTTGCCCACGAAATCAACAACCCCCTGTCGATCATCACGGAATCAGCAGGGTTGCTCAAGGATCTCCTCACTCACTCGGAGAAACCACCGTCACGTGAGAAAATCACCAGCCTGGTGGACTCTGTCCTGAAGTCGGCAAAGCGTTGCGGAAGCATCACGCACAACCTGTTGGGATTCGCCAAACAGCTAGACGTCGGGCGTGAGCCGCTGAACCTGGATACACTGCTCAGGGAACTGCTCGGGTTCCTCAACAAAGAAGCCGGCTACCGCAATATCCAGGTCGAGTTCGACTATCCGGAGGAACCGCCCACCATCGTCAGCGAACGGGGTCAGCTGCAACAAGTCTTCCTCAACCTCCTCAACAACGCCTTCGCTGCCGTTGAAGACGGCGGTCACATTAAGATAGGAATCCGCAAGCTGGACAGCGACAGTGTCGCGGTGAGTATCGCGGACGACGGTGTGGGCATTCCCGAGGAACACATCGAGCGAATCTTCGATCCGTTCTTCACCACCAAGAAGGGCGCCGGCACGGGTCTCGGCCTGTCGATCACGTACGGCATCGTGGAAAAACTCGGCGGAGAGATCACCGTGCAGAGCACGGTGGGTCAAGGTACCTGTTTCACCGTTACCCTGCCGATCGGCAGCGAATCTTAAGTGAAGTCTCATGCCCAGCGGACGCCGCTGATAGTTAGAATAGTCGTGTCGCAACAGGTGCGGAGTGAAGCATGTGTCGCATCAGCAGGGGGGTAGACAGATGAGCGAAAGTACTGTCTTACTCGTGGATGACGAAGAGGAATTTGTCAGCGTGCTCGCCGAGCGGCTCGAAGCCCGCGGCCTCACCGTGGACACAGCCGGAAGCGGCGAGGCCGCTTTGGCGAAGGCCGAGGCAAGAACGTTCGACGCCATCTTGCTGGACATGGCCATGCCGGGCATGGATGGGATCGAGACCCTCAAAGGGCTCCTCGAGATCAACCCTGATCTCCAGATAGTCCTGTTGACCGGTAGAGCTACCCTGGCGCAGGGTGTGGATGCCATGAAGCTGGGTGCACTCGACCTCCTGGAAAAGCCGGCCGACATCGAGACGCTGGTGGCGAGAATCCAGGATGCTGCCACAAAGCGGTCCTCCCTCCAGGACAAACGCATCGCGAACAAGATGCAAGACATCCTCCGCAAGAAGGGCTGGTGACAGGTGGAGGCATGGAAGCAAGTAGGCGATCTCGTGGTTCCGGTGGACCGGTACCCTTCGGTGCGGGACCACACGACGCTACGAGAAGCAATCGAAGTCATCGAGAGTGCTCAACTCGAGGTTGAACTCCGCAAGTCGCTCCCACGTGTTCTGCTGGTGTTCGACGAGATCAACGTCCTGGTGGGAACTCTCCGGCGGCGCGACATCATGCGTGGCTTGGAACCAAAGTTTCTCAGCAGTCAACCGCTGGACTACCGGAAGAAGCTCTTCGACGTGGAGCTCGACCCGAACTTGTCCGAACTCCCGTATGACCGATTGCTCCGGGGAATACAGGAACAGGCCAAGCGGCCCGTGAGCGACGTGATGCGCCCCATCGAGGCGATCCTCCAAGCCGACGACCACTACATGAAGGCCATGTACGAGATGGTATCCGGGAATCTCTCTCTGATCCCCGTGATTCAGGACGAGCAGCTCGTCGGAGTACTCCGGTCAGTTGACCTGTTCCACGAAATGGCAAAGCTGGTGAGGTAAGCTCACTGGGGTTGTTTTCAAAAAAAGGTTGTTTTCAAAATGACCGACGACGCACTCTCCAAGAGCGTAACGCCGTTATCCGGCTCCCCTGCGACAGTCGACGCCCCGACCGTCGGACGCATTCGCGCCAAAACCAAGGAAGAGCCGCAGCCGGTCGACCGGAAGAGAGTCGTTTGCATATTGCTCGGGCTCGTGCTCTTTGTGGTGGTGTACTTCGCTCCAACCCCCGCCCCGGCCGTCGATCCCCAAGGAGAAGCGTTCGCCCTCACCCGTGAAGGCAAGGCGGCCCTTGCTCTGTTTTTCCTAGCGGCCACGTGGTGGGTCACCGAAGTCGTTCCCATCGGCGTCACCAGCATCACCATCGGAGTGGTTCAGGGTCTGCTGTTGATTCGACCGGCACGAACCGCCTTCACCGACTTCATGGATCCATCGGTCTGGTTCATCTTCGGCTCGCTGATGTTCGGCATGGTTTTCACACAAACCGGCCTCACACGTCGGATGGCGTACAAGATGCTCTCCCTAGTGGGGGAGCGAACGAGCATGATCCTCCTCGGGTGCTTCATCATGACGTCGACGCTTACGCTCATCATGGCGCACACCGCCGTTGCGGCCACCGTGTTCCCCCTGTTCATGGCGATCTATGCCCTGTACACCGACGAGGCTGAGGAGACACAGTTCGGCAAGAACCTCTTCATGGGCATGGCGTTCGTCGCGGGTGCAGGAAGCGTCGTCACGTTGCTCGGTGCCGCGCGGGGGGCTATCGCCATCGGTTTCTACCGGGATATCACGGGGCGATCCATCAGCTTCTTCGAGCTGAGCTACTACATGCTCCCGGTGGGCGTGCTCATGACGATTCTGTTGTGGGCGTTCTTCATGTTTTACTATCGACCCGAGAAGAAGACCATCCCGGGGTTGCGGAAACGGGTACAGCGCCTGTACGAGAGTCTCGGACCCATGACCCGGAACGAAATCCTGTCGCTGGTCATCGTGCTCTCCACGATTGCCGTATTGAGCCTGCGGCAGTTCATCCCGGCGTTGGCGCCGCTCGACAAGAGCGCCATCATTCTCGTTGCCACAATCCTGTTCTTCCTCTTTCGCATCGTTTCCCTCAAGAACCTCGAGGGAACGTCGTGGAACATTATTCTGCTCTTTGGCGGAGCCATGAGCCTCGGCTTCTGCCTCTGGCAAACCGGTGCCGCCGAGTGGCTCGCCGTTAAGTGGCTCAACATGTTCCACGGCGCGCACTGGTTGGTCTTCATCATGGGGATTGCGGTGTTCGTCCTGCTGATGACCAATCTGATCATGAACGTCGCCGCCATCGCCATCACCATGCCGGTGGCGCTGGTCATCGCACCGTATGTGGGTGTGGCCCCCGAGGTGATTCTCTTCGCCTCACTCGCAGCGGCAGGCATGCCGTTTCTTCTCCTGGTGGGCGCCGCCCCGAACGCCATCGCCTACGCCAGCAACCAGTTCACCACCGGAGAGTTCTTCCGGGCCGGGATTCCGGCGAGTCTCCTCCTCATCGCGGTGTTGGCGCTGTTCGTGGGCTTGATCTGGCCCGCCATGGGTATGCCCGTGCTGGCTCCCTAAAGAAGAATTATGAGTCTTTCCTCTTGTGGTTGTACGTCCTTGTACTTAGCATTGCTCAGTAAGCAAATCTGAGTGTGGAGCCATGAACCGAACCTCCTTGGGCGAATTCGAGCACCTGATCCTGTTGGCCGTACTCCGCTTGGGCGACGACGCCTACGGCGTTTCCATCATCGATGAGCTGGAGAAGCGCACCGGGCGTGAGATCTCCCAGGCCGCGACTTATATCGGCCTCAAACGCTTGCGGGAAAAGGGTTTACTGGACTCCCGCCTGGCCGATCCGTCCCCGGAGCGAGGAGAGCGGGCCCGGCGCTACTTCCGAGTCACCGACCTTGGGGCCGACCGGCTCCGGGAGTCTGCCGGGGCCCTCTTCGCCATGTGGGACGGCCTGGACCCGGCGCTCCGGGAGCGAATCGGATGACCCCGGTGCTTGCTCGCCCCCCTGCCGTGGCGGCGACGATCATCGGTCGGCTGCTGCCGGTGAGTGAGCGGGAAGACACGCTGGGTGACCTTGACGAGCGTTTTCACCGCCGTGCGGAGCGCAGCGGGGTTGGCTCCGCCCGTCGCTGGTACTGGGAGCAGGTGTTCATCTTCCTCACCCGGATCGCGAAAGAGAGCGTTCGCCGCCGTTTCAACCTCAGCCCCGCCGATCCGATTCCCATGCCCGGTCGCCGAAATTCCTGGAGCAACCAGACGATGTTGATCCTGCAGGACCTCCGATACGCCGTCCGCACCCTTCGCAAGCAGCCGCTCTTTTCCTCTGTGGCGATCGCGACGCTCGCCTTGGGCATCGGCGCCACCGCATCGGTCTTCACCGTCGTCAACAGCGTGTTGTTAAGACCGCTGCCCTACGAGGATCCCGAGGGTCTTGTGGGCGTGTGGCACAGCGCGCCCGGCATCGGGTTCGACGGCTACCTGAACCAGGCGCCGGCGACGCACTACACCTATCGGGAGGAGTCCCGCGTCTTCGAGGACGTCGGGATGTGGGATGACCAACAGTTCGCCATCACCGGACTGGGCGAGCCGGAACAGGTCCAGGGCATGTATCTCACCGATGGTACGCTACCGATTCTGGGAGTGACCCCGCTGCTGGGTCGAGTTTTCAATGCCGAGGACGATACACCGGGCACGACCGAAACAGTCATCCTCAGCTACGGCTATTGGCAGAGCCGCCTCGGCGGCGATCCGCGGGTGATCGGAACCGCGCTGACCGTGGACGGGCGACCGCGCGAGATCATCGGCGTGATGTCTCCGGACTTCCGCTTCTTGAGGTCCGATCCGGCTGTGTTCCTGCCGTTTCGCTTTGACCGGTCTCAGATCACAGTGGGGGACTGGAGTTACCAAGGCTTGGCGCGCCTGCGACCCGGCGTCACGCTGGAGCAGGCGAACGCCGATGTGGCGCGCATGATCCCTCTCGTGCTGGAGAAGTTTCCCCGTGGCATGGGCATCGCAACCCTCCAAGCGTGGCAGCTCGGTCCCGACGTCCACCCCCTCATGTCCGACGTGGTGGGCGACATCGGCACCGTCCTCTGGGTGGTCATGGGAACCGTATCCATCGTGCTGCTCATCGCCTGCGCCAACGTGGCCAACCTCTTTCTGGTTCGCGCCGAAGGCCGGCAACAAGAGGTGGCCATTCGCACGGCCATTGGCGCGGGACGGCGGCACATCGTCCGGGCGCTCCTCCTCGAGAGCGTGACCCTTGGGCTTTTGGGGGGGATCGCCGGCCTCGGCCTGGCGCATGTCGGGATCAGAGCTTTCGTCTCGATGGGCCCTCAGCAGTTGCCTCGCATCGCCGACATCACCATAGAGCCCACGGTCCTCATGTTCACGCTTGGGATATCGGTTTTCTCGGGACTCCTCTTCGGCCTCTTCCCCGTCTTGCGGTACGGCAGCCCGGACCTGGTGGCGGCCCTCAAGGAAGGAGGGCGCGGGAGCGACGTGGGGAAGGACCGGCACCGCGCCAGGAACGGTCTGGTCATCTCGCAGGTGGCGCTGGCCCTGGTGCTCATCGTGGCCTCCGGTCTCATGATGCGTAGCTTCGTGGCGCTGCGGCGCGTTTATCCCGGCTTCGAACGGCCCAGCGAAGTTCTCACGGTGCGGATCGACATCCCGAGCGCTGAAGTCCCAGATCGTGTCGCCGCGGCCGGGACCCACGAACGGATTGTGCAGCGTATCCAGCAGGTCCCGGGCGTGACCGCAGCGGCATTCTCCTCGTCGCTCACGATGGACGGATGGGACAGCAACGGCGGCATGTACGTTGACGGTTTTCCGCTTCCGGCCGGTACCGCTCCCCCTGTGCGACGGTTGAAATGGATCTCGCCCGACTACTTCGAGACCATGGGGAATCCCATCCTGGCGGGTCGGGGAATCACCTGGTCCGACGTTCACACGATGGCACCGGTGGTGGTCGTGACGGAAAACTTCGCCAGGGAATACTGGAGTGATCCACCCGAAGCCATCGGCAACCGGATCCGCGAGAACCCGTACCATCCGTGGAGGGAGATCGTCGGCGTCGTGGGCAACGTGTACGACGAAGGGATCCAGGACGGACCCACGACCGTCGTGTATTGGCCCGCGGTCGTGGAGACCTTTTGGGGGTCCGACATCTTCACGCGCCGTCCGATGGCCTACGCCATCCGATCAACGAGAACCGGAACAACCGGACTGCTGGACGATGTGCGGCGCGCCGTCTGGTCTGTCAATCCGAACCTTCCCCTCGCCAATGTGCAGACTCTCCAGGAGATCTACGACTTCTCCATGATCCGCACCTCGTTCACGATGGTGTTGCTGGGAATCGCCGCTGGTGTCGCGCTCCTCCTGGGCACGGTGGGCATCTACGGCGTGATCTCCTACATCGTGTCGCAGCGTACTCGGGAGATCGGTGTGCGCATGGCCCTGGGCGCCCGGGAAGCCGACGTGAGTCGCATGGTCCTCCGGCACGGTTTCGTGCTGGCCGGCTCCGGGGTGGCGGTCGGCTTGGTCGCCGCCTTGGGACTCACCCGCCTCATGTCCGCACTGTTGTTTGGGGTCGACCCGGTGGACCTGGTCACATACGGTGTGGTGTCGGTTGGCCTGGCAAGCATCGCCCTCCTGGCCAGCTATCTCCCCGCCCGCCGGGCGGCAGGTGTGGACCCCGTCGAGGCGCTCCGGTGGGAGTGAAGGCAGCATAAGTTCTTGTAAAACAACGCATTATGGTATTGTGGCATCCGGGTGAAACCTGGAGGCGACTAGTGACGTAGTGCCACTATATGTCACGAACCGCCACCAATGGGCCACCATGCCAAAAGAGACTCCTTCACTGAAAACCCTGGCCTTCGAGATTCTCCTCGTGCTGTTGGAGCGGGAGCGCCACGGGTACTCCATCGCGAGAGCCATCGAGCAGCGCCGGAACGGCGTCCGCATCGAGGCCGGCAGCCTGTATCGCACACTGCGGACGATGTTGCGCGATGGTCTGATCGAAGAATCGGAGCAGCGCCCCGATCCCGAGCTGGACGACGAGCGGCGCCGCTACTTCAAGGTGACGTCTGCCGGCCGCGACGCCGCAACGACAACCGCGCGGCAGTTCGGGACACTCGTGGACAAGGCACGGAAGCTCGACCTCCTGAAAGGCGAGGCCAACCGATGAGCCGAGTCCCGTTCTTTTACCGCCTGCTCGTTCGGTTCTTCCCATCCCACTTCCGCCGCGAGTTCGGCCGGGACATGGAACAGTTCTACGCCGACCGCCTGCGTGAGGCCCAATCCGGCGGTCGGCCTGGCGCAGCCCTGTCGCAGTGGAGTCACGCGGCGTTCGACAGCGCCCGCAACGGTATGAGTGAGCGTGCGGCCGCGCTCCGAGCGTCGCCTGCGTCGACGCACAACGCACCGCGGTGGAAACCTCGGGCCCCAAGTGGGCCGCCGGAGCGGCGCGGGGGTTGGCGTTCATTGCCTACCCACGTGTTTGCCGACACGCGCCATTCTGTTCGCCTGTTGGCGAAGAAGCCCGGCTTCGCACTGTCGGCCATCGTCACGCTCGGCCTCGGCATCGGCGCGAGTACGTTGATGCTCAGCGTGGTGGACACGGTGCTCCTCAAGCCGCTTCCCTACCCCGACTCCGAGCAGCTCGTCGGCGTATACCGCATCGACCCCGAAGTCACGGGACCCAGTCCGACGGTGAGTCGCCTGTCTACCCTCTTCGCCGTGCCGTACGAGGTGTTCGAGGACTGGCGTGACATGAGCCCCGTGCTCGAAAGCGCGGGAGCCTACCACACCTCCTCCGCAACATTGACGGGCGGCGACCGTGCCGAACGCCTGAGCGGGGCGGGGGTGACATCCGGTGTCTTTACTGCTCTCGACATTCCCGCGGCGCTCGGTCGCAGGTTCATTCCGGCGGACGATGAGGTCGGTGCGCCAAGTTTGGTCGTCCTGAGTCACGGCCTATGGCAAGACCAGTTTGGGGCTGATCCGGGCGTCTTGGGCCGGCAGCTCTCACTCAGCGGCGTGCAGTATACGGTTGTCGGTGTGATGCCGCAGGAATTCCGGTTCCCGTTCGCTCGGACCCAACTGTGGATGACGTTCAGTGATCAACGCAAGACGTCACCGGTGCGGAATTCCGGCTACTTGCAGGTCATCGCCCGTATCAGATCCGGGGTTGGCCTCGAGCAGGCACAGCGCGAGGTGGACGCGGTTGCGCAGAGAATTGGCGAGGTACATCCCGCAGAGGTGGAGCACGGCATCGGTCTCTTTTCCTACAAGGACCTCGTGGTGGGCTCCACCGGGGTCGGGCTCCTGATCTTGCTGGGCGCCGTGGGCCTCGTGCTGATCATTGCCTGCGCCAACATCGCCAACCTGCTCCTCGTGAGAGCGACGGAGCGACGACGAGAGCTGGGGATCCGCCAGGCACTAGGCGCCGGCCGCTTCCGGCTCATGGCGCAACACCTGAACGAGAGCGTGGTGCTGTCCCTGGCCGGTGGCTTGACTGGACTGATCATCGCCGTTGCCACCAGGGGACCGTTCATCAATGCCGTTCCCGGCGGAGTACCCCGAGCCGGGGAGATCGCCGTGGATTACCGCGTGTTCGTCATCGCCGCGGGCATCTCCGTCTTGACGGGATTGCTGGCCGGCGTGTTGCCCGCGCTGCGAGCCGGACGGACGGCCGTGGTGGACGTCCTCCAGGACGGAGGACGCGGATTCGTCGGTGGCAGGCGGCGCAACCGCACCAACGCGGCCCTGGTGGTATCCGAGATCGCCCTGGCGTTCGTGCTCCTCGCCGTGGCCGGCTTGCTCGTGAAGAGTTTTTCGCGTCTCACGTCCGTGGAGCGGGGTTTTGAGGCCGCCGGTGTGCTGGTCATGCCGGTGACGCTTCCGACCCAGTATCGACAGTCGCCCGTGGATGCCTACGTGTTTTTCGAGGAGTTGGGCGATCGCCTGGCGGCCATCCCCGGCGTCGAGGAAGTCGGCGGCGCCAGCCAGATGCCGTTCGTGGGGGGGATGTCTTTTCCGCCGACGTCCATCGAGGCATCGAGCGGAATCGTCGAAGACATCCATCATTTCAGCGTGGTGACGCCGGAATACTTCGGCGCCATGAACATCCCCACCGTGTCGGGCCGCCTGCTCACGGCTGCGGACCGATGGAGCACAGATCCCGTGATCGTCATCAACGAGGCCATGGCCCGGAAGTACTGGCCCGAAGAGAATCCCCTGGGGCGGCGGGTGCGTCGTGACATTGCAGGTGATTCCATCTGGAGAACGGTAGTTGGAGTGGTTGGGGATGTTCGGTGGAACATGGACCAGGAAGCGTTCCCCGACTACTACATCCCGTATGCTCAGAATTCCCTGTGGTTTCACACGATGGTGCTCAAGACGGCTATCGAGCCCACCGCGATCATCCCGGCAGCTCGGGAAGCTCTGTGGGCCATCAACGGGGACATTCCGGCCCGCGTGTGGGTTCTCGAAGACCTCATCGACCAGTCGGCCAGCGTTGCCGGTCCGCGCTTCGGCATCTATGTCCTCGGCTCCCTGTCTGCACTTGCCGCCATCCTGGCGGTCCTCGGTGTCTACGGCGTGCTAGCGTACGCCGTGGAGCAGCGCGCCAACGAGATCGGCATTCGGATTGCCCTGGGTGCCGGAACCCGCAACGTTGTGCGTGCCGTCTTGCAGCGAGGGCTGATCATGGCGGGAGTGGGTGTGGGAATCGGGCTCGGAATCGCCGTGGCCATTTCCCGTATCACGAGCGCCATGTTGTACGAGGTGAGTCCGACGGATCCGGTGACTTTGACAATAGTGGGATTACTGGTCGCGGGTGCGGCGTTGATCGCCAGTTACATTCCGGCGCGGCGAGCAACGAAGGTAGATCCTGTGGAGGCGCTGCGGATGGAGTGAGGGCCGCCGGTCGGCGAGGGCGGGCTTCAAACGCTCAAAGAACACTAGGGCACGCCTGCTGTTCAACCTCAGTTCCCCACTGGCACCTTCGTCTTCAATTCATCGAACCAGTTGAGGATCACGTTGATCCGCGTCGACGGTGCGCGCGATTCAGCAGGACGCACCATCACAAAACGTTCGCCATCAGGGGCGATGTCGTAGCTCCGGCCGTACGGGATCGTGCCGTCAACGTATCGCCCCGTGAACAACACCCTGGGGTTTCCCACGGCGAACTCGGGCTCTCGCACGATGTCGAGCGCCATCATCATATCCCCACTGCGGTAAAACAACTCTTGCCCGTTGGGAGCCCAGGCCGGCTCGTGCCCGCCGTCAATCGAGACCGTCACTCTGCCTCCCGGGCCCGGAAACGGCTTGATGTAGACCTGGTTGGCGCCCGACTCATCGGAAACGTATGCGAACCATTCACCGTCAGGCGACAGAGAAGGCTCGTATTCGTTGGCCGTCGTGTTGACGAGCGGTCGCGGCTGGTGATCACCATCAAGGGGGAGGATCCAGATGTCATATCCGTTATCCGGATCGAGTTCCTGATAAATCAATGCCGTCTCGTCTGCAAGCCACGCCATCGGTTGTTGCATATTCTCACTTGTTGTGAGGCGCTCCGCCGGTTCGCTCCCGTCCCATGGCTTCCAGAACAGGTTCGGTCCCTGAGGCCGCATAGACGGAAACGTCACTCGGCGACCGCTCGGCGTCCAAATGGGCCAGTAGTTCCGCCCCTCGGTGGTGAGCTGCGTGAACGAGCCACGGACCACATCGAAAAGCCATTCCTGAGAGTCACCTCCTTCCCACCACACTAGCCGGCGCCCGTCGGCCGAGATGTGGGGTCCGTTGAATTGGCGCAGCACGTCAGTGATGAGCGTGGCGTTTCCCTGCCTGTCCACCCAGACCAATTCAGATAAGTCTTCCGATTGGCCACCCGGCACGTAGGCTAGCGTTCCGTTCTTCGAGAGACTGAAATGCGCGGCACCGCAGCGCACAATCATCCTGACGCCGTCCACCACGGACACCGCGGGACCGCGGGGTTCAAGACGCCGAAGGTCGAACGGCACCGCCAACAAGGCCCCTTCCTGTGCATACACGACGTGTCCCGTGGGTGCGTAGGAGGAGCTCCTGGCACCTTCGAGGAGGAGCTTTCGCGTGCCGGTCTCGAAATTGTGGATTGCTGCGCTCCACCCACACGAGCCACCAT
Organism: Gemmatimonadota bacterium; assembly: GCA_039588255.1. GTDB lineage: Bacteria > Gemmatimonadota > Gemmatimonadetes > Gemmatimonadales > GWC2-71-9 > B3T1B10. The sequence goes on along the minus strand of JBDHAF010000059.1, from coordinate 923 downwards.
GCCGGCTGAACAGGACCGCGCCGACGTCCGGGAGTACTTCCGGGTACCGCAAATCAAAATATTCCCCGGCAAGATCGGACGCGACAATCAGCTCCGGTGGGCCTCCCGACAAGCCTATGCGATTGAGTTCACCCCCGGCCGAGAAAACAATCGCGTCGTCCGACCCCCAGTCGGCGCTTTGGTCCCCGACCGCGTCGGTGATACCGATTGGCGACCCGCCGGCGAGAGACACTCTCCTCATCATGCTGTCCTGGAAAAACCCGATGGAGTTCCCGTTGGGTGAAAAGAACGGCTGCCCCGTCACATTGTGGGTGCCCGCGATCGCCGTCGTTTCGAACGAATTCAACTCACGCAGAAAGAGGCGCGTTGTGTCGTTGCGCTTGGCTTTGTAAACCAACTTGGTCCCATCTGGAGAGAGCGCGATAGCCGATGAATTGCCATCCGCCACCAACGTGTCACCCGGTGGTAGGTTGATCGTCAGACGCACGGTGCGAAGCTCATCGGCCAGGTCGCCGCGCCAGGGTCCCCAGAGCGCCACACCGGCGACGACCGTGAGGAGCGCAGTGAATGCCCACGGAAGCGCTCGCCGCAAACGTCCCTGCCACGAGGCATCCCTTTCATCCGCAAAAACCGCCCCGCTGAACGCAAATCCCGGCGTGCTCGCCCGGGTGAGCGTGTCGGCAAACTCCTGCGCGGTGGCAAACCGGTCGGCGGGCAGCTTCGCCAACGTCTTCATCACCGTCTGCTCCACCGCCGGCGGCACCGTATCGCGCGCGCTGCGCACGCCGGGCGCGCGCTCCGACAGCAGTTTCGCGATGATGGCCTGCACGTTGGGACCGGTAAACGGCGGCTCGCCGACCAGCATCTCGTACAGCACGCTGCCCAGCGAATAGATGTCGGTCCGGGCATCGATATGCCGATCC
>JBDHAF010000058.1:0-33763 GCA_039588255.1 Gemmatimonadota bacterium | reverse complement strand
GCACCGCAACCAGCCATCACCGCCGCGAAGCACACTAGGTGGAGCAGTGCGATTCCTCGCCTGATGCTCATGGGTCCTCCTTTGCAGTTGGATCTTGATCGTTCACGGCACGATCGTTGGAATCGCGCCAGGTTGTACCCGTTTCTCGTGTTTTGTTAGTCTGGTCGCCAGCTTCAGAACCCCGGATCGTCGGGGCCCATGCGAACAAACCTTCAAGCTGTCCTGTGAGTTTCTTAATTAAAGAAAGGGTGTATTAATCGTTATGAAGGATTGCTGAGATTTGGGTTAACAATTCCATGACGATGCAAAAACAGCCAGATGACGATGATTTCACCTTCGCATGACGAATAGGAAACGCAACGCGGATCCTGACCTCGCTGTCGCCCGCCCGCTCGCAGAAGCCCTCAATGCGTTTGGCCTCGGGCTCTACCATGTGCTCCCGCGACGGGGGAACTGCTTCTTCTCACCGCTCAGTATTGGTGGGGCGCTAGGGGCGCTCGTCGTCGGGGCGAGGGGTGACACCGCCCGAGAGTTGGAGGTGGCTCTGCGCTTGCGGGAGTCCGGCGGCGATCGGGCGGCTCGGTTCGGCGCGCTTCTCGAAATGATGCTCCGGCGACGCCGTAAGGATTGGGAGTGGGATGAGGAGCGCAATGAGTCGGTGGAGGTGGAGCGTGACGACTTCGTGCTGCGTCTGGCCACGGGTCTGTTCGCTCAGCAGGGGTACCCGCTCCTCGCGCCGTACCGTGACGATCTGCAGGCGCAATTTCACGCAGACCTGAGATCCCTGGACTTCGCGCAACCCGAGGGGGCGGCGTCCATCATCAACCAGTGGGTGGCAGAGCAAACCGAGGGAATGATTCGAGGCATTGTGAGCCCGGCGTCGTTGCATGAGCTGACACGGTTCGTTCTGGTCAATGCCGTCTACTTCCTCGCGCAATGGAAGGAGCAGTTCAGCGAAAGCAGTACGTCCCCGCAGCCGTTCCACGCCCTTTCGGGCGACGACATAGAGGTGCCGATGATGCACCAGACGACCGAGCTAGGCCACATGCGTGACGACCGGCTCGGCTTCGAAGCCGTCGCAATCCCATACCAGGCGATGTCCATGATCGTGATCTTGCCGGGCACAGGGCAGTTTGCGGCGGTCGAGCGACTTATCGACACGGACCTGGTGGAGCGGGTGGTGAGCGAGCTGCGCATTCGCCTGATTGCACTGGGTCTGCCGAAGTTCGAGCTCGACTGGGGGGGCGAATTGGGAGAGGCGCTCGGCGCCCTGGGAATTAAGCGGGTATTCGATTCTAATGAAGTAGATCTGAGCGGGATTTCGGATCATCCGGAAGGACTCTTCGTCTCCGAAATCGTCCACCAGGCACGGGTTCGCGTCGATGAATACGGGACCGAGGCCGCCGCGGTCACCGCCGTGTGGTTGGCCGGGTTGGCTGAGATGCCGCAAGAGCCGTATCCGATGGTGGTCGATCGGCCGTTTCTCTTCCTGATTCGGGACGACCTGACAGGTGCGATTCTGTGAGAGTTGGCACTAACAAAAACGGCCACCCGAAGTAAAGGGCGGCCGTTTCAAGTTGGGCGATCTGCCGGGCTTAGTGCCCGGTGATACCGATCGTAAACAGCAACATCGAATGGGTTTCCGTGCCGGCTCCCGGGTCCCAAGTCTGCGTCAGCAGGTCGAGATTGGGCGTCAGCGACAGCTTTGGGCCGAGAGGAATATCATAGCCCAATCCGAGCACGCTTCCGAAGCCATTCTCGGTAACGGAAGCCGAAAAGCCCCCCACGTCCCCTGAGACTCTGATGACGGAGAACCCGAGTCCGCCTTTGATGAAGAACCCGCCCACCAGCGACGGATACACCATGGCGGTAAACATGGTGTTGCTGCGGAGCAGGCTGACTCCGTTCTCGGAGCGCGTCCAGCCGTTTGCCTCACCGCCGAGCAGCACCTTCCCGACCGTCCCACCGAGGCGCAGGTAGCCCGCGGCGCCACCCTTTTCGCTGTTGTTGTCCAGGCCGGCACCAATGCCGCCGGAAATCCAGAACCCCTGCCGGCGGTTCTGTGCGTTCGCTGTTTGTGCTCCCATGACGGCCAGGAGCAGTACCGGTACGACCAATCGATGGAGTCGCATTTGACACCTCCGTGAGACAAGGACTCCAACGAAGGTAGGGATTCATTACAGGAAGACTGTAAGTCAGGTCACATTCAGCGCCACTGTGACGTAGCGCACAAACTCGAGAATTGCTGGCTAGTTGACTGTTATGAACCGCTCGAACCGTGCGACCTCTTCATCGCTCACATACTTCCCGATCTCCCGGCGAAACTGCGCGATGCTTTGGTAGGGACGGTACTCCTTGAACTCGCGCAGCATCCGCTGGCCCACGCCGGGAATGCTGAGCATGTCCTCGTCACTCGCGGTGTTTAGATTGATGGGGACAAAGACGAACTGCTCGAGACGCGCCACCTCGTCATCGTCAACGTATTTGCCGATCTCTCTGCGGAACTGGGCGAGGGCGCGGTAGGGCGCATACTCCTCGAACTCTTGGGCCATGCGCGGCCCCACTCCGGGAACCAGGAGGATCTCCTCCCGCGACGTTGCATTCAGGTTGATCGGCACGAACATACGCGCGTACACCTCGTCCAGCTGTTCATCCCTGAGGGTTGACCCGAGCACCGCATGGAGCTGAGTCATGCTCAGGAAGGGCCGTTGGTCCATGATCGTCTCCACCAAGGACGCCGTGAGGTGTGGCAGTGCCTGTAGCTCTTCTTCGCCGGCGAGGTTCGGGTTGAGAACGGTGGTGTTGTTCCCGACCTGTGCGTGAAGGGCCCCGTTCGAGGCCAGCGCCAGAAAGACCAGTGCCGCTGCAGTGCGGGCCGTTGACGCTTTGAGAATCATAGGTCACTCCGTTGTGTATGGTTCCGGCGGTCGAGCGAGCGCCGGGTGGCGGTATGTATAGGCCAGTCCCAAAAGACCAAGCTCTATCATCATCCCCGGAGCCAACACCGGCGTGGCTCCCCGTACGGCCTCCCAAAACAATCCAAATCCTCTGAGTGAGGGGTACATCTCGAGCTCGAACTCTGCGTTGCCCCGATAATGGAGTGAGAGCCCGATGACCCCACCCACGACGAACAACCCCATGAGAACCTGAAGGGTCCGTCCGCCGGCTCGCCCCGGGCGGACGAGGAACCACGTCAGGGTCGGGACGCCGAGTCCCATCAGCACGAGTGGCGTCCACTGCCACGTGTCCTCGGTATGGCCCAGCAGGAGCAGCTCGACTCCGGTGCCGACAGAGCCAACGACGAAGAGCACCAGCAGCGCGCTCCGCAGGACGTTCACCGCGCCGTACTCGGCGCTCACGCTGTCTGTTCCCGGGCCTTGCGCATGCCCACGTATACGTAAATCGCCACAGGTCCGTTGATGGTTCGAATTGGTGATGTGGAGGTCAGTTGGTCGTGGTTATCCGTTGGGCCCGTGCTTCCAATTGGTCGGCTTCAGCCGTCCGTCCCATGGTGCGAAGGAGTCTGGCGTAGTCGTTCAGCGTCTCGGCGATTTCGGGGGCCGTGGAGTCCAGCACCCGCTCGCGCATGGCGAGGGCACGGCGATAGGTGGCCTCTGCGTCTTCATGCCGGCCCTGGTCACGCCACAGATTGGCGAGGGCTTGGAGCGTGTTGGCGGTGCTTGGGTGATCAGGTGTGAAGACCTGCTCCTTGATGGTCAGAGCGCGCATTAGATACGGTTCCGCTTCATCGAACCGCCCCAGGGCCCAATACACTTCGCCAAGATTGTTGAGGCCGCTGGCGGTTGTGGGGTGTTCGGGCCCGAGGGTCTGCTCGAAGATCACCGTGGCTCGCTCGTACAGTGGCGCGGCTTCGGCTAGGTTGTCTTGTAGCTGGTAGAGCGCGCCGAGGTTGTTCAGCGTGATCGCGAGATCGGGATCGTTGGGGTCCAACACTTTCTCTCGGATGGTGAGGGCGCGCCGAAGATGTGGCTCGGCCTCGTCGAGTTTCCGTTGGGACAACAGCAGGCCGCCGAGATTCGAGAGCCCAAGCGCCACCTCTCGGTGGTCCTGGCCGAAGACTTCCTCCATGATCGCGACCGACCGCTCGAAGAGTGGCTGTGCGTCGGCGTACTGCGCTTGGGCCCAGTGCAATGTGGCGATGCCGGACACGGTCTCCGCCACGTCCGGATGGTTCGGCCCGTAGGCGGCCTCCTCGATGGCAAGCGCTCGTAGGAGTGGGGGCTCGGCCTGGTCGAAATTGCCCACCGCCCGGTGCAAATTGGCCAGATTCTTCAAGCTCCGGGCGACCTCGGGATGTTCGGGCCCGAGTTCCCTTTCCTGCAGCGCCAGGGCCTGCTCCAGTAACGGGCGCCCTTCCTCGTACAATCCCAGCGAGCGATAGACGTATCCCATCGTTCCCATGAGCCGGGCTTGCACGACCGGTTGATCGGTGAGCTCGTCGCGAATCTGCGCCGCGCCCACGTCCAGGATCTCTCGGGCGGTGATGCTGTTCCCGAGCGCTTCGCTGGGATTGGAGACCTCAAAAAGGCGAACCAGAAAATCCGACACCTGCCGTGCCGCTTCGGCCTCGAGTGCCGTTTCCGCTTCCGCTCTTCGCGCCCGCACGAGGCCCACGCTGGCCAGCCCCAGCCCCGCCACGATGCTGGCCGCCACCAGGACCCCAGCCGTGACCCCCACCTTGTTGCGCCGGACGAACTTGCCCAGCCGGTACGTGGTGTTTGGGGAACGGGCCAGCACCGGCTCGTCGTTGAGGTGGCGCTGAATGTCCAAGGCGAACCCGTTGGCGGTTTCGTAGCGGCGCTTCCGGTCTTTTTCCATCGCCTTCGTGACAATCCAGTCGAGGTCGCCCCGCAACTCGCGCCGCAGGGTCGAGGGGTCAACGGCGCGGAGCTTGGCGATCAATTGGATCTGGGTGCCGGCCTTGGACAGGTGTCCACTGGGGGTCGGGTGGGCGGTGTCCCGCAGAATCAGCTTGGCGATGAACGCCGGCAGACCCATCTCGGTGGGATCGAGGGGCAAGCGGCCCACGAGCAGCTCGTACAGCATTACCCCCAGACTGTAGATGTCGGTGCGGGTGTCCACATCCAATTGGGACATCTCGGCCTGTTCCGGACTCATGTAAGCGGGCGTGCCGATCGCCGTGCCGTAGGTCGTCACCAGCGTCTTTTCGGTGAGTTGGTACCCCATCGCCTTGGCGACCCCAAAGTCGATCACCGTGGGTGTGGGCACACCGTCGCGCTCGGTCACCAGCACGTTGGATGGCTTGAGGTCCCGGTGGATCACGCCCTTTTGATGGGCGTGCTGGATAGCCTGGCACACGTACACGAACAGCTCCAGCCGGTCCCGCACCGAGAGCTGCTCCGCATCGCAGTACTCGGTGAGCTTGACTCCGTGCACCAGCTCCATCACGAAGTAGGGACGGCCGGTTTCCGTCGCCCCTGCGTCCAACACCTTCGCGATGTTCGGATGATCCATCACCGCAAGAGCCTGCCGCTCCGCCTCGAAGCGCGCGACCACCTCCTTGGTGTCCATGCCGGCCTTGATGATCTTGAGCGCCACCCGTCGGCGGACCGGCTCGGTTTGCTCCGCCTCGTAGACGATCCCCATGCCGCCCTCGCCCAGCACCTGGAGGATCTTGAACGGGCCAATACGCTCCGGATGGTTGGCGCCCGTCAGGGGCGACCACCATTCGGAGGTCGATGTGTCGGCCTGATTTTGCTGCTCATCCGTCATAATGCGCCAACTCGAAGGCAAAAGACGACAGGTGCCAGACGACACGCGGGCGATCACGGCGCACCAAAGATGACGGATGACGGCTGAAAAGTCACGGAGATCATGCGGCGGCCCCAACTTGCACCGGCGAGGGAGAGGGGCTATAACTGGGCCGCAACCTCGTCGGGCAGTCAGTTCCGTCCCGTGACGCGTCGAGGTTCAAAAGCGTTTTCCTTACTCTAGGAGACCAGGACTATGCAGCGAAACGTTCTTCTCGCAGTCGGAGTGGTCGGCGTCGCGGGTCTCGGGTCTGCCGGTGCCATTGCCAATGGTGCCCAGGTGCAGGATGCGACCGTGAGCGTCGATGTGCGGTGCCGTGGGAACAACGAGCCCACGTGGACCGTCACGCCCGACACTGTGACCATCGAGCGGGGTCAGGGGATCACTTGGAGCCTCGCCGTCAACGGCAACGGGAACACAGTGGAGGTGTTTCCGAAGCAGGGACAGCGGCCGTGGCCGTTTCCCACCGCGAGGCCTACCGGCAACCGGCAGAACCCAGCCCGGTCCGGCGGCAGCAACGCGGCTGGACATTGGCGCTACAACATCCAGGTCGTGTGTCAGCAGGGTAACAATCCGCCCAGAACGGTGGACATCGATCCGGACATCATTATCACCCCGGATGGGTAATGCCCGGTGCCGGCCGGTCGTGAATCGACACGCATGACCACGGCACGCTGGTGAACCAGCGTAGTGGGGGCGGTGGCGGTGGCGTCCTCGCCCGACTCGGCCTGAGGACCAAGGAGCAGCGGGCCTGGGCCATGTACGACTGGGCCAACTCGGCCGTGCTCACGATCATCGTGACGGCCGTGTACCCGGTCTTCTTCTCGTCCTATGCGGCGGCCGGCTTCTCCCGCGAGGTCGCCACCTTCCGACACGGCATTGCGACCACGATCGGCCTTGCCATCGTCGCCGTGCTGGCGCCCGTCCTCGGCGCCATGGCGGATCACACGGCGATGAAGAAGCGGATGCTGGGAACGTTCATGGGCGTGGGTGTCACGGCCATCGTGCTCATGTTCTTCATCGGGCAGGGGAATTGGCTCTTCGCCGCGGGACTTTTCGTCCTCGCGAATATAGGCGCCAACGGGAGCTTCGTGTTCTACGACGCGCTGCTGCCCCACGTGGCGCCCACGGACGAGCTGGATCGGGTCTCCACCGCGGGATACGCCCTGGGCTACATCGGCGGCGGGCTGCTCCTCGCGGCAAGCCTCGCCGTGATCGTCAATCCTGGCTGGATCGGCATCCCAACCGGAGACGACGTGTCGCCGGCGCTCGCGTCCCTACCCGCGCGGTTGTCCTTCGTGGCTGTGGCCGTCTGGTGGGTGGTGTTTGCGATTCCCCTCTTCCGCCGCGTCCCCGAGCCTGCCGTCCGGACCTTGAGCGAGGCGGAGCGGGAACAGAGCGCCGTGCGAGCGGCCCTGTCTCGTTTGCGGCGTACCACCCGCGAGCTGCGCCGCTACCGCAACGCCTTCGTGATGCTGCTGGCGTTCCTGATCTACAACGACGGGATCGGGACGATCATTCGGATGGCGGGCATCTATGGAACTGAGATCGGCATCGAACAGGGCGCGCTCATCGGCGCCATCGTATTGGTGCAGTTTGTCGGAATTCCGTTTGCCTTCCTGTTTGGTGGCCTGGCAGGGTGGATCGGTACGAAGCGGGCGATCTTCCTCGGGCTTGCGGTGTACGCGGGCATCTCCATGGTCGGGTATTTCATGACGACGGCCACCCACTTCTTCATCCTGGCCGGCCTCGTCGGCATGGTGCAGGGTGGCACGCAGGCCCTGAGCCGATCGCTCTTCGGCAGCATGATCCCGCGGCACGAGTCCGGCGAGTTCTTCGGACTCTTTGCCGTGTTTGAGAAATTTGCCGGTATCGTTGGCCCGGGGGTGTTCAGCCTCATGATCCTGCTCACGGGCTCCAGCCGCAGCGCGATCCTCTCGGTGATTCTGTTCTTCGTGGTGGGGGGACTGCTGCTCCTGGTGGTGAACGTGGAGCAAGGGCAAGCAGCGGCACGGGAGGCGGAGCGGATGGCCGAAGGCGCGGCGTAGCGTCCACCGCGCCTGGTAAGACGCCTGCTAGAACCCGATAGAGAATCCGATCTTCCCGACGGGGTAGACCGTCACGCTGGAAAGGTCGTCCTCGATGCTCAGCCGCTCGGCTTCAAGATCCGCTTGAAATTGCGGCAGGCCCGACGCCGGGCCGTCCGCCGTGAGGTCGAACCCCGGGATTCCGTGGAACGCGACGCCCAGGTCGAGAAAGAACCCGAACTTGCTCCCGCCCGGGTTGCCGATCCCGATCCCCGCATAGGGGGATAATTCATTCGTTATGACGGTCCCAGTGAGCGTGCCGACCTGACTGGGGAGGTACGGGGTCCCGTTGATGTCGACGGGACCGGTGAGCTCTCCTGCCAGGACGATGTCGTCGGTGGAGTACACTGCGCCGCCGCTGAGCCGGACCGGTCCGGCGAGATAGAGGTCCAACATCACCGTGAACGTGGGTGAGGCGAAATTGATCTGATAGTCGATGTCCGACACGGTGGCGTCGATCTCCAGCGGGAAGAAGCTGAAGCCCGACCGCAATCCCACGCGCGATCCAAAAGTCGTACCGATGTCGACGCCGACACCCAGGGTTCCTGCGTGTATGGCAATGCCGGCTTGGGCATGAGTCTGTGACGGAACCACGGTTAGCGCTGCTACGATCAAGACGCAGAGGATCTTTTTCATGCCGCCTGTCCTCGATGTAAACGGTCGTACTGCGCGGAGCTCGTCGCGACGTCTCCGATCACGTGTACTATACCGAAGAGGGGACGTGCTAGCCATATTCTCGCGCTGCTCAGGCAGTTTAGGATGCTTGCAGTGCGATCGATGTAATGAGGATCACGGAGGTCGACCGCTTCATCGTACAACGCGGTGTCGACACCGTGTCCCACGAGGATGGCGAGTGCCCCCAAGGGGAATCGAACCCCTGTCTCCACCTTGAAAGAGTGGTGTCCTAACCGCTGGACGATGGGGGCTGGCACTGCATGAGGAGGATAGCGGTAACGGGATTCGAACCCGTGTTTCAGCCTTGAGAGGGCTGCGTCCTAGTCCCCTAGACGATACCGCCAGGATGCCGTTCGGCGCCCAGTCGTCCCGACCCCGCCCGCTGGGGCCACAATATCGCCAGGCCGGTCGGGAAAGACAACGGCGTCGTCAGGGCGGGTCGATGTCTTCCATCAGCACGTCGGTCTGTACCACGGCCCGGCTCACCCGGCCGCTCGTCCGGCCTCCACCTTCACGCCGCTTCAGAGCGGCGTCGGTGAGTGCCACGCGGACGCCGGTGCACACCTTGCACAGGGCGTCGACGTCGTTCTTGACGAGCTCGTAGAGCTGGCACGGCGTCGTGGCCTGGACGGTGGCGCTCCGGGGCTCTGCGTTTAGGAGCGCCATCTCGCCGAAGAAATCGCCGGCATGGAGGGACGCCACCCGCCGCGGCTCCTCATGGTCAGTCTTCACGAGCACGGCAACGACCCCCCGGGCGATGAGGAACAGGGATGTGCCTCGTTCGCCCTGGGTGATGACGTTCTCTCCTTGGAGAACCGTTCGGGGAATGAGGTTCTGCGCCACACGCCCGAAGTCCTGATCGGAGAGTTCCTGGAAGAACGGAACCTTGTGCAGCAGTTCGGCGGGGTCGGGGGCCATGGGCTCGACGGGTCTCCGGGCAAGCTGGCGTTGCGCGGCTTCGACCCGCCTCCGGGCGGACTTGGCCACCGAGTCCGGAATGCTCCCTGCCGCGGCCAGTCGCTCCACCGCATCCGCCTCCGCTTCCAGCGCAATGCGCCGGGCGGTGCGCTCCTGCACCGCATTGGCGTACTCGGGAAAGTGTTCGGCGATGGAGTCGATGCGCTCGATGGCCCGGGTCATCCGCTGCTCGTACACCTGCCGGCACTCGGCGGCGACTGAGGGGCTGATTTTGCTGAGCTCGGCCAATTCGCTGATGGCGGATGCCACCTGTTCGCTGGCCGAGAGAATCGCAGTATCCCGCTCGTAGCTGGCGGCGAGAGTGCGAAGCCGGTGCCGCTGCATCGCGCCGCTCGACGGGGCGATGCGCTTTAGGAGCCGGACCCACCAGGCCGAGACCCGGACCTCCAGCGGCTCTGCCACGGGGAGGGTCTCGCAGATCTCACCGCGCTTGAGGGCGTCGCGTTCGAGATCGACGCCGAGATCCAGCTCGTGGAGCACGGCTTCCGAGATCCGTCCCTGCTCGAACATGCTGTGGTAGGCGTGCCGCTCCACCGTGACCGCCTGGGTGAGTAGCACCTGGCGCATGGTCGTCCGTCGGAATTCGTCACCACCGCAGAGGTGATCCAACCCCGCCTCCGCCTCCGCCAGCTCCTCCTGGTAGTGCGTGGCCAGGTGCTCGACGATCCGACCGGAAAAATGGCCTGCCGTGGCGAGGGTCTCGATGCGTGCCGTGGCGTCGCGCTTGGCCGCAAGGGTGCCCTGGGCCATGGCCATGCGCTCCACCACGCTGGGTTGGTCGAGGCCGAAGAGGCGAATCAACGGTTTCATGGTGACCCCGGCGGCGAGCAGCGTGAACAGGACAATGCCGATGGTGAGAGCAATGATGACGTCGCGGAATGGGAACGTCTCCGGAAGGCTCAACGCCAAGGCGAGGGCCACGGCCCCGCGGAGCCCGCCCCAAAACATGATCGTCTGATACGGGGTGTCCACCGGCTCGGCGTTGGGAAACCGATTGAGGACGGGTACCAGTCCGAACACGGTGATTGCCCGTGCCACCAGCACCGCCACGAGAGCCCATGCGATGGGTGCCGCGAACTGGGAGAGCGAGCCGAGGTCGATGCTCAGGCCGACCAGGAGGAAGATGAGGCTGTTGGCCACGAAGGCGGCGTATTCCCAGAATTGGCGCAAGTATGCTTTGAGCTCAGGTGTGAATCGCGTCGATCCCAGTGCGCCCACCACCATGCCGGCTCCCACCGTGGCCATCACACCGGAGACGTGGAGATAGTGCTCCGCCGCAATGAACGCCGCGTAGGCGACGACCGTCGAGAGTGCGACTTCCACCAGCGGCTCGTCTTCTGCCAGAGAGATGGTGCGGATCATCAGGTAGCCGATGATCGTGCCCACGAGCAATCCCCCGGCAAAGACCCGAGCGAAGTCCAGCGCGCCATCGCCCACGGTGCCGCCCGTGAAGGTCCCGGCCGTGGCCACGGCAACGAGAATGGTGAACAGGACGATGGCCGTGGCGTCGTTGAAGAGACTCTCCCCCTCCACCAGGATCGCCAGCCGTTTGGGGGCGCCGACGTCCTTGAAGAGAGCGATCACCGCCACCGGATCGGTGGCGGAGATCAACGCGCCGAACACGAGAGCTGGTCCCCACGTGAGGGGCGTGAGGAAGTTGATGAGCGCGCCGACGATGGCCGTCGAGAGCAAGAGTCCGGGCGCCGCCAGCGTGAGCACCGGCGCCAGGTTTCTGGACAGGAGCCGCACGTCGAGGTTGAACGCCGATTCGAAGATGAGGGTCGGGAGAAATACGAAGAGGATCAGGTCCGGCGAGAGAGAGAAGCTCTCCAGAACCTCCAGTGCGTCGATCCGGTGGCGGAGGGCGCCCAGGATGAGCCCGACGAGCACCAACCCGACGGTGAGCGGAAACTGTACTCTCTTGAGTCCGATGGCCGCGGCGGCCGCGATGAGGAGAAGGGCGACGACGGCGATGACCGTGGCGAGGACGGGCTCGAGATGCATCCGAGATTATGCCGGCCGGGTAGAGGGGCCTGCAAGGGGTGACGTCGTGGATGAAGGGACGGTTAGAGCCCGACCTTCACCCCACCGGAGAGAATCCGCCCCGCAGCCGGCAGGCCGAGCTGGGGCAGCACGACCTCGTCGATCACGTTATCGGCGCGGACGAACACTTCGACGGTCCGCCGTGGCGCCACGTGAATGGTCTGGCTGACGCGGATGTTCAGGGCGAGAGATTTCCCGAGGGGGACGAACTCGTCGCTGTCGTCCAGGCTGTAGGCCTGTCCCGTGTAGACGCCCTCAATCGTAAAGCCGGTGCCCTGTTCCCCCGCATAGCTGGCGGCGAGGCGACCCAGCGCCCGGGGCTTCTCCGACAGCTTGTCGGGATCGTCGGGTGAGCTCTGCGTCACGTGGATGTCCATCACGGTCAGGTGGCCCTCGACCGTGATGTCATCTGTCACCAACGCCGAGCCCACGAACTCGAGGCCCAATACGCGGCTGCCCTCCAGGTTGATGCGCTGGCGGCGAGGCCGTGTCTCGCCTGGGACCAACACGGTTTGTTGATCGATGGTGCCCGACGTGAACGTCCCGAAAGGAATGATCTCGCCGCTGACACGATCTCCTGTCACACCCACGGCGAACTCCGTAAGGATCGAGGACTCGGAGGTCAGGTCCGGATTCAGCAGAAAACGGTTCAGGGCGTCGCCGAACAGCTCCCGCATGGTGGGGAACCGCGTCTTCCGACCGACGCTGCCCCGGACGAACCAGCCGCCGCCCTCGTCGTAGTTGGCCCCGAGTGTCGCACTGTAGTCGGTGGACGCGTCACGCGCGGGCTTGTCTCCCGTCTTCGGCGTGAACATGGCGTCGAAGCTCGCGCCGACGGTGATCAACAGAGGCTCGCTCGGGTTGAAGCCGTACTCGGCGCCGACGCTCACGAGGTGCTGTTGGTATTCGAGGCGGGGAAAGACCTGGCCGGGGTCGGGGCTGCCGGCCGCATCCAACTCGAGATCCCGCTGCTTGTGGGTGGACGTGAGGCCGTTGACGGAGAGTTTCGCCACACCGGTCCCCAGCATCTGGCTCAACGTCAGGCGCGTGCCCAACGTGAAATCGTCGTCCTCCTGCCGCTCCTCGACGCTTTGGTAGCTTGCGTCCTCGTACGACTCGATCTCTTGCGAGAAGACATTGGCCCATGCGGCGCCCTTCCAGCTCGTTCCGGAGCCGTACTGACTCTCTCCGCTCACGATGGCCATCGTGTTCCGCCACTCGGGATAGCGCCAAAACCTGACCCGGGACACGGCGGGGTCGAGATGACTCTCCGGGGCCACGCCCTTCTCGGCGTCTAGGTGAATGATCGACACGCCGAGGGAGGATCGATCGAACTCGTACGTCCCGTTGGCAAAGAAGTTGGCGACCCGGGAATCCGTGTTCGTTCGGGTGTCGGTTCCCGTCTGACTGTGCGGGAGGTCGGCGTCCGACGCGACCGACAAGCCGTCGACCTTCGTGTAGGCAACGGAGCCGATGTAGGTAAACCGACCCGTGCGCCCCATGTGCGTGGCCGTTCCTTCGAATCGTCCCTCCGTGCCGACGCGACTCGAAAGGTCGGTCTGCGACCACGGGGTGTCGAGCCACCGTGTCGTGAGGTTGACCGCCCCACCCAACACGTTGGCGCCGTACTCCACGGGAGGAACGCCTTTCGCCACCGACACGCCGCCCACCACGCTGGCGGGGATGAGGCTCACGTCGACACGGTTGTCCCAGGGGATGTTGAGGAGCGCTCCATCGAAGAACACGCCCACCTGCCGCTCGCCGGCATTGCGGACGTAGAACAGTGTCTCGCCTCGGGAATTGGTTTGGACGTGCGCCGCCGGAATCAGCCGGCCGAGGTCCGCCACGACGGCGGCGTCCTGCCGGGCGATCTTCGCCAGATCCACCCGCCTGAGGCTGTAGGTCGTCACGGCGGGGGCGTCTGCCGCGGCCGCGATGACGACGTCCCCGAGTCTGTACGTGACAATTGTGTCCTGTTGCTGCGCGGACCCGGCGCCGACGCCGACTGACGCCAGCATGAACGCGGCCGTGAAGGGTGCGATGCGTATTGTGGGATGTTTCACAACGTGTGACGGTCTCGACGCTGTGGGCATTCGGGGCTCGTCAGTCCTTCCGGGGGGGCCTGCGGGTGATCGTCGTGGGACAAATGTAGCGACTCTTGCTGCAAGTGCGTTCATTAAACGGTGGAGCTCATCGACATCCGGTGCTGCACGTCTGGCTATGGTACCGAGGGTGGTACAAAAGGGTCCGGCACACCCTCGTTACGCCCATGCTACGCCGCGCGTTGCAACGACGCCGTACGCTTCGTCACAGAGTCGCAGTATGTGTCGCTGGTCTGAACGGCGGGAGCGGCTCAGTCTGACGGGATGTCGTCCCAGCCGCCGGTGGGTCTTCCGGTAAGCAGGTCTTCCACGATCTCCTGTACCTGCGCCGGCTGGATCGGCTTCATCAGGGTCTTGATGGCGCCGTACTCCAAGGCCCGTTCCAGCATCTCGGGGTCGACACCCGAGACGGCGACGATCTTGGTGGCCGGATATTCGGCCATGATCTCCTGAATGGCCACCAAACCGTTCTTGTTGGGCATGGCCAGGTCCATGAAGACCACGTCGTAGGACTTCGCCTTCACCATCTCCACGCCCTCGTCGCCGTCGTGAGCGTAGCTCCTCCACGGCCACGCCGATCATGGCGCGGGTCGTCTGGTCGTCGTCGATAATCAGGATCGTGGCCATCCTGTCTCCAGGGTCGGTGGTTCCCCGTAACCCCATCCCTCACCGCGAGTTAGGCAATATAGCAAAAAACTGGGTAACACGGTTGGATTCTTGTAGTGGATTGATCCTGGACTGTCCCACTGGGTGGACGTCTCGGGAGCCGGGCTTGGCGGCGTAAAACTTTATCTGTCAATGACTTATATGAGCTTGCCAAGCCGGGCATGCTTGTTGCCTCTATCGTGAGCAGCCAGCAGTGGAATCCGCGTCTGTGAGGTCACTCATGAAGAACACAACTTTGGCTCGCAATGCTGCATTGTTCGTCCTCCTGACGGCCCTGCTCGCCTCGGAGGCTGTGGCGCAGGAATACCGTGGGCAGCGGGAGGTCAAACGGAGCCTTCTCGGAATCAGCGGCGTCTTGGCCCGGCCGGTGGGCGAGTTTCAGGACTTCGTGGACTGGGGTGGGGGGATCGATCTCTATGGTGTGGTCAATCTCTCGAGGCGAAGCCCGTTGGGAATCCGGTTTGACGGGTCGCTCCTCGTGTACGGACACGAGTCGTTTCGGCGTCCCCTGAGCCACACCGTGCCCCGGGTCACCGTGGACGTGGATACCGACAACCTCATCGCGTCCCTGGGCGTCGGGCCTCAGCTCACGTTGGGGCATGGAGCCATACGGCCGTACCTCTATGGCACGGTGGGGTTCTCCTACTTCGCCACCGTATCGTCTGCGAGCGGCACCGCCGACTTCCACGGAATGAGCAGCACGAACTTCGACGACGTGACGGAAGCCCTGACCGCCGGGGGCGGGTTGCTGCTGAGACTCACCAACGGCGGGAACCCGGTGTCCCTGGATCTGTCCGCCCAGAGCGTGTATCACGGCGAGGCAGACTATCTGCGCGAGGGGAGCGTAGTGGATAGTCCCGACGGGACGGTGTCCTACATCGCCATTCGCAGTGAGGCCAACCTCGTGACCTTCCGCCTCGGCGTGTCGATCGGGGTCTGAAACGGGCAGGGGAGGGGGCGAAGACACGACCCGCTCCCCTGGCACTTCCTACATGCCGCTCTCGTCTGCCGTGGGCCCCAGGGTCTGGGGGACGGCCACGTCGTTCATCCTGAGGTAGACGCCTAGCTGTGCCCGGTGGTGGATGAGATGGTTCATGAGCCACCGGCGGAGCACCGAGAACCGGGAGGCGGTGAACATCGTCTCGCCGGCGTTTTTCAGGGTCCACGCCACCCCGAAGTCTTCATCGCTGCTCTTGCCGATGCTCTCCTGGGCCGTCTTAACCGCTGCGTCGAACTTCTCGAGCATCCCAGCCACGGTGTCCGCCTGGGGTGGCGGTCCCTCCATGGACGTGATGTCGAACTCGGTGGCGCTCAAGAACATCGGCGCCCACTCCGGCACCTCCGCCACATGATTGGCCAGGCGGCCCATGTTCATCGACTTGGCATGGGGGGTCCAATCCAGCTTGTCCTCCGGCACTCGTTCCAGAACCTTCCGTGTGGCGGCGACTTCGTCTTCCATTTCCTCTAACAGCGCTTCTGCGATGGTCATGGTCCACCTCCCTCCGGGGTGATTCGGGTCTAGCGGAAATCCAGCAGGGCCTCTATCTTCGGTAAATCTTCGGTCTTTCGCAAGGGGGTTGTCGTGAAAACACTGACGCCGGTGATCTTCGTGGATAAGGTCGAGCCATGCCTCGGCTTCTGGGAAGGGCTGGGATTCCAGCGGACCATGGAGGTACCTGAGGAGGACGGGTTGGGTTTCGCCGCCATGGCGAGCGGCGGGGTGGAGGTGATGTACCAGTCGAGGGCCGGCCTCGCCAAGGACCTGCCCGACCTGGCCGACATGCAGTTCGGCCCCAGCAACTTCTTCATCCGGGTGGCGGATCTCAACTCAATCAAGCCGACCCTGGAGGCCGGCGACGTGGTGGTGCCGGAGCGGAAGACGTTCTATGGCGCTCGGGAGATCGTGGTGCGGGCGCCGTGCGGCACGATCGCGACTTTCGCGGAGTTCGAGGAGTAGTCAGCTCTCCGTCGCTGCCTTTTTCAGATAGCGCTCCGCCAGCTCTTCGGTGCGGTCGTCGTGCTCCTCCCGCGCCCGTGTCAGGATGTGTTCCACGTGGGGAGCGAGCGCAGGCTCGCCCCACTTGTAGCCTGTGGCCAGCTCGGCGCTCCGGGAGTTCCCCGCGTTGGCGCCTTCGATCAGTGCCCACGCGGCGGCCTCGTCGTAGGACGGGTCGTCCCGCTTCGGCAGCACGTACCGAGGCTCCGGGTCCTGCGCGGCATCTTCGTTGACGAACGCTCTCGACATCGTACGTGAGAAGTAAGCGGTGAGAAGTGTGAGGACCACCCCTCGTCACGAGCGCCACCGTGCGGTGGTCCGTTCGAGCGCAGCGTATTCCTTAACTTATAGAAGGTTGCACCGCGCGTTGCAGCTTTATACGTTTCCGCCGCACGCCCCGCTAGCTCAACTGGCTAGAGCAACTGACTCTTAATCAGTAGGTTCGGGGTTCGAGTCCCTGGCGGGGTATTCATCAGACTCTACCACTTCGCCCGAAGCCGCGCGATTACCTCGCGGGTCTCGGCGATGCGATCCTCGAGCCCCGCTCGGTATCTCCAGGCCAGCTGATTGATCGTCTCGTTCGGCTGTGCGATCTCGGCCGCGAGCTCATCGAGGTACCGCTCGTTCAGCGCCAGATAGTCGAGCGCAGTGTCTGGGTTGTGGAAGCTCGAGCCATCCGTGGTCACGTACACAGGTGTCGTATGCGCCACCTGGCCCTCGCCCCCCCGGGCGCGCGCCGCGATCCAGATGCCATGGTCCAGCTCGAGGTCGAACTCGACGTTGAGCGCCTCCGTCGATTGACCCGTCTGATCGGGGCTAACCGACGCGATCACCTCGCCGTGCGCGACGATCTCGAGCGCAGAGAGCGGTACCTGGTCCGCGTGGCCGCGCGCGTCGGCAGTGGCGGTTAGCGTCGATCCCACGCTCAGGTCGAGCTGGTCCCCGGGAATCGCCCCGTTGACCCGCAGATCGATCACCGGGCCGTTGCTCACGAAGGTGTGGCCGGCGTGCAGGCTCTGTCGCCACGCCTCGAAGGACAGCCCATCCTCGAGGTAGGTGTAGAAGCGCGCGTCGCCGATCTCGCCGCCGAAGGGAAAGTCGGATCCGGCCATCGCCGTGAGTTTGTAGCCGAGATCGAGGAAGTGGTAGTAGTGATCGAGCACCATCTCCCCGAACTGCAGGATCTCGATGAAATCGACCTTGTCCCGCAGGACATCCAGCGTCAGCCCGCGGTAGCCGAAGAACTCCACCCCCTTGTGAGCGTACCCGGTCAGTCCACCGAGTTCGTGGATGGTGTCGAAGACCCGGTCGTAGTAGTAGTACTGCCCCGCGAAGCGCACGAAGTCGTCTGCCGCCAGGGAGATGGTGTGCCCGATCTCGTGCGTCCTCGGCTCTTCCTGACCCGAGGAGAGCAGGTAATCCTCCACCTGATAGGCGCCGTCCTCGCCCCATGCGTATTGGGCGAAGTAGGTAGCCCAGAAGTCGCCCATCTGCAGGAGCGCGCCGACGTGGATGTCCTCGGCCGCGATCCACTTCAGGATCAGCGGGTCCTCGCGGGGCGATCGCCTCAGGTGGATGTGATCGTCGGCCGAGAACCACCCGCTCTCCGGCATGTCGACCCAGCGTTCGAGCCGGATCGTTTCCGACCGGTTCACCCCCGGCGCGAGCTCCAGCTCCAGCTCCTGGATCAGGTACTCATCCCCCTTTGAAACCTCGAGGGTATAGCTGCCGGGCTGCAGCTCCACTTCGAAGCTGCCGTCGGTGTAGAAGAAGTGGCCATAGATGGCGTCGTACCCAGCCGCGACGTCGTTCCACCCGTGCATGATCCCGATCGCGGCTTCCGGGATCGGCGCGACCGCACCACTCGCATCCATGAGCTGGGCCCGGGCTGCAGTAGGGTTGCCGCTCGCCGCATCGACGATTGTGACCGAGAGTCCGGCGGAGGTGTACAGCGTCGGGTTCCTCCACAGTGCGACCGTCCCCTCGCGATCCGCCGCGGCCTCCAGTGTCAGGACAACCGATTCGCCGGCGAACGTCACCAGGTCGACCGACTGCGCCGCCCACTCCGCACGGTCCGCCCACACCTCGTCGAGCAGTCGCTCGGTGCGGCCATCCTCGGCGGTTACCGAGATGCCGAAGGTCACCGGCGCATCGTTGCGCAACACGCCGAGGGCCACATCCAACCGTCCCTCCTCCGGCACCTCGACGTTGAAGTCGATGCGACCGGGAGCGCGAATGTAGAGGGCGGGGGGCTCCCGTATGTCGACGGACCGTACGCCTACCGACGCGTCCGAGAAGGGGTCTTCCTTCGCGACGATCCGGACCGACAAGATGTCGATGCCGGCGGGCTCGGTGGAGCCGACCCAGAGACCCAGCTCGCGCCACACTCCATCCCAGCCCCGCTGTCGGGCGGGGAAATCCGCACGCAGCAGGTACGCGTGCACCTCGCCGTCGGCAATTACTGCGGCGCTGGGGGAATTGAACTCGAACGGGTACGGCTGTTGCCCGGCCGCACCGGACCCCTCACGTAGGTTGAACGCGGCACCGATGTATTGGACCGGATCGGTGGTGCGGGCGCGCACCTCGATGAAACCCCAGTCCCGCATTTGGAGATCGGGAACCTCGACAACGAGCCCCCCACGCGGGAAGCCACCCAGATTCCGAGTGCCGTCGGTGAGCGTGACGCGGAGGGCGTCCGTGGTACGGGTGACGGTCGCCGACTCGATCTCGGGGTTCCAGGGGGCCACCGCGCCCCAATCCGGCTGAGTCCGATCGAAGCTCCACCCGATCGGGCTCGGAACATCGGCGGGCATCCCCGAGCCATTCGCGGTCGCCTCAGCTAGCATCTGGTCGAGGCGCGCCGGGTTAGGAAAGTCCGAGCCGGGACCGGCTGGCCCGCAACTGACCAGGGTTGCCGCAGTGCCGAGAACAGCGAGACCGGAATGCTTGAGCCGGGCGAGCGAGCGCGTTGGCGCCGGTCGCGGGAGAGCGGAAGACGGAGCTTGGTGTCGCATGAGCACTTCTCCCTGATCGTGTCTCGTTCAGACAATTGTGGGTTCCCGGTAACGTCTCGGCGGTGCCGCAGGTCCTCGGCGACGGAGACGGTAGCCACGCCGCCGCTCTCCACAATCGGTTATTAAGATGCAGCCCAACCCGCGAAGCCGCGAGGGTGGTTCGAATCGTCAACGAATCTAAGAACCTGTTGTGTCAGTTACTGGGTCAGTTACACACGGCAAAGTCTGGCATTTTGACTTCTCAAGTCTGGCAACGGACGACACGAACTCGCGGTTTGACTGCAAGTCGCCAGGGTTTCATGCCAGACTTGATCTGGCTCTTAATCAGTAGGTTGACCAACGCCCGCTTCCGCGCTCGTTGCTCCGCTCGCTTCGGTCGCGCGCAATCTGCGCGCTCGCTCAGCTCTGCGTCGAGTCCCTGGCGGGGTATTACACTAACCACAATGCACTGCAACAAGTTTTGATTTCTCGAAGGCCGCTCCTCGGGGCGGCCTTTTTGTCGATGGTACCCCAAAAGGGCCCCAAACTCAGCGACCCTCGCACAGTCGTCCCAGAAGTTGCATCTTGTTGAACGATGACCGACACCACCTTCGCCCGCCTCAAAGCCGCTCTCGGCGACCGCTACACTATCGAGCGGGAAATCGGGGCTGGGGGCATGGCCACGGTCTATCTCGCCGAGGACTTGAAGCACGAGCGCAAGGTGGCCGTCAAGGTCCTCCGTCCCGACCTGGCTGCCGCGCTCGGCCCAGACCGGTTCCTGCGCGAAATAAAGATCGCGGCTCAACTTCATCACCCGCACATCCTGCCGCTCCACGATTCGGGCGAGGCGGATGGCTTCCTCTACTACGTGATGCCGTACGAGGAGGGGCAGTCGCTCCGGGAGCGGTTGGAGCGGGAAGGCGAGCTTCCCGTGGTCGAAGCCGTGCGGCTGTTGCGCGACGTGGTGGATGCCCTGGCGCACGCGCACGAGCGGGGCGTGGTCCATCGCGACATCAAGCCAGACAACGTCATGCAGTCGGGGCGGCACGCTCTAGTGACGGATTTCGGTGTTGCAAAGGCGGTGAGTGAGGCGACCGGGAGGCAGCAGCTCACGACGGCGGGTGTCGCCCTCGGCACGCCCGCGTACATGGCTCCCGAACAAGCCGTCGCTGACCCACACATTGACCATCGCGCGGACATCTATGCCGTAGGCGCTCTCGCTTATGAACTGCTGACGGGACGCCCGCCTTTCACCGGAGCGACACCTCAAGCGGTGCTTTCGGCGCATGTCACCCAGGTCCCCGACTCAGTGACCAAGCATCGGGAGGCGGTGTCCCCCGTGCTGGCTCAGTTGGTCATGAAGTGCTTGGAGAAGAAGCCGGCCGACCGATGGCAGAGTGCCGAGGAACTCCTTCCGTCGCTCGAGGCGGTGATGACGTCGAGTGTTGGGATCACGCCTACCGACACGCAGCCCGTCCAGGCCGCGGCTCCGGTCGTCGGTCAGCAGAACCATCCGGTGCGTGTGGCCGCGTTGTTCGGAATCGCCGCGGCGGCGACACTTGTGATCGTCTACGCGTTGATGATCGGATTGGGTTTGCCGGACTGGGTGTTCGTGGGTGCGATCGCGCTGCTTGCGATCGGACTGCCGATCACCATGGTGACGGGGCACCGCGAGCGGCTGCGAGCGGCGGCCCTGGCCACCGGATTGCACGTTTCCACCCCCACTGGATTACAGAGACACTTCACCTGGCGTAAGGCGATCCTGGGTGGCGGGGCGGCCTTTGCGGGACTGTCGGTGCTGGCCGGTGGATACATGACGATGCGCGGTATGGGCATAGGCCCGGTGGGTACGCTGATGGCCACGGGAGTTCTCGGACACCGCGAACTCATCATACTCGCCGAATTCGACAACCGGACAACGGACTCGACTCTTGCCGCGACGGTGACGGATCTCCTGCGGATCTCCCTGTCCGAATCTCCGGTGCTGCGGATCGCTGATCCGGCGCGTCTCTCGGAGAGCCTGGATCGAATGGAACTGCAACCGGGCACTCGAGTCAGTGAGGCGGTTGCGCGCGAAATTGCGGAGCGAGAGAACCTCAAGGCCGTCATTGCCGGCGAAGTGGTCCCGCTTGGGTCGGGGTATTTGGTGTCGGGGCGCTTGGTATCGGCGACCGGTGAGGTCCTTGCCGAGCAGCAGGCATCGGCGGCAGACGCCGGTGAGCTGATCGCCGCCGTGGACGAGCTGTCGGGCAAGCTCCGGGAACGGATCGGCGAATCGTTGCGCTCGATTCGGCGGACTTTGCCTCTCGAACTCGTCACGACTGGATCCTTGCGGGCCCTGCGTTTGTATTCTCAGGCCACGCGGGCGGAGATTTCCGGAGACAACATTAGGGCCGTGGTGCTGTTGGACGAGGCCGTTGCCGAGGATTCCAGTTTCGCGATGGCCTACCGAAAGATCGCGACCGTTCTCGGCAATGATTTCGAGCAACGGTCGCGCGCGATCGAGGCGTCAACAAGAGCGTATGAGCTTCGTGACCGCTTGACCGAGCTCGAGCGTGGATACACGATCGCGAATTATCACACCACTGTCACCGGTCGCCGTGACGAGGCACTGGCGGCGTATCGAACGATCCTCGACAAATATCCAAAGGATCACCGGGCGCTGAACAATTCGGGTGTCCTATACTTCCAGTTGGGTGACGACATGCGAGCCCGCGAGTTTTATCAGCGCGCACTCGATCTGGATTCGACGTGGTCCGTGGGCTTTACGAATCTCGCATGGGAACACAAGAACCTAGGCCACTTTGCCGAAGCGGCTGCCACCCTCGACGCCATGGAGGCCCGCTTTCCCGAGAACCCGCAGACGGAGGAGGCCCGCGGCTTTTTGTCCATGGCGCAACGGGATTTTGTCTCCGCCGAACAGCACTTCACGAACGTACGCGACAGCCAGCGAGGGAACCCTGGATGGGAAGGCGACGCGGCCGAGCACCTGGCGTTTCTCGCGGCCACTCGAGGAAGGTTTCGATCGGGAGATCGCCAATTCCGCCACGCATTGTCCATGTTCGAACAGCGGGAGATGGAGTCGGGGCGACAACGACTGACCGTGGAGTGGGAGATGCTACGAACCCAGGCTCTGGGAATTGACCGGCGGGCATTGACCGAGGTCGAGAGTGTGGCGGCGACAGACGTGATGGCCTCCCGACCCTTGGCGGATCGGGAATACGAGCAACTGATCGAGTTCTTCGTGATGGCCGGAGAGGTGGTGCGCGCCCGGGCCCTCCTACGCGATATGGAACAGTCGGGACAGCCGGCATTGGGTAGAGATCTCGAGCGGAGCTTCGATCGTGCGGCAGGATGGGTTGCGTTGGCAGACGGCGAAATCGACAGAGGACTGGCGCGCCTTCGCGACGGCATCGACGGGTGGGCCTGCGGGCCCTGTGGGCTTAACGTCCTTGCCCTGGCCCATGACGTGGCCGACAACCCCGATTCATCCCTGTCGTACTGGGAGCAGTATTTGGACACAAACTGGGGAATACCCGGGATCGACTCGCGGGCGCTTCCCGTGGCCTACCGGCGGCTGGGTGAGTTGTACGAGCAGCGTGGAGATCGCGACAAAGCGGTCCGTTACTACAACGAGTTCGTCGAAATTTGGAAGGACGCCGACCCCGAGCTGCGGCCACAGGTGCAGGATGTGCGGCAGCGGATCGCTAAGCTGGTAGGGGAAACGCAGCGATAGATAAGCTCCTGTGCTTCGCGATCACGCCATGGATATCAATGCCACCGATCAGAACATCGTATCGGGCGAGAACGCGAATGGATCTGTTGTGTAAGTAACTGAGTCAGTTACAAACGGCAAAGTCTGGCATTTTGCGTTCTCAAGTCCGGCAACGGACGACACGAACTCGCTGTTTGACGGCAAGTTGCCGGAGTTTCATGCCGGACTTGACCTGGCTCTTAATCAGTAGGTTGACCAACGCCCGCTTCCGCGCCCGTTGGTCCGCTCGCCTCGGTTCGAGCGCTACGCGCTCTCGCTCGGTTCCGCGTCGGGGTTGACCGTCAAGCGCTGTCGCGCTCTCCGGTCCGCTCACCTCGGGTCGCGCGCATTCTGCGCGCTCGCTCAGCTCCGCGTCGAGTCCCTGGTGGGGTATTGCACTAACCACATTCACAGCAACAAGTTTTGATTCTCAAAGGTCGCTCCTCGGAGTGGCCTTTCTTGCGAAAAGGCCCCAACAGGGCCCCAAACTCAGCGAGCCTCGCGCGATCGTCGCAAAAGTCGCATCTTATTTGTTTATGACCATCGTCCTCGAGCGCCTCAGCGCCGCTCTCGCGGACCGTTACACCATCGAGCACGAACTCGGTGCCGGTGGCATGGCCACGGTGTACCTTGCCGAGGACCTCAGGCACAAACGCAAGGTTGCGATGAAGGTCCTGCGGCCGGAGCTGGCGGCGGTTCTGGGTGCCGATCGATTCCTGCGTGAAATTGAGATCGCGGCGAAGCTCCAGCATCCACACATCCTGACGCTGATCGATTCCGGTGAAGCTGACGGATTCCTCTATTACGTCATGCCGTACGTGGACGGCGATTCCCTCCGCTCGAAGTTGGACCGCGAGCGCGAGCTCCCAGTACAGGAGGCCGTGCGGATCATTCGCGAGGTCGTGGACGCCCTGGTCCACGCCCACGCCAAGGGGGTGGTGCACCGGGACATCAAACCCGACAACGTGTTGCTCTCCGGCCGCCACGCGGTGGTGACGGATTTCGGCATCGCGAAGGCGGTGAGCGAGGCCACGGGCGCGCTGCAGATCACGACGGCCGGGGTGGCACTCGGCACGCCGACGTATATGTCCCCCGAGCAGGCGGTCGGGGCCCCGAACGTCGATCATCGGGCGGATATTTACGCGGTGGGCGTGATGGCGTACGAAATGTTGGTCGGAGAGCCACCCTTCGCCGGAGCGAATCCGCAGGCCATTCTCTCGGCGCACGTGACGCAGGCACCCAAGGCTTTGACCGAGTCGCGGACGACCGTATCGCCGGAGCTCGGCGCCGCCGTCATGAAATGCCTCGAGAAGAAACCCGCCGACCGGTGGCAGTCGGCCGAAGAGCTGCACGCGGTGTTGGAGGCCCTAGCCCCCGACTCGGGCGGGACGACGCCGGTCCCGGGATCGAGGCCCCTGTTTACCGGCAAACGGCTCCCGGCGCTCGTGGCCGCCGCATCGGCCGTCCTCCTTCTCGTGGGCTGGTTGGTCTTCCGCGGGCCTGAGGCGCCTGGGGTTGCCGTATCAACCAATCGCGTGGCCGTGTTCCCGTTCGCCGTCCGCAGCGCCAACCCGGACTTCCAGTATCTCCGCGAAGGGGTGGCGGAGTTGATGGCCACCGCGTTGGACGGAGCCGGTGAGATGCGTTCCGTCGATCCCAGCGCGGTGCTGCGCAGCGTGTCGGCGGATGACGAGCCCCCCGATGTCGATCGGGCGGAATCCATCGCCCGCGGTCTTGGGGCGGGGCGGTTTGTCGTGGGCAGCATCACCGACGTCGGGGCCGGGCGCATTCAGCTCCGCGCGTCGCTATATGAGACCGGAACGACGGATCCGATTCTCGTGGACCGGACAGGCACTGCTGATCGGGCGTTGGAACTCGTACGGGGCGCCACCCGCGATTTGCTCACTGATCTTTTGGGAAGCGGGATTGCTGACGCCGAGGCGCTGATGACGACCGATTCCGTGGAGGCCTTGAAGGCGTACGTAGCAGGGGCGCGGGCGTACCGGGTCCGAGATTTCCGGTCCGCCGTGGCTGCGTTTCAGGAGGCCATCGCGGTGGATCCTGAGTTTGCCTGGGCCTACCACAAGTTGTCGATGGCGGCGGGATGGGCGGAGATGCACGAACTGTCCGATCGGGCAAGTGACGAAGCACTCCGGTTGTCCGACCGTCTATCGGAGCGGCAACGATTGATCCTGGCTGCCGTCAGGGCGCACTATCAGGGTGATCCGGCGATTGCCGAGCAAACTGCATTGACGATCGTACGTGACTACCCGGACGACAGCGATGCGTGGTACATCCTGGGTGAGACCAGGATGCATTACAACCACGTGTTTGGGCGCCCCCCGACAGAGGCGCGCGAACCTCTGGAACAGGCGGTCGCCGCGGATCCAGGTAGCGCCGAACCATGGCAACATCTGTACGACCTGGCCCTGCTCGAACGTGACCTGGATGAGATCGCATCGCTCGATCGCCGGCGAGGCGCAACGGCCCTTGTGCATCCCTTGGGGGTCGCCTTGGCCAATGGGGATTCCTTGGCGCTCGTGTCGCTTCGGCCGCCCTCCACCGGGGTGTGGCACGCCGGTGTCATGTACCACCTGTTTCGCGTCACGTGGCTCTGGCAGGACGTTTCCGAGGGGCTCCAATTACTGAACGCGTTGGTTGAGCACGATGACTCCAGCGTGGAGGCGTTGGGCCATTCCCATCGGGCCGCGTTGCACACCGCCGTGGGCCACCGCGCGGCGGCCGTCGCCGAGATCGATGAAGCTCTCGATGCTCAGCGCGGGCAAGGCATGATTCAACAGGGCGTGTTGGCGGCGGTGGGGTTTCCGCCGTGGCCCGAGTCGGCCGTAGCGACGGTGCGGTCCCAACTCGTCAATTGGAACGCCGCTGCCGAGCCGGAGTGTGTAGTTGATCAGCCGTTTATCTGCGTGCACGACGGACTGTATCCGGTGTTGCGGCTGTTTCTGGTCGGGGCTCTTGACATCCAAGCCGGCAATGTCGCGCGCGGCGTTGCCTATGCCGATTCGCTAGAGAGATACCAGGGGACCGAGGTCGCCGAAATGTTGGGCGGCGATCAGGCGGGTACCTTGCGCGCCATGGCCGCCGCGGCGAGCGGAGACCCCTCCCGCGTACTTGAAGAGCTGGATGGCTTTCGAGGCCGGTTCTCCCTCGTCCAGGTGCGTGATTCGCCGTTCATGGGTCGGGCGTTCGAGAATCGTCTGGCCGCGAGGGCCCTGTACGAGCTTGGGCGGGATGACGAAGCGATCGAGCGGTCTCAGGCCCTCTACGGTTTCCTCTGGGCCATGGCGGAGAGCCACCTGCTCCGCGGGGAGATCCACGAGCGTCAGGGCGACGTCGAGGCGGCGCTGGAAGCATACGACCGGTTTCTCGAGTTGTGGGAGTCTCCGGATCCCGAGTTTCAGCCCATCGTCGATGACGTGCGAAACCGGGTTGGGCGCCTTGCCGGCGAGCAGGCCGGTCGGTAGGACCGTCGCTCTAATACCCCGAAGCCTGGGGGGGGTCGGGTGACACGCTCCTGCCCCAGCTGCCGTCCGCCTGTGTCGGTTACTGGGTCAGTTAGACCTGGCAAAGTCTGGCATTTTGACTTCTCAAGTCTGGCAACGGACGACACATACTCGCGGTTTGACTGCGAGTTGCTAGGGTTTCATGCCAGACTTGATCTGGCTCTTAATCAGTAGGTTCGGGGTTCGAATCCCTGGCGGTCCACTTTGAGGCTGGCTTCAAGCTATCGAGGCTGGTCTTTTCTGTTCGGGCGGTAGAGGCATCGGATGCTACAGCACTAGGCGCTTGAATCGGGGCTGCGGACCGAAGTCCAGGAGCAGCCCTACCTCGTTTCCAGTGACGGCAAGGTAGTGGAGGAGTTGAGCCCAGTGGCCTTTGAGGATACGCGACCGCGCCTTGATCTCCACGAGCACTTCTCCCTCAACCAGTAGATCTGCCCGGAACCGCCACACCTTCACCTGGCCGTATCGCATCGACAGACCTTGCTGCGCGGGAACGTCGCATCCTCGACGCCGTAACTCGTCAACGAGGGCTCGTTCGTAGATTCTCTCGGCCAGTCCAGGGCCGAACCTGTTATAGACCCTGTAGAACGCGCCGAGGATCTGATCGGTAATATCCGCGCATTTGAGCAGGGGATCGGTCGACGATCGCATGTTCGACGCTAACGTCTCGCCCAACCGACACCGCAATCCTTTCATTGCCAACCGGATCATTCCTTGCCATCCGTGTCCGTTCATGGAAGCGGCTGTCGATCCGGTCGTCGGAGCATCCGTGGCGTCCATCAGTGCCCGTTCATGTGCGGTGGCGGACTCGATCATCGGGACCATCGGTGGCCGTACATCCGTGCCCGTTCATGGCAGCGGTCCCCGATTCGGTCGTCGGAGCCATCCGTGGCTGATGCCCTCGCACACTCGTCGCAAAAGTCGCATCTTGTTTGTCTATGACCACCGTCCTCGAGCGCCTCAGCGCCGCTCTTGCGGACCGCTACACCATCGAGCACGACCCCGGCGCCGGCGGCAAGGGCACGGTCCACCTCGCCGAGGACCCTGGACCGCGCGGCGGATGGCCAACCGATAGCCACGACTACCAATCCAAACGAGAACTCACCATGGGGCGTACCGCATGACAAGAAAGCTTCGACTTCCCGTTTCGATCCTTTCGCTGGCGCTACTCAGCACTTTGGGTGCTGGATGCTCGATCAACAAGATTGCGGTCAACAAGATCGGCAACGCCTTGGCCAAGGGGGGAGACACCTACGCTTCGGACGATGATCCCGAGCTGGTCGAGGCGGCAACGCCGTTTACCCTCAAGCTAATGGAGAGCTTGCTGGACCAGAGTCCGAAACATCGAGGGCTGCTCCTCGGCACTTCCAGCGGCTTCACCCAGTTCGCCTACGCGTTTGTCCACCAAGAGGCCGACGAGCTGGAGGACATCGACCTCGACGCCGCCACGGTGGGCTGGGCTCGAGCGGCACGCCTCTATTTGCGGGCTCGCGATTACGGGTTACGCGGGCTCGAGGTTGAGCACGAGGGGTTCGTGGAGCTTCTCCGCTGCGACATGGAGGCGGCCATCGCCATGACGAATCTCAAGGACGTACCACAGCTCTACTGGACCAGCGTGTCATGGACGGCGGCGATTTCGCTCTCCATAGATGACACCGATCTCATCGGGGATATCCCGATCGCGGAAGCGCTGATCGATCGGGCGCTCGAATTGGACGAGAGCTTCGAGAGCGGGGCGATCCACGTATTCCTGATTACCTATGAGATGAGCCGGCAAGGGGGGACCGGTGAGCCGGCGGCTCGTGCGCGACATCATTTCGAGCGTGCGATAGCGCTCACAAACGGAGAACTCGCGCAGCCCATCGTATCTTTGGCTGAGGCAGTCGCGGTGCCGGAGCAAAACCGGGAAGAGTTCGAGGCGCTCTTGCATCGCGCCCTGGCAATCGACCCGGACGAGCGAACCGAGTGGCGCATGAACAACCTCGTTTCCCAGCGACGCGCCCGCTGGCTGCTGGGGCGCACCGATCGGCTCATCATGGACCACTAGCGAGGATGTCAGTGAAACAACAAAGAGTGATGTCTCATCTGCTGGCAGCGATGCTGCTGCTGTCTGCGGTTAGCCCCGACGGTGTTCACGCGTTCCAACGGATCAGACTGACGACGCTGGCCCCGAGAGGTCATTCGTTTCATAGATCGCTGCAGAGGATGGGGGAGGCGTGGCGAGATGCTTCGGGCGGGTCGATCCAGCTCATCATCTATCCAGGTGGAATCCAGGGCGGCGAGACGGCAATGGTTCAGCGCATGCTGATCAACCAGAGCCAGGCCGCGCTGCTGACGGCCGCCGGTCTCGAAGAGATCGAGCCAGCGGTGACAGGATTGCAGTACATGCCCATGATGTTTCGCAGTTTGGAAGAGCTGGATTACGTCGCTGAGCGGCTTCAGCCCACGCTGGAGGAGCGCTTGCTGGCGAGAGGGTTCGTCGTGCTCTTCTGGGGCGACACGGGTTGGGTGCGCTTCTTTTCGAAAGACCCGGTGGAGCATGTCGAAGACCTCGCGAAGATGAAACTGTGGACGACGGCCGGTCACCTCCCTGCCGAAGAGATCTACAACGAGTCCGGCATGAACCCCGTTCCCCTGGAGACGTCCGATATTCTCACGGGCTTGCAGACGGGGTTGATCGACGCCGTGCCACTGCCGCCGTTCTTCGCGCTGGCGTCGCAGATCTACCGGCCGGCACCGCACATGCTGGAACTCAACTGGGCGCCTCTCGTCGGGGCGCTTGTCGTCAAGAAGGACGTCTGGGATCGGATTCCGGCCACCGTGCGTGCCCAACTGCTCGCCGCGGCTCGCCAAACCGGCACCGAAATACATGAGGCCGGCCGGCGCGAGAGCGACGAAGCGGTGGAGACGATGAAGTCCAAGTGGAACTTGCAGGTGCATCCGGTCGAGCCGGGGGGTGAGCTCGAGACCGAGTGGCGCACCCGGGCCGAGGCCGCCTATCCGCGTATTCGTGGTGGGATCGTTCCCGCCGAGGTCTTCGACGAAGTGCAACGCCTGTTGCAGGAGTACCGGGAGGCGTCCGGGAGATCTCGCTAGTGCCGGCCGAAGGCACCCCTCCGACGAATCGGCCGCCGGAGAAACTAACGGGGTGGCGTCGACGGCTCTGGAACGGCGAGAACCTGCTGGTCACCCTCGCGCTCTCGGTGATGATGCTCGTCCCGCTGGCGCAAGCCCTCCTTCGCAAGGTGTTCGACACGGGGATCACCGGCGCGAACACGATCACGCAATCCATGGTCCTCATCGTCGGAATGCTCGGCGGCGCCTTGGCCGCGCGCGACGGACGACTGCTCGCGCTCTCCACGCTCCGGACCGTGCTCACAGGACGCTGGAAACAGGCGGTGCTGGTCTACAGCAACGCGTTCGCCGTCGCCGTCGGAGCGCTGCTGTGTCTGGGAAGCGCGCAGTACGTCAAGAGCGTCCTTCCCCTCGGGAACATCCTGCTGTACGGCATACCCGAATGGGTCCTGCAACTGATCATGCCCCTGGGTTTCGCGGCGATTACGGTGCGTCTCGCCTGGCGCGCCGCCGACAGCAAGCGCGGCGTGGCAATAGCCGTGCTGCTCGCCGTGGGACTGGTCCTCATCGGATTCTTTCCCCCGACTGCGCCCCAGGCCTTGGTGACACCGGCCCTCACGTTGCTGATCGTCGCGGCGGCCCTGGGCGCGCCGATCTTCACGGTACTCGGCGGTGCCGCGTTGATCCTCTTCTGGGGTGAGCGGAGTCCCATCGCGTCGATTGCGCTGGACCACTACAACCTCGTGGTCGAGCCGTCCCTCCCGGCGATTCCGCTCTTCACCCTTGCCGGTTATTTCCTGGCGGAAGGAGGAGCCTCGAGGAGGCTGATTGCCGTTTTTCAAGCTCTGGTAGGCGGATTCCGGGGTGGTCCGGCCATCCTCACCGCGCTCGTCTGCGCGTTTTTTACGAGCTTCACCGGTGCGTCGGGCGTGACGATCCTCGCGCTGGGCGGTCTCTTGTTGCCGGTCCTCCTCGCCGCGAAATACTCCGAACGCAACTCGATCGGACTGTTGACGGGGGCGGGCTCGCTGGGCCTGTTGTTCCCACCGGCTCTTCCGCTGATCCTCTACGCGATCGTAGCGTCCCAGACCGTGGGCGCCGGTGTAACGCTCGAGCAAATTTTTCTTGGCGGTCTAATCCCCGGAGCGGTGTTGGTGGCCCTGACCGCCATCTGGGGCGTGATGCAAGCACCGGCCGATGACAGTGCACGGCCACACTTCGACGCAACGGCGCTTGGCCGTGCCGCTTGGAACGCCAAGTGGGAATTACTCCTTCCGGTCGTGGCGTTGGTCGCCCTCTTCGGGGGGTTCGCGACTCCGGTGGAAGCGTCGGCGATCACCGCCTTCTACGCTCTCATCGTGGAGACGTTGATCTACCGCGACTTGAAGATCGGCACTGACGTCCCGCGGGTGATGGCGGAGTGCGGGCTCTTGGTCGGTGGAGTGCTGCTCATCCTCGGTGTCGCCATGGGGTTCACCAACTACCTGATCTTCGCACAGATCCCCGACCTGGCCGTCGAATGGGTGCAGGCGTCGATCGAATCCCGCTGGGTGTTCCTCCTCCTGCTCAACGGCTTCCTGCTCGTCGTCGGTTGTCTCATGGACATTTACTCGGCCATCATCGTGGTCGTCCCGCTCATCGTACCCGTGGGGATCGCGATGGGGATCGACCCGGTACACCTTGGCATCATCTTTCTCGCCAACATGGAACTGGGGTACCTCACGCCCCCGGTAGGCATGAACCTGTTCCTCTCGGCCTATCGCTTCGGGAAGCCGGTCCCCATGGTGATGCGGTCGGTAGTCCCGATGTTCCTCGTGCTGCTGTTAGGAGTGTTGCTGATCACGTATATCCCCGCCCTCACCACGACGCTTCCCGGCTGGCTTCGATAGCGGGCAAGGACGTTATAGCTCGCACCGGGTTCTTGGCACTGCCCGAGGCCGATAAGAGGGCGCTGATTGCCTTTCTCCTGTCGCTGGGCTGTGGGGCTCTCGCACCCAGTGGGGGTCAGTAGCGAGTACGCTGGACCGAGAGACAGGTGAGCCGCAAGTTGTAACTGTAGTTCGAATCGTCAACGAATCAATGAAGTTGACAGTTGGAAGGTAGAGACCCCCAGGAGAGTCGTATGAACCGTTTGTGGCTACTGGCGTTGGCTTTCCCGAACGTCCTTGCAGCGCAAGAGCGGTCCTTCGTTTGGACAAATCGGTACGTTCTTGGCACAGAGATGCACCTGAGCGCCGCGCTGACGTTTGCGGACGTGGACGGTGATGGCGACATGGACGCCCTCGTCGCGCACGGTCGGCACTGGCCCCAACCCAATGAGGTTTATCTGAACAACGGGGCGGCGCGTTTCTCCGTCTCTTACCAGCTAGGATCGCGAAGCGCGACCACCTACGCCGTCCCGGCCGGCGATCTCGACGGAGACGGGGACGTAGACGTCGTGGTCGCGAACGACATGGCGGAGAACTGGGTGTATCTGAACGACGGTAGGGGTCGGTTCGCACCGGCGTGGCCGGTCGGACCGGAGATCGAGCCCACCCGGAGCGCGCAGCTCTACGACCTGGATCGTGACGGGGACCTGGACCTGCTCATCACCAACCGGGGGGCAAGCAACGGTTTCTTTCTGAACGACGGCAGCGGACGGTTTGGGCCGAAGCGCGAGTTTGGTGAGCCTCAGGGCTCGACGATCGCCGTGGCTGTGGGCGATGTGGACGGCGACGGGGATCCGGACCTCGTGCTGGCGAACCGAGATGGTCAGGCGAACCAAGTTCTCTTGAACGACGGCCGCCTCGGCTTCGCGCGGAGTCGAAGCTACGGCACGGGAAGCGACGAAACTCGATCCGCGGCGTTGGCCGACCTGAATGGCGACGGCTTCCTCGATATCGTCAACGCGAACATCGGTGAACCCAACCGCATCTATCTCGGAGACGGAAGCGGCGGTTTCGACCGGGGCACGAGCGTGGGTGGTTCGGAGGAGTCCTACGCACTGGTCGTTCTCGACGTGGATCGCGACGGTGATATCGATGTAGTGGTGGCAAATGTTCGGGGTCGAAATGAACTCTACCTGAATGACGGTTCGGGGATGACATGGGTTCGCGCCCCGATCGGGGAGGAGTCTTATGTCACCTACGGCGTGGCCGCCGCCGACCTCAACGGAGACGGGTTCGCTGACCTCGGTTTCGCGAATTCGGGCGGCCCCAACCTGATCTTCCTGAACGTCGAGGAGGGAGGGTCATCATGAAACTCGTCGTCTGCATCACGTCGGTTGCGCTGGTCTCTTCGGGCGTCCTCTCCGCGCAGGAGCGCCCCCTGCCACCGGTTCAGAAAGTCCGGAACTACCTGCCTCACATGATCGTGCCGGAGGTGCAGGACCTCCTGACCCGCTCCGACATGGTGATCATCCCGGTCGCGTCGCTCGAGCAACACGGGCTCCATCTGCCGATCGGGACGGATTACCTGAACGGCGTCGAGCGCGCGAAGTTGATCGCTCAGCGAGTCGACGTCCTGGTCGCACCCATCCTGCTCCCGGGCCAATCGCCCTATCACATGGGATTCGCGGGCACGGTCACCCTGCCCTCGACCCTCATACAGGAGGTCTACGTCGAAGCGGCGAAGAGCCTCATGCGCCACGGGTTCAAGCGCTTCCTGATCTTGAACTCGCACGGTGGAAACGCCGCGACCACGAAGTTCATCGTCGACCGCATCAACCAGGAGACCGAGGGGATCGCCGTGGATCTGGGCTCGGTGTTGGGTCCGTTCAGGCCACGCGTCCCTGCCAGGGCGGAGCCGGACTCGGGCCCGCCCGTCTTCGACCGGCACGGCGGAACGTCCGAGACGTCGAACTCGATGTACCTGATCCCGGAGCTCGTCGAGCTGGAGGCTGCGGTCCCAGCCGAGCTCACGCTACCGCCGCAGCTGGAGGCTATGCTGCCCGAAGTGCTGGCCGGCGATCCCGCGGCGCTGGCGGTTTTTCTCGCAGAAGGATTGAAGGACGAAGCGACCGGCAAAGGGACGTCGGCAGCCGAGATGTCGAGCACCGGCGTATGGGGGGTGCGCGACCCGAGGGAATCGACAGCGGAG
>JBDHAF010000057.1:0-19580 GCA_039588255.1 Gemmatimonadota bacterium | reverse complement strand
CGCAGTCGGATGACGTGGGCAATACGAAGACGGCGAGCCCCCAAGGAGCTCGCCATCTTGTAGGTAGCGGAGGAGGGACTCGAACCCCCGACACGCGGATTATGATTCCGCTGCTCTAACCAGCTGAGCTACTCCGCCACGCACTCTCCCTTCCCCACACCTCACTAACACATCCTACCAACCCCATCAGAATCGAGTCAAGGCTCGTCTCGCCTACCCCCAGGCACCGGCTGGATCCGGTACAAGAATTCTCCCGGCCGCAGCATTCCGAAGCGCTCCCGTGCCGCACGCTCCTGCGCCGCCGGGTCGCTCTCCAATGCGTCGGCCACGCGACGCAGGCTGTCGATCTCGACTTGAAGACGGGCAACCGCACGCCGCTCCACGGCGACGTTGTCCTTCAACGTCCGCCAGTTCCCGGTGCTGTATTCGCCGCCGGCGTACCCAAAGGTCAACGCGCCGAAGGCAAGGATCCCGCCGATGACCCGACCGAGCTTCACAGGTTGTACAGGTGGGGGCCCGGGTAGAACGCGTTCTCATCCAGTTCCTCGGCGATACGCAAGAGCTGGTTGTACTTGGCGACGCGATCGGTGCGCGACGCGCTTCCCGTCTTGATCTGCCCCGCCCCCGTAGCCACGGCCAGGTCGGCGATGAACGTGTCTTCCGTCTCACCCGACCGGTGGGAGATGACGGTCTCGAAGCCGTTGGCCCGGGCCATCTCGATGCACTGCATGGTCTCGGTGAGGGTGCCGATCTGATTCAGCTTGATGAGGATGGCGTTGGCCACGCCGTCCTCGAGCCCTCGTGCGAGGCGCTCGGGGTTGGTAACAAAGATGTCGTCGCCCACGAGCTGCACCCGGTTCCCCAACGCGTCGGTCAGCTTCTTCCACCCGTCCCAATCGTCCTCGGCCAATCCGTCTTCGATGGACACGATGGGATACTTGTCCAGCCACCCGCCGTAGATCTCCACCATCCCCTCGGCAGAGTGCTTGCTGCCGTCACCCTTCTTGAATACATACTGCCCGTCTTCGTACAGCTCGCTGGCGGCCACATCGAGAGTGATGGCAATGTCCTCCCCGGCCTTGTAACCGGCGACTTCGATGGCGGCGACCACGGACTCCAGGGCCGCCTCGTTGGACGGCAGCATGGGCGCGAACCCGCCCTCGTCGCCCACGGCGGTGGAGAGACCTTGCTTGGTCAGCACCTTCTTGAGGGCGTGGAACACCTCGACACCCATCCGCAATCCCTCGGGGAACGTCTCGGCCCCCACCGGCACCACCATGAACTCCTGGGCGTCCACGTTGTTGGACGCGTGGGCACCCCCGTTCAGGATGTTCATCATAGGCACCGGGAGAACGTGGGCCATGGGCCCGCCCAGATAGCGGTACAGTGGCAGCTCCGCGTCGGCGGCGGCGGCCCGCGCCACGGCCAGCGACACCGCGAGCATGGCGTTGGCGCCCAGGTTGCCCTTGTTGGGGGTGTCGTCGAGATCGACCATAAGGGTGTCCACCCCGATCTGATCCTCGACGGGCATGCCCTCGAGCCGCGGCGCCAGCGTCTCATTGACGTTCTGGACGGCTTTCAGCACACCCTTGCCGCCGTAGCGGTCGGGATCCCCGTCCCGCAGCTCGACGGCTTCGTGTTCACCTGTTGATGCGCCGCTGGGCACGGCGGCGCGTCCGATCACTCCACTCGAGAGAGCGACTTCGACTTCGACCGTGGGGTTCCCCCGGGAATCGAGGATCTCTCGTCCGTGTACTCCGATGATTGTTGACATAGCGGCGGCAACCTAGCCGAGCACCTCCTGCGAGTCAACGCGAAGCTGCTCGATGGCCTCTCTCGTCACGACCATGAGGCGCGTGCGATCCTCGTACTCCATTCCTTCCGTGGGGATCTCTTCACCGAACATGACCGCGACCGGGTTGGGGTGGATCGTGACGCTCCCTTTGGGAAGCAGGGAAAACGTTCCGGCGATGTAGACGGGGACCACCGGCACCTGGGCCGCGAGGGCCAGGACGAACGGTCCCTTCTTGAACGGCAACAGGTCTCCCGTGCGGCTCCGGGTCCCCTCGGGAAACAGCACGGCGCTCATCCCCCTCCTGATGTAGGCCGCCGCCGCCTCGTACGCCGAGAAGGCTCTTTGGCGGTTCTGCCGGTCGATGTAGATGTGGCCGGCGGAGCGCATTGCCCGTCCCAAGACGGGGATCTTTTGGAGTTCCTTCTTCGCGACGAAGCGGCATTGCCCCGGGACGATGCTCGACATCACCCAGATGTCGAACCAGGACTGGTGGTTGGAGACGTAGACGACGGGACGGTTTTGGGGCACGCTGTCGTATCCCGAGGTGCGGATCTCGACTCCTGCCACCTTGATCATCCGGACGGACCAGCGCCGGGCGCACTCGTCGTACACACCGCCCGGTCGGTTGGGGACCTTGAGCACACCGGCGATGACCGCCTTGCTGGCGTACCAGGCGGTATAGACGAAGAGGTTGAATAGGAACCAGGCCGTGCGGAGCATCGCTGCGATTCGCTACGTCAGAAGTGGGTAAACGCATCCGGATACTCGACGGGCTCTCCATCCGAATGGACGCGGACGCCAGACCCCGCCTCCACGCGTCCGACGCGGGTTAAGGATAACCCGAACCCCTGGAAAAATTCACCGCACACCGCCTCGTCGTCGGGGAGGGCCACGAGGAGCTCGTACTCCTCGCCGCCGGCGAGCGCCTGCCCCGGATCGGCGACCGGATGAACCGGAAGCGCCTCGAGCTCCAGAACACAGCACGCCTCGGACGCCGCCGCCAGGTGGCCGGCGTCGGCCAGCAAGCCGTCGCTCATGTCGAGCATGGCGTGGGCTCCCCGATCGCGGAGCCAGTGGGCCTCGTGTATCCTGGCGTGCGGCCGGGCGAACCGCTCCCGAGCGGACGCGTCGGGCTCCCGGGCGTCGTTCCACGCGGCCAGGGCGGCGGCGGGGCCGCCGAGCGTTCCCGTCACGAATAGGCCGTCACCCACCTGGGCGCCGGTGCGGCGGACCGGGTCGTGCTTCAATCGTCCCACGGCAGTCACGTCGAGCACCAACGTCTCGGCGCGCACGACGTCTCCCCCCCAGACGACGGCCCCAGCCTCCTGGGCGGCGTCGGCGACACCGGCCATGAGGTCGGCGACGTGATCCGCAGGCCGCTCCCGAGTCGCCCCGACGCTCACGGTGACGCCCAGGGGTTTCGCCGCCACCGCCGCAAGATCCGACAGGCCCGCCGTCGCGGCCCGCCAACCGATCTCCGGCAGATCGAGCCACCCGGTCTGGAAGTGGGTCCCCTCGATGGAGAGATCGCAGGAGATGGCGAGCCGCACGCCGTCTACCTCGACGAACGCACAGTCGTCGCCGGAGGGCGTGCCCCGCTCGCCGATGCGGCGCCACACGCTGCGGATCATGTCGAACTCGGTGCCGGGCCCCAGGGGGGTATGGCTCATCGCACCACCACCCGCTTTTCAATCCGCACCAGGCCCCGGTCGGTTGCAGCCCAGAGATAGTCCTCCGACGCGGCCAGATCCGTCACCCGCCCCGGGAGATCTCCCGCGCCGGCGCCGGTCTGAAACTCCCGAGTGTCGAAGGTGAAGTGGGCAGCCCCGAGCTCGCCCCCCACCCACACACCGTCGCCATCGGCGGCCAGAGCGGTGAGCCGTCCCAGCCCCGGCGGCGTCTCGTGGGTCCACCGGCCGTCGGCGCCCCGCCAGAGGATCCCATCCCCCGTGGCCACCACCACCCGCCTCCCCACCACCGCCAGCGCCGCCACCCGGTCCCCCAGCAGGGGCTCACCGCTCGTCAGGGCAGCCATCGTCACGCGTCCCGTACCTTCGGGCAGAAACAGCAGACCGTTTGGCCCACCGGCCCAGAGCCCCGTTCCCTCCACCGCGAGGGCACTGATCATCGCGCCGGCGCCGATGGTGGCCTCCGCCAACTCCACGGTGACACCGCCGTCCCGGAGCAGCGCCAACCCTCTGGCGGTTCCGACCCAGAGCCCGTCGGGAGACGGCGCCAGGGCGTAGATGTCGTTGGCAGGCAAGCCGGCCTGGCGGTCGATGGCGCTCGAGCGCCCTCCCCCCAACGGCACCACACCGGCGTCCGTCGCCGCCCAGAACTGATCCTCCCAGCGGACCAGGTCCCGGACCTCCCGGAAGCGGTATCCGATGGACCCTGGCCCCCGGTCGAGGCGCGACTGCTCCAGATTGGCACTCACCCAGGAGAACCCCGGGGTATACGCACGGTCACCGGGGTTGTCTGCCGTCCCAACCAGCACGGCTCCGCCGTCGAGGGCGAGGGCCCCGACGCCATCAGCGAGGAGCCCGAAGGGCAGGCGCTCGACCCGGGCCACCCCGGCGTCGTAGCGCACGAGACCCAGCCCGTTCGTGCCGAAGTACGCGATGCGATTCATCGGCTCGGTGGCGGCCGACGTGTACCGGTACTGCCGGCCGGCCTCGGAGAGGACTGCGGCCTGCAGGGGGTCGGCGGCCGGAAACTGCCGCAGCACGGCATTGAGGGTTGGGATCACCGTGCGGTCGCCCGACGGGGGAGAGCGGAAGACGCGCACGGGGATGCCGCTGCCCCGGGCAATCACGTACCACTCCCGATTTGCCGTGCCCACGTACAGCCCGCCAATGGGATCGGTTCGATCGAAGAACATGGATTCGATCAGTTGGCTGACGGGATAGCGCTCGACCAGCTGCATCCGCGGGAGGTAGTGCACCACTTCGTCCACGGCTCCGATCCAGAGGGACTCGTCGGACGGGTCGCCCAACATCGCGGTCACGACCTCCCCCCCGGGATAGCCGTCCAACTCCGTGACGGGCGGGAGCCACCTGTCGAACCGGGCGTCGTAGACGATTAGTCCACCACTCGTTGCCGCGTACACCGCGTCGTTGGTGGCCGCCACCTGAAAGACCACGCCGTAGTCCCTGAGCACGACGCGCTCGTCGGGGCGCCAGATGCGTGTCTGGGCTGCGGTGGGTGTCGTGAAGAGCGCCGCGAGTAGGGCGGCGCCGGCGATACGCAACGTCATACCACCGCCGGCGGATCCAGCCTCAGCAACACCGGCGGCTCGACGGGCGGCGGCGTTTCCAGCTGGCGCCACACCTCCGGGACGGCCGCCATGACGTCGTCCGGCCGCACCGTCCGCACCGACCCCTGGGCGGCCGCGGTTTCGGCGGCGCGTCCCATCACGTGAGCCCCGAGGGACGCAGCCTCGAGGGTGTTCAGTCCCTGAGCGAGGAACGCTGCGATGAAGCCCGACAGGACGTCGCCGCTGCCGCCCGTTGCCAGCCCCGGATTGCCGCTCCCCACCACCCTCACCGAACCGTCCCGCCCGGCAACGATAGTCGGGACACCCTTGAACAAGACAGTGAAGTTCTGCATGGCGCTGGTGAGCTCGATGACGTCGTCGTCTCGGGGCACCGGTCCGGCCGCGGCGACGGCCGCCGCAAAGCGATCAGTCTCGGCCAGCTCCCCTTGCTCCGGGAACGCAGCCTTGAACTCTCCCAGGTGTGGCGTAAAGACCCGAGGGGCGGTCCCTGCACGCAGCGCGTCCGCCCCCGCGTGGAGCGCGTCGGCGTCGATCACGATGGCTGTCCCCCCGGTGCGCTCCACCCCCGGGGCGGGTGCTGTCTCCAGCACGTTCTTCACAAACGCCGCCCGCGCATCGTCACGTCCCATGCCGGGGCCCAGCACCACCGCGTCGGCCCACCCCAGAGCAGCGGCCAGCTCCGGCTCGACCTCCGGCCCGAGGGCAGTCTGGAGTGTCATTGCGTCGGGCAGGGATTCCTGGAGCGCAGCTACCGACTCGGGCTGCGCCGCCACCTTCACCAGGCCGGCCCCGGCGGCGAACGCGCCTCGGGCGGCGTGACGCACGGCGCCCGCCATGCCGTTCTGGCCGCCCACGATCAAGACCCGTCCCCGGTCGCCCTTGTGCATGTCGGCCTTGAACGAGGGGATGAGGGACGCGGCCCACCGATCATCGACGAAGAGCGGCCACCGGGAGAGGGGCATGATGAACCCCATCTCCACCACCACAATCCGGCCGCACCACTCTCGGGCGATGAGATGCCCACGCCGCAGACCGCCAAAGGTCACGGTGAGGTCCGCCCGGACCGGGCCGTGGGCCTCACCGGTGCTGAGATCGAGTCCCGTGGGACCGTCGATGGCCACCACCGGCTCTCCGAAGTCGACGATCCGAGCGGCCAGGTCGCCGATCTCCCCCCGGGGCTCGCCGCTCGCCCCCGTCCCCAGCAGGGCATCCACGACGAGGCCTGCCCTGGGCCACTCCTCATCCGCAGCGAGCGGCTGCACCAGGGTCGTGATCGCCAGGCCCCGGTTCGCCCGGCAGTCCGGGGAGCGCTCCCGATCGGCTTCCGCGACCCACACCGGAACCCCGAGGGCCCGGAGCGCCCGGGCCACGACCCAGCCATCCCCCCCGTTGTTCCCGTGGCCGGCAACGACGATGATCCCCTTCGCCAGGTCGGCGCCGTAGGCCTCCCCGATCGCGGCGGCGGCCCCCCGCCCCGCCGCCTCCATCAACACCCGCGACAGAACCCCCGCCTCGATGGACATGGCGTCCCACTTCGCCGACTGCTCCGCGTCCAGCACCGGGATTCGGCCACCCCTCGCGGCGGCCAGTTCTCGCAGGGCATCGTCCTTCCTCATCGAATCGTCACCCCGGCATACGCCACCACCTGCCCCTCGTCTCCCGTCACCCACCCACTGTTCCGATAATCCACCACCTCTGCCTCCGCCGCACCGAGCAACCGCGCCGCCTCGAGGACGACGGCCGCCGGCCCGCGACCGCACATGGTGATGTTGCGTTGATGGCAGATCTTCAAGAGTCCTTCCCCATCGAGCCCGGTCACTCGTTCCAGTGCAACCCGATCCTTCTGTTCCGCCGACGCGGCGCTCTCGTAGTGGGTCATGTCGGACGACGCGATCAGACTCACCGCGCCAGGCCACTCGCGGACGACGCCGGCCAGCGCCTCACCCAGTTGCCTGCAGCGGTCCCAATCGTCCCACGCCAGCACGATGGGAACAATCGCAGAGGAGGGGGACAGCAGCGAGAGAAACGGCAGCTCCACCTCGATGGCGTGCTCTCGGGCGTGCGCCATGGGATCGTGGCCGACCAGGGGACATGCCGCGCACAACGCGGATACGAAGTCTTCCGCGATGGCGATCTCGCCGAGAGGCGTTTGAAAGACGCCACTCCTCCATGTGCTTGCGCCGCCTGGCGTCCCCAACATGCCGGTGTGGTTGGGCGCCAGGATGACGACCGTTGGGGAGAGTTGCAGGCGCTTGAAGACCTCGGCGGCACAGGCGCCGGAGTAGATCAAACCTGCGTGGGGAACGATGGCCGCCGTGGCGGGCCCCGGCGTGGCGTGGACCTCGGCGAGCAGGCCCTCAACTAAAGTCCGGAGCTCGTCCGGCTCTCTGGGGTAAAACAGTCCCGCAACCGCAGGACGTCGTACTTCCCCTATTTGAAACTCTGTCCCACGGGGCGCCCGAGAGAAATCTCGCCGTTGTCGATGCGGAGGTTAAAGCCGCACTCCGGATCCGAGCAAACCCATGCTTTGTAGGTGATCGGTGCGCCGTCCCGGCCGTAGTCGGAAAGCGGGATCAACAACCCCTTCCCGCACTTCTTACAATCCGGCCAATCCCTACCTTCCATCATATCCACCCCCTTTGCTCCTGAGAACTGCGGAACACCCCGCTGGCCGGGTTCATGCTAACGCCCTACGCACCTCACTCCAGCCCACGGATAATCTCGGTCAAACGCTGCTGCGAAATCAAAGACGTTTTCGAAATCCGAGACCTGGTCCGTATCCTCCTTCATGAACAGACCAACCTCGATCAGCGTAAACACGATCCGACCGATGTCCTCGGTGTTCTCGAGCCCCCAGTGATTCAACACCGTTCGAGCCGTCAGCCCAAACTGCGCAACCGCAAAATCGCGGCATGCCCACGCCAACTCCTGGCCAGTCACATGACCCCGTACCGGGCGCTGTTGCTGGCCGTACTCCAGCGCGGCCAGCACGAACAGATACGCCCGTTCGTGGTACTGCCCATCCGCCTCCCGGATCTTGTCCAGAATCTCGTCGGCGAGTTGCAGCTCAGTCATACGTCAAAGGTGGCGGAGCGGACGGAAGCGAGCAAGAGGGATTCACGCCGTGGGAGCCGTCGCGTAGAGGGGGAAGCTCTCCGCCAGCTCCCGCACCTCGGCGGCGACGGCCTCGATCGTGGCGTCGTCCGAAGCCTCCAACACGCGGGCGATGAAATCCGCGATTCGGGCCATCTCCTCCTCGCCCATCCCCCGGGTCGTCAAGGCCGATGAGCCGATTCGCAGCCCGCTGGTGACGAACGGCGAGCGCTGATCGCCGGGCACGGTGTTCTTGTTAACGTGAATCCCGGCGCGCCCGAGGGCTTCTTCTCCATCCTTGCCCGAAAACGACTTGGCGCGCAGATCGACCAATATAAGGTGGGTATCCGTGCCGCCGGAGACGAGATCGTATCCCCGCTGCGCCAACACCTCTCCGAGCTTCCTGGCATTCCGGATGACTTGCGCCCCGTACTCCTTGAAGCTGGGTTGCAGGGCCTCACCGAATCCGACGGCCTTGGCGGCAATCACGTGCTCCAGCGGTCCGCCCTGGCCACCTGGGAACACGCTCTTGTCCACCGCTTTGGCAAACTCTTCACGACACAAAATGAAACCTCCGCGAGGACCGCGGAGCGTCTTGTGTGTCGTGCTGGTGACGATGTGGGCGTGCTCCATCGGGTTGGGGTAATGTCCACCGGCGACCAATCCGGCGAAGTGGGCCATGTCCACGAGGAACACCGCATCGATCCCCCGTGCCACTTCCGCAAACGCCGGGAAGTCGACGATGCGGGGATACGCGCTGGTCCCGGCGATCACCAGCTTGGGCCGCTCGCGCTGGGCCATCTCCCGCACCTGGTCCATGTCGATCAGCCCCGTCGACTCCTGGACACCGTATTGGACCGATTGGAAGATCTGCCCGCTGTGGTTGACTTTGTGCCCGTGGGTGAGGTGTCCGCCGTGCGTGAGGGACATCCCCATCAACTTCTCACCGGGCTGCAGTACGGCCAGGTAGGCGGTGAGATTGG
The DNA here is from genome assembly GCA_039588255.1 of Gemmatimonadota bacterium. Taxonomy (GTDB): domain Bacteria; phylum Gemmatimonadota; class Gemmatimonadetes; order Gemmatimonadales; family GWC2-71-9; genus B3T1B10. The sequence goes on along the minus strand of JBDHAF010000057.1, from coordinate 10,432 downwards.
CCTGCGAGCCGGCGTGGGGCTGCACGTTGGCGTGATCGGCGCTGAACAGTTCCTTGGCCCGGTCGATCGCCAGCTGTTCGACCTCGTCCACGACCTCGCATCCGCCGTAATAGCGCTTCCGCGGATACCCCTCGGCGTACTTGTTTGTGAGGGGCGACCCCATCGCCTCCATCACGGCCCGCGACGCGAAGTTCTCGCTTGCGATCAGCTCGAGGCCCTCTTCTTGCCGCTGGGCTTCTCGTTGCACCAATCGAAAGACGGCTGTGTCGGACTCTTCGAGTGTATGTAACAATGTCATTCGTCAGCCTCGATTTTTGCGACGCGGCATGCGTGGCGGCCCCCGTCAAAGGGAGCCTCGAGCCAGCGACGCAGAATCTCCACACCTTGCTCCTCATCGACGAAACGGGCCGGCAGCACCAAGATGTTGGCATCGTTGTGCCGCCGTGACAGCTCGGCGATCTCCGGGGTCCAGGCCAGCGCGGCCCTGACGCCGGCGTAGCGATTGGCGGTGTAGGACATACCGAGCCCGGTGCCACAGGTCAACACGCCCCGCGTCACCGCCCCCTCACCAACCTGGGCCGCCACCTGCTTGCCATAGTCGGCGTAGTCCACCGAATCGGAGGAGTGGGTCCCAACATCGACGGGCTCGAAACCCAGGGCCTCGAGCTCGCTCTTCAACCGCTCCTTGAGGGCAAACCCTGCATGGTCGGCCCCGATAGGGATCTTCTCAGCCAACGAACCCCCCAGACGATGTCAGTCGGGATGTCCTCTGCTACCTGGCGACTGCGGCCCGCCTTGCCTCCTCGATCCGACGCAGCGCCAGCCGCCGGGCCGCCTTATAAGAAGGAATACCCTCGTCGCGCGCAATCTCAAGGATGTTATATACCGTGTCGCGAATCTCTCCGGCCTTGTCGTGGGCCTTCTCCATCGTCCACCCGGCCAACTCGGCGTTCACGTTGATCAGTCCCCCACCGTTCACCACGTAGTCCGGCGCGTAGATGATGCCCCGAGCGTCCAGGGCGTCACCGTGCCGGTCTTCGGCGAGCTGGTTGTTCGCCCCGCCGGCGATGATGTCCACCTTCAACGCGTCGATGGTGTCGTCGTTGATTACGGCACCCATAGCGCACGGCGCGAAGATGTCGCTGTCCGCCCCATAGATCTCCATCTCCCCGATGGGTTTGGCGCCGAATTCATGCACCACCCGGTCCACCTTCTCCTGATCGATGTCGCTGGCGATGATCGTGGCACCCTCTTCACTCAGGTACTTGCAGAGGTAGTACCCGACGTGCCCGATACCCTGAACCGCCACGGTCTTTCCAGCGAGGGACTCGTCCTCGTATTTGAACTGGGCGCACGCCTTCATCCCCCGGTAGACCCCGAAGGCCGTCACCGGCGACGGATCGCCGGAGCGGTCTTCCAGCCCTACGACGTGGTTGGTTTCCTGCCGTACGTAATCCATGTCCTGCGTCGACGTTCCAACGTCCTCCGCCGTGATGTAGCGGCCCCGCATCAATTCGACGTGCTTACCGTGCGCGCGGAAGATGCCTTCCCGATCGGCAATCTTGTTGTTACCCAAGATCACGCTCTTGCCACCACCCAGGTCGAGCCCCGCAACGGCCGCCTTATATGTCATGCCCCGGGAGAGCCGCAACACGTCGATGAGGGCCTCTTCTTCACTCTCATAGTTCCAGAAGCGGGTTCCGCCGAGTGCCGGGCCCAGGGTCGTGTTGTGAATGGCGATGATTCCCCGGTAGCCGCTGTCCGGGTCGTACATGTAGCTGACTTGCTCATGCGCGTGCTTGCCAATCGCTTCAAAAATCACGTCCGGATCCCTTCGTTAATCGTTGTTGTTGTATAGCTCGCGGGCAATGACGATGCGCTGGACCTCACTCGTCCCCTCGTAGATCTCAGTCACCTTCGCGTCGCGAAACAGCCGCTCAACCGGATAATCACGCATGTACCCGTATCCACCGAATATCTGCACGGCCTGCGTCGTTACGTACATCGCCATTTCGGACGCAAACAACTTCGCCATGCTGGCCCGCATCGTGATGTTCTCACCCCGCTGCTTGGCGCGGGCCGCCTCGTGGAGCAAGGCCCGTGCGGCGGACAACCGCGTCGCCATGTCCGCCAGCATGAAGCTCACTCCCTGAAAATCTTTGATGGGTCTCTCGAATTGCTGTCGCTCCGCGGCGTACTTGACCGAGTGGTCGAGCGCGGAACGCGCAATGCCTACGGCCTGCGCCGCGACACCAAGGCGGCCTTGGTCCAGGCCCTCCATGGCGTGGCGAAACCCCTTCCCTTCCTCGCCAATCAGATGCTCCGGCCCGAGCTTCACGTCGTTCAGTACGATCGATATCGTCCGCGAGGCGCGGATGCCCATCTTGTCCTCCGCCTTCCCCTGCTCGACGCCGGGCGTATCCGCCGGCACCACGAAGAACGACAGGCCCCGTGCCCGCGAGCTCGCATCCTCCGACGTGCGTACCATGACGAACAGGAGATCGGCCACGTCACCGCTGGTCACCCACGCCTTGGTGCCGCTGAGCACCCAGGACGACCCATCCCAAACGCCCCGGGCCCGGAGGCTCGCCAGGTCGGATCCGCTGTCGGCCTCCGAGACGCAAAACGCCGCGAGGAGCTCGCCGCGCGCCATCGGCTTGAGCCACCGCTCGTGCTGCTCGGACGTACCGTATGTCTCCAGGATGTGGCACGGCAGCGAGTTGTGCACGCTCAGCGTGATCGAGACACTCGCATCCGCCGCCGCAATCTCCTCGATCATCATGAGGTAAGTCAGCGGGTCGAGGCCGAGCCCGTCCAGATCCTCCGATACGAGGAGCCCCAGGAAGCCCAACTCGCCGAGCTGCTTGATTACGTCCGACGGGTATTCCTTTTTCTGATCCCACGCTGCCGCGTGCGGGGCAATCTCCCGCTGCGCGAAGTCCCGTGCGACCTCAACGAATTCCCGGCGGCGCTCCTCGTCCACCGCGTCCTCGGTGAAACTAGGCGTAGTCATAGAACCCCCGTCCGCTCTTCCGGCCGAGCCGACCGGCGGCCACCATCTTCCGGAGCAGTGGGCATGGCCGATACTTGTCGTCGCCGAGGCCGCGATGCAGCACCTCGAGAATGTGGAGGCACACATCGAGCCCGATGAGATCCGCCAGCGTCAGCGGACCCATGGGATGAGCCATCCCGAGCTTCATGACGGCGTCGACGGCCTCCACCTCGGCTACGCCCTCCATGACGCAGTAGCATGCCTCGTTGATCATCGGCATGAGGACCCGGTTGGAGACGAACCCCGGATAATCGTTCACTTCAACCGGGGTTTTCCCGAGGGCCTTCGTCGTCTCCACCACCTTGGCCAGCGTCTCGTCCGACGTTTGCAGGCCGCGAATGATCTCAACCAGCTGCATCACCGGGACCGGATTCATGAAGTGCATGCCGATCACCTGCTCGGGCCGCTGGGTTTGCGCGGCGATCTCCGTGATGGAGATCGAAGACGTGTTGGTAGCGAGGATCGCCCCGCTCTCCGCCACGCCGTCCATCTCGCGAAAGATCCCGAATTTCAGATCGGGCGTCTCGGTGACCGCCTCGACGACCAGCTCGGCTCCGTTGAGCGCGCCGAGGTCGGTCGACGTGTTGATCCGTCCCAGCGCGGCGTCGCGCTCCTCGGATGTGATTTTCTCTTTTTTGACTTGACGGTCCATGTTCTTGCGGATCGTCGACAGCCCGCGCTCGAGGACTTCTTGCGATACGTCGACCAACTGCACGTCACACCCCGATTGCGCGAAGACATGCGCGATGCCGTTGCCCATGGTTCCCGCCCCAACAACCGCCGCTTTATTCATATCGATCTCCAAGTACTCCGCATCGGACTGCCCTGCTCACGACTCGCTACTCACAAAAAAGGCGCCCTCAGTGGAGCGCCTTGGTCTTGTCGCCAAACCTGCGAAGGAGCAGGGCCGCCAGAGCCAACTTGATAACGTCGTTTGCAAGGAACGGTACCGACCCGAGACGCAGTGCCGTCCCCATGTCGCCTCCCAGTACTGCAAGTTGCGCCACGCCCCCGGCGTGAATCACCACCAGTCCCACCACCACCGCCACCGCCACCCGGAGCCACGACCGGCCATCCCGGGCAATCAGCCCGGTGAGACCCGCCGCCAGCGGATACGCCAACAGATACCCTCCCGTGGGTCCGAAGAGGCGGGCAATGCCCGGCGCGCCGACCGGCGCAAACACCGGGAGCCCAGCCGCACCCATGGCGAGATACAGCACCAGACTCGCGGTCCCCAGCCTGGGACCCAACAGTCCGCCGACCAGGAGCACCGCGGGCACCTGCAACGTGATGGGCACCGGCGTCCCCGGCAGGGGAATCGCCACCTGCGCACCCACGGCCACCACCAGCGCGCCCAGAACGAGGGCGATCATCCGCTGCATCGGCAACGCGTATGGCGCTGCGGTTGTTGAGAGAGGTACGGTTGCCACGATCAGTTTCGCTCCACGCTGAGGGCGACGGCGTTTCCACCGCCAAGGCACAACGTTGCCAGGCCGCGCGCGGCCTCGCGCTGTTGCATGGCGTACAACAGGGTGGTGAGGATGCGGGCGCCGCTGGCACCGATCGGGTGTCCGAGCGCCACCGCCCCGCCGTTCACGTTTACGCGGTCCCAATCCCACCCGAGGGCCTTCCCATCGGCCAGCGCTTGGACCGAAAACGCCTCGTTGGCTTCAATGAGATCGTAATCCCCGATTTTCGCGTTGTCCTTCTGCATCAAGTTCTGCACCGCAATGACGGGAGCAAAGAAGAGATCCTGCGGCTCCCCACCACCGGTGGCGTAGTTGGTGACGTGTGCGAGGATCTCCACACCGTGGGCCTTGGCAAAAGCCTCCGAGGTGACGACCACCGCACTGGCGCCGTCGTTGAGACCCGGGGCGTTGCCGGCGGTGACCGTACCGTCCTTTTGAAATGCCGCCCGGAGCTTTCCGAGGGCTTCAACGGTGGTGTCCTTGCGAGGCGACTCGTCGGTATCCACCACGGTCGTGCCCTTGCGTCCCTCTATCTCCACCGGCACGATCTCGGCGGAGAAACGACAGTTCTCGATGGCATCCACCGCCTTGAGATGGCTGTCGTACGCAAATTGGTCCTGCTCTTCCCGCGTGACCTGGGCCTTGTCGGCGGTGTACTCCGCGTGCCCCCCCATGTGGCAATTGCCGAAGGAGCACCAAAGCCCGTCATGAATCAGCCCGTCTTTCAGTTCCTGATTGCCGAACTTCACCCCACCGCGCATCCCCCACAGGTAGTGAGGGGTGTTTGACATGGACTCCATACCGCCTGCGATGATGCACTGGGCATCCCCGGCCTTGATGGCCTGGGCAGCCAACATCACCGCCTTGAGTCCCGAGCCGCACACCTTGTTGATCGTCATCGCGGGCACGGTGCCGGGAATCCCCGCATGCACCGCTGCCTGTCGAGCAGGCGCCTGCCCCGCCCCACCCTGCAGCACGTTGCCCATGATGACTTCGTCAACCGCTGCGTGGTCTACACCGGCACGGGCCAACGCTTCGCGAATCACGATCGCCCCGAGCTCTGTGGCCTGAAGCGGCGCCAAACCGCCCAAGTAGCGACCGATGGGTGTCCGTGTGGCACTCAGGAGAACCGGAGCTGTTTCACTGTTTGACACGATTCACCTGACTCTTTTGCTGGAATAACTCAGTTTTCAGGATCCGGCGCTCCGCCCGTGTCGAGAGGGACGCGCGGAGGGCCAGGACACGAAAGGTAAACGGGCGGTCCCCGCCCGTTCAACCTGTCGGCGAGAGGGTCCGTTTGCGGATTTGATCCAAGACGCGCTCCACGAACGCGTCGACGGACAGGATCTCCTGCTTCTTGCCACCGCCGCGCAGGCGCAGCGCCACGGTGCCGTTTTCCACCTCACGTTTCCCGACCACAGCCATGTAAGGCACCTTCATGATTTCGCCGTCACGCACGCGGTAATTGAGGGTCTCACTCCGATCGTCGACGCTCGACCGGATTCCGGCCGCCCGCAGACGCTCGTCGATGGCGACCGCGTCACCCGCCTGTTCGTCGGTGATCGGGATGACCCGCACCTGCTCGGGCGAGATCCACACCGGAAACGCCCCGGCAAAGTGCTCGATTAGCATGCCGACGAACCGCTCCATGGTGCCGTAGATGGCCCGGTGAATCATCACGGGCCGATGCGGCTTGTTGTCGGATCCAACGTACTCCAACTCGAAGCGTTCGGGCAGTTGGTAGTCAAGCTGAATTGTCGCGCCCTGCCACTCCCGCCCGATGGCGTCGCGGATCTTGATGTCGATCTTGGGACCGTAAAACGCGCCGCCCCCCTCGTCGATGCCGTACGTGATGTTCTTCCGCTCGAGGGCTCCGTGCAGCGCCTTTTCGGCGATTTCCCAGGCCTCGTCCGCCCCGATCTTCTTCTCCGGCCGGGTGGCCAGGTCCAGTCGGTAGTCGAGCCCGAAGGTCTCGCTGAGCACGAAGTCCGTCAGACCGAGCATGTCGAAGATCTCGTCCTCGATCTGATCCTCGCGGCAGAAGATGTGCGCGTCGTCCATGGTGAGGCCGCGGACGCGGAGCATGCCGTGCAGCGTGCCCGACCGCTCGTTGCGGTAGACGTTGGCCACCTCCGCGAGTCGCACGGGCAGCTCGCGGTACGATCGCTGCCGCGACGCATACACGAGGGTGTGCATCGGACAGTTCATCGGCTTCACCCGATAGCGTACGTCGTCTGCGTCTCCCGACGCCGCGGCCATCGCCGGGAATTGGTACTCCTCGTAGACCGGGATGTGTCCCGATCGGACGAAGAGCTGCTCCTTGGTGACGTGGGGCGTGTACACCAGGTCGTAGCCCCGCCGCAGCACCTCGTCCTCGATGAACCGGCGCAACTCGAACTGGATGGTCGCGCCTCGCGGGTGCCACATGACCTGCCCGGGACCCACGTCATCCTGGATACTGAACAGATCGAGCTGCTTGCCGATGATGCGGTGGTCGCGCTTGCGCGCCTCCTCGAGCCGCGTGAGGTACTGGTCCAAATCCTTCTTGTCGAACCAGGCGGTGCCGTAGATCCGCTGGAGCATCTGACGCCGCTCGTCGCCCCGCCAATAGGCCCCGGCGGCGTGCAGCAGCTTGAAATGCTTGAGGCGACCGGTAGCCGGCAGGTGCGGGCCCCGGCACAGATCGACGAAGGGACCGTCGGTGTACACGGAGATGATCTCGTGGTCGCCCAATTCCTCGAGCCGCTCCAGCTTGAGCGGGTCGTCCTTGAACCGGCCCTCGGCATCGGCCCGGTCGACCTCCTCACGGACGAAGGGGTAATCCTCCTTTACCACCCCCTGCATGCGCTGCTCGATGGCCTCGAGATCTTCCGGCGTAAACGGCCGCTCGACCTCGAAATCGTAGTAGAACCCGTCCTCGATCGCCGGCCCGAACCCGATGTTCGCTTCGGGGAAGAGCTGGCGCACCGCCGTGGCCAACACGTGGGCCGCCGAGTGTCGCAGGACATCCAGGGCCTCGGGCTGGCGCTCGGTCAGGATCTCGAGCGAGACGGGTTCGGAGATCGGCCGGCCGAGGTCCCAGACCTCACCGTCCACCTTGGCCGCCAGCGCCGCCCGGGCGAGGCCGGCACCGATGCCCTCGGCCACCTCCAGGGCCGTCGTCCCGGCTGGGACCTCTAGTACAGACCCGTCGGGGAGATTGATGGTGATCGGGCTGGTCATTGGACGATCGGCGCCGGAACGTCACCGAACAGAAACAGCAGGACGAGACCGGCAAGCACGATGACGGCCACGATCAGGGACTGGATCAGGGCCTGGTTGCCCACTTCGGGTCCGCGCTCGGAAGTCATCCGTTGATAAAGTCGCAGGGTTCGTACATTGTTAAGAGGAATAAGTTTAGCATGTACCCGACACCCATGGGAGGGGCGTTGCGAGTGAGCGAACGAGAATCCGGTAGCGGGCTCGGTCTCGCGCTCACGGGCGCCGTCGGTTTCGGCGCCGGGTTGCTCTTCGGCCTCGTCGCCGGGGGACTGCTGGGCGACGTGGACTCGGATCGGGTGAAGCGGGCGGTGCGGCGGCTGCGCCCGACGGATGGAGAGGACGCGGTCGACGAGGGCCTCGACCGCATCGAGCACGAGCTCCTCGACGTGCTCAAGCACAACCCGGCAACGCGCCAGCTGAGCCTCACGGTCCGCGCCATGGGTGGCGGGCTCATCGAGTTGGCTGGGACGGCACCCGACGAAACGACGCGAGAGCTGGCGGCAGAACTGGCCCGGGGCGTAATGGGTGCGGACGTGATCGTCAATCACGTCCTGGTCGAGGGTACCGACACCAACGAGCAGTCGGCGGTCGTTTCTTAGGAGCCTCCGCCCACAGCCGGGTGGGGGCCGCTGATCACCGCGACACGATGCGGACAGACGCCGACGCGCATCCCCACCTGCACCAATACTTGTACCACCTACGGTAGAGACCGTGGTCCGATGACAGAACCGACCATCACACGGGACCTGGCTCCCCAATACGACCCCGCGGCGATCGAAGAGGCCGTCTATCAGCGGTGGCTCGACGCCGCCGTGTTCACCGCCGATGGGACCTCCGGTCGGGACCCGTACGTCATCGTCATCCCTCCGCCGAACGTGACCGACATCCTGCACATGGGGCACGGGCTGAACAACACGCTCCAGGACGTGATGATCCGGTTCGAGCGGATGCGCGGCCGGGAGGCCCTGTGGCTTCCCGGGACGGACCACGCCGGGATCGCCACCCAGAACGTGGTGGAGCGCACCCTGCGCGAAGAAGAGGGAAAGACGCGCCAAGACTTGGGCCGCGACACCTTCGTGCAGCGGGTGTGGGATCACGTGAACCGCAAGGGCGGGACCATTCTCGATCAGCTCAAGGCCATCGGCGCGTCGTGCGACTGGTCGCGCACGCGGTTCACCCTGGACGAGGATTACTCAGCCGCCGTCAAGCGGGTGTTCGTGCAGCTGCACGACGACGGGCTGGTCTATCGCGGCCACCGGGTGATTCACTGGTGCCCCCGGTGCCTGACCTCGTTGTCCGACGAAGAGGCGGAGTTCCACGACCGGGAGACCCGGCTGTGGCACATTCGCTATCCCCTCACCGAAGGGTCCGGCCACGTCACGGTGGCCACCACCCGGCCCGAGACGATGTTCGGCGACGTGGCCCTGGTGCACCACCCTGACGACGGGAAGCACCAGGCGCTCACCGGCAAGACCGTGCGGATACCCCTGACGGCCATCGAGATCCCCATCGACGTGAGCACGGTCGTCGAGCGGGAGTTCGGAACGGGCATGCTCAAAGTGACGCCGGCCCACGACGCCAACGACTTCGACATCGCCAACGCCATGGACGGCGACCTGGAACGCCCCGTGGTGATTGACGAACACGCCAACATGGTGGACATGGAGCGCGTCCCAGAGGCATTGCGTGGTCTCGATAGGGACGACGCCCGTAAGAGGATCGTCGAGGCGCTCCAGGCCGAAGGCCTGCTGGAGAAGGAGGAGCCCTACCGACACGCCGTCCGCCGGTGCTACCGCTGCAACACCGTGGTCGAGCCCAGGCTGTCCCACCAGTGGTTCGTGAACATGAAACCGCTGGCCGAGACGGCGCTCGAGGCGTACCGCGAGGGCAAGGTTCGGTTCATCCCCGAGCGGTGGGGCAAGGTGTACGAGAACTGGCTCACCGAGATCCGGGACTGGAACATCTCTCGCCAGCTTTGGTGGGGACACCGCATTCCTGCGTGGTACTGCCAGGCGGAAGGCTGCGGGAAGATCCTCGTGGCGGAGGACGAGCCGGCGACGTGCGGATGCGGGGGGGAGCTGCGTCGGGACGATGACGTGTTGGACACCTGGTTCTCGTCGTGGCTCTGGCCGTTCGCAACCTTGGGCTGGCCCAAGGAAACCGACGACCTGAAGCACTTCTATCCGGGACACACCCTGGTGACCGGCCCCGACATCATCTTCTTCTGGGTCGCCCGGATGATCATGGGCGGCTACTACTTCCTCGGGGATCGCCCGTTTGAGACGGTGTACCTGAACGGTATCGTCCGGGATTCGCTCCACCGCAAGATGTCGAAGTCCCTCGGCAACGGCATCGATCCGTTGGAGGTGGTAGAGCGGTACGGCGCCGACGCCTTGCGCTACAACATGGTGTCCGGTGCGGCCGCAGGAACCGACGTCATCCTGGACGAGAAGGACCTGGACGCGTCGTTCGCGGCCGGCCGTAACTTCGGGAACAAGCTGTGGAACGTGGCGCGCCTCATCCTGTCCAACCTCGACGGGGCGCCGCCGTCGCTGCGTGACGTGGATTCCTCCCAGTTCGAGTTGGCCGACCGCTGGATTCTCTCACGGCTGCAGCACACCACCCGGGCGGTAACCGAGCACTTCCACGA
>JBDHAF010000056.1:0-19919 GCA_039588255.1 Gemmatimonadota bacterium | reverse complement strand
GGTATTTCCCGTAGCCCGTCAACATGATTATGCGTTCAGAAACGGCCCGGCGCAGTGACATTAGTCACGAACACTAAAGGCGCCTTAACATCTTTTCATTAAATGACTTACGAAGCTGTGTCCGGCTTGGGAAAGAGGGGTGGCGGCTTGACCACGGTCGATCCACCCAGCTCAGGCCGCCGGACAAACTCCCATCCGGCCTCCTCGACCGGCCTCCCCTGGCCCAAGGTCTCCCAAACCTGCTGGGCCTTGGACGGCAGAAACGGGCTGGCCATAAGGGCGATCCGGGCGATGGCCCGGGCCAGGGACGCCAGGACCGCGTCCAGGCGCCCGGAGTCGCCGGTCTTATGGAGGGTCCAGGGCGCCGATTCCTCAACGAACTGATTGGCCCGGGCCACGAGCTTCCATGCCTCCTGCCCGCCCACGTGAAGCAGGTGTTTATCCATGGCCGCGCGGTAATCCTCCACCATCGCCTCGCCCTCCGTGTCGAGGCTCATGGTCTCGCCGCTCCGAGGCACGACCCCGTCCACGTAGCGGACGATCATGGCGAGCACTCGGCTCGTGAGGTTGCCGAAGCCATCGGCCAACTCGGCCTCGTAGCGGCTGTCGAACCGATCCCAGCTGAAGTTGCCGTTGGCGTCCCAGGGGATCTCCCGCAGCACGAAGTACCGGAGGGGGTCCACGCCGTGGCGCTCGATCGCCTCCTGGAGGGTGACGGACACCCCGGCGCTTTTCGAGAACCGCGCACCGGTGAACGTCATCCACCCGTGGGTCCACACTCCCTTGGGGATCGGCAGGTCGGCGGCCATGAGCATGGCCGGCCACAGCGCGGCGTGGAAGCGGAGGATGTCGGGACCGATCACGTGCAGGTCGGCGGGCCACATCGCTTCGAACCCGGGTTCGGGAAAGCCCGTGGCCGAGAGGTAATTGATGACCGCATCGAACCAGACGTACACACTGTGCGTGGGATCGTCGGGCCACGGGATCCCCCAGGGCAATCGTGCCCGGCTGACGGAGATGTCCTGGAGGCCGTCGGCCACCACGTTGCGGATCTCTTTCATCTTCGAACGGGGCCGCACGAAATCGGGAAACTGTTCGTAGTGCTCCAAGAGTTGCGGCGCAAACGTCGACTGGCGGAAGAAGAAGTTGGGCTCCTCCACCCATTTGATCTCCCGGGTGGGATGCTCGGGGCAGCGACCGTCCTCGAGATCTTTCTCGAGCTTGAACGCCTCACACCCGACGCAGTAGTACCCGGCGTATGTGCCTTCGAAGAAGTGGCCCTTGTCCCGAATGCGGCGGAACAACTCCTCGACGGCCGGGCGGTGTCGCGCCTCGGTGGTGCGGATGAAGTCGGTGTTGCTTATGTCGAGCTGGCGCCAGGCGGTCTCGAACGACGTGGCGATCCGATCCACCCAATCCTGGGGTCCCATCCCGGCCTCTTCCGCGGCTTGGGCAACCTTCTGGCCGTGCTCGTCCATGCCCATGAGAAAGTGGACCCGGTCACCCCGCAAGCGACGGTATCGGGCGATACAGTCCGCACCGATCTTCTCGTAGGCATGGCCGAGGTGGGGCTCGCCGTTGGAGTAATCGATTGCGGTGGTGATGTAGAAGCTATTCGCCACCTTTGTCACCCTGGTTCGTGTCTCTTTTCTTGCGACGCCCCCGGCCCCGCCGGCGTTTGCGGCGCCTTTGCCCCGTGGGCGACACGGCGGCGGCCGCGTCCTCTTCGGTCAGCTGCGTGGGGCCCTCGTCGAACGTAGCCAGCGCCGCGGGAACCGTCGGCTCCTCCCGCCCACCGGCCGGTTGCTGGTGGGCAGCTACCTCCTCCTTGAGCTCCGACAACATGAGGATGCGGAGGATATTGTCCTCGGAGCGAAGCAGTACGCGCTCGCGGAAAATGTCCACCGCCTGGACCCGCTCGCGACCGGCGGCCGTGAGGACGGTCTTCCCCTCCTTCGGGAACCGCTTGCGGCTCGCGACGTAGAAGTCGTGCTCGTAGCGGAGGCAGCACAGGAGCCGGCCGCACCCTCCGGAGATCTGTGAGGGATTGAGGGAGAGGCGCTGGTCCTTGGCGAGGCTGAGACTCACCGGCCGTAACTCCGGCAGCCACGAGGAGCAGCAGTACTCCCGACCACACCGTCCCACGCCGGACAGTCGCTTGGCTTCGTCCCGGGCACCTATCTGGCGGAGTTCGATCCTCGTGCGAAAGAGGGATGCCAGATCCCGGACCAATTGCCTGAAGTCCACGCGGTTGTCGGCGGTGAAGTAAACGGTGAGCTTCTTCCGATCCCACTGCCACTCTGCGTCGGTCACTTTCATCGGAAGCTCGTGCTTCGCGACGCGCTCGCGAACCTTGCGCCGCACGTCTTCCTCGGCCTTCCGGAGCTCGTCGACGACGTGGGATTCCTGTTCCGAGGCGGTGCGCACTACGTGGCCCTTGGCCTCGGTTGGTGCACCGGCCTCACATCCGTCGCACCCGATGCCGCACTTCCGCAGCGCCGCGTCTCCCACGGCGGATACGCGGCCGAGATCCTGCCCGCGCTCCACCTGGACGACGACGGAATCCCCGACAATCAGTGGTGCTGAGCTATTCCAGGTAAAGAACTCTTTTCGATTGCCCTTGAAGCGGACCTCGACGAGTTCCTGAGTCTCAACGTTCAGTGAAACGCCCCATTTCCATGTATTTCTTGGCTCGCGGCTCGATCAGCTTCTTCGGCTCGATCTTCACGAGCTCCCCGATGTGCCGCCGCACTGCTTCGCCGAGCACCTCCATGGTGCCCTCGGGGTCGGCGTGTGCTCCTCCGGGCGGCTCCTCAATCACCTCATCGACCAGCTTGAACTCCAGGAGATCGCCCGCCGTGAGCTTCAACGCCTCGGCCGCGCGCTCCTTTTGCCCGGCGTCATTCCACAAGATGGCTGCACAGCCCTCCGGCGAGATCACCGAGTACACGGCGTTGGACAACATGATGACCCGGTCGGCCAAGCCTAGTGCGAGTGCGCCGCCGGATCCCCCTTCGCCGACCACCACGGCGAGGATGGGCGTTGGGAGTCCCGCCATCACTTCCAGATTGTGTGCGATGGCCTCGGCCTGTCCCCGCTCCTCCGCGCCCAGGCCCGGATAGGCTCCCGGAGTGTCGATGAACGTAATGACCGGGGCCTGAAACCGGGCGGCCATGTCCATGAGCCGCAGCGCCTTGCGGTAGCCCTCGGGATGGGGCATGCCGAAATTGCGTTTCAGGTTGTCCTTGGTGTTTCTCCCCTTTTGATGCCCGACGATCACAACCGGACGGCCGTCGAGGCGGGCCCATCCACCCACGATGGCGGGATCGTCGCGGTAGAGGCGGTCTCCTTTCAGCTCGATGAAGTCGGTAAACAGGGTGTTGATGTAGTCGAGGGTATATGGGCGGCGCGGATGCCGGGCGACCTGAACGCGCTGCATCGGCGTCAATTCCTCATAGATCTCACGCCGCAGGTCTTCGAGCTTCTTCTCCAGCGGTCCGATCTCGCCGTCGACTTCCAGATCCCGTTCCTTCGCCAACCGGCGGAGGTGGCCGATCTGCCGCTCGAGCTCAACCAGGGGTCTTTCGAAATCGAGAACAAAGGCCACGCGTTATCTCACTTTCACCAGTGACACTCGCTCTGCTCCCACCAACTCACGGAGCGCAACGAGGAATTCTTCTTTGAGTTCGACCTGGAGGCGACGCGACTGCAGGCGCGCGGTCGAGCCGTTTCCATCGTTCCATTCTACTGTGACGGCCGCGGCTCCGGGATAGGAGGCGCACAAGGCGGCAATCCCCTTGGCCACCTTGGGGTCGGGGCCGTTGCCGGCCTCCCAGCGGATCGCCAGGCCCATGGCACCGTCCCGTCGCAAGCTGGCGAGCGGCCCGGCGTCCTCCACGATGAACGGGGCGCGGTCTTCGCCGCGGTCGCGCGGGCTGTATCCCCCCGAGAAGAGCAACGCGGCGTCGGAGACGATCACCGACGACAGCTTGCTCCAGGCCTCGGGGAACACGATGGCTTCCGCCGTACCGTGGAAGTCTTCCAAGGTGAGCCGGGCGTACTCCGCGCCCGTCTTGCGGCTCACCCGGCGTGTCAGCGCCGTGACCACGGCGCCGATCGAGACACTGTGTTCGCTCCAGGTGCCCAGCGTGGCCGTGGTTCGCGTGCTGAAGAGGGAGACCTCTTCCCGGAACTTGTTGAGGGGGTGTCCCGAGATGAAGAACCCCACGACGCTCTTCTCTTTGGCCAATCGCTCGGATTCGGGCCACGGGGGAATGTCTGGAATGGCGGGACGCTCCACGGCGCCTTGCGCGCTGGCATCGCCAAACAGCGATCCCTGACCGGCATCGCGCTCCGCCTGGCGCAGCTGGGCTTCGCGCAACGCCGTTTCCAACCCCGCCAGGAGTTGCGCCCGATGTCCCTCCAGTTGATCCAACGCCCCCGCCGCGATAAGAGCCTCGAACACCCGCTTGTTGCACAGCCGCAGATCCACCTGCTCGCAGCAATCGTAGAGGGACTCGTACGGCCCGTTCGCCTCCCGGCCCGCGGTGATCGACTCGATGGCCCCGCGCCCCACGTTCTTGACCGCACCGAGCCCGAAGCGGATCTGGCGGTCTCCTGTGACCGTGAACTTTCGTCCAGATTCGTTGACTGACGGCGGCAACACCTCGATGCCCAGCTCCCGCGCCTCGTTGATGTAGTGCACCACCTTGTCGGTGTTGCCGATCTCAGAGGACAGCAGTGCCGCCATGAACTCGGCCGGGTAATACGCCTTGAGCCACGCCGTCTGGAACGAGATGACACTGTATGCCACGCTGTGCGACTTGTTGAAACCGTACCGGCCGAACGTCTCGATTTGTGCGGCGATGTTCTCGATGACTCTGCGGTCGTGCCCCCGCTCGACACAGCGGTCGACGAATCTCCCCAGTTCCTGCTTGATCAGCTTGGCGTCTTTCTTGCCAACGGCCTTGCGGAGCACGTCTGCTTCGGCGAGGGAGTAGCCGGCCAGCACGTTGGCGATTCGCATGACCTGTTCCTGATACACGATCACGCCGTAGGTCGGCTGCAGGACGCCGGCGAGTTCGGGATGGGGGAAGCTGACGGGCTCTAAACCCCTCTTCCGCCGGATGTAGACGTTGTGCATGCCCGAGTCGAGGGGACCCGGTCGCACCAGGGCGTTGGTCGCAACCAGATCGTCGAACCGGTCTGCGTGGAGCTGGCGCAGCATGTCCGTGCCCAGCGCCGACTCGAACTGGAACACGCCCGCCGTTCGACCGTCGCACAACATCTGGTAGACCCGAGGATCGTCCAGGTCCAACGCGTCGAGGTCGATCGTCTCACCGTGTCGCTGTCGAATCATCTCGCAGGCATCATGGATCACCGTCAGCGTTCTGAGGCCGAGGAAGTCCATTTTCAACATGCCGGCGTGCTCGAGCGCGATCATGTCGTACTGCGTGATGATGGTGTCTTCGGCGGATCCGTTGGCGCCGCTCCGCTGCTGCGGCGTGGTACACACCGGCACATACTCGTCGAGGGGACCCGGGGCGATGACGACTCCGGCAGCATGAACCGACGCGTGGCGCGACAGGCCTTCGATCCGCTGGCTCAGGTCGATGAGGCGAGAGATATTCTCGTTCGAGCGCCCCAGCTCTGCCAGCTCGGGAATTTTCGCCACCGCCTCCGCCACGGAGAGGGAGTACGCCGGGCCCGACGGAATGAGTTTGGCAATCTGATCGGCCTCGCCCAACGGCACGCGCAGCACACGCGCGACGTCGCGCACCGAGGCCCGGGCTTTGAGGGTTCCAAAGGTGATGATCTGGCCGACGCTGTCCCGCCCATATCGCTCCCGCACGTACTCGATCACCTCGCCGCGCCGCTCGAAGCAGAAGTCGACGTCGATGTCGGGCATGGAGACCCGCTCGGGATTGAGAAAGCGCTCGAACAGGAGATCGAACTCGAGCGGGTCGACGTTGGTGATGCCGAGCCCGTACGCGACGATCGATCCGGCCGATGATCCACGACCCGGACCCACCGGGATCCCGCGATCCCGCGCGGCGCTGATGAAATCGTGGACGATGAGGAGATACCCGGCGTATCCGGTCTTGGTGATGACGCCCAGCTCGTAGTCCAAGCGTTGCTGGGCCTCTGCCGGCAGGGGGGTGCCGTACCGCCGCTCGACGCCACGGGTGGCGAGCTCGACCAACAGGTCGTTGTCGGTGGCGTACTCTTCGGGCCGGGGAAACTCCGGGACGTAATACTGCTTCTCGAATTCCAGCTCGCACAGGTTGGCGACGCGCTGGGTCTCCTCGAGGATCTCCGGATGGTCGGGAAAGAGGGCGCGCATCTCTTCCTCGGACTTCACGTAGCTCTCTTCGCCGGTGAACCGGAACCGGTTGGGATCGTCGAGGTCCTTGCCCGTTCCGATCGCCAGGAGGACGTCGTGGGCCTTGGCATCTTCCCGCCGGAGATAGTGGGCATCGTTGGTGGCGACCACGGGTAATCCCAGGTCGCTGGCGAGCTGGAACATGCCATTGGCAACGACTTTTTCGTCGTCGATGGTGTGGTCCTGCACCTCGAGCCAGAATCCGTTGGGCCCGTAGTTGGAGGCGAACCACTCGGCGGACTGTTTGGCCTTTTCGTAGTTGCCGTTGCGCAGCCAGAGCGCCACCTCGCCCGACAGGCACGCGGCGAGGCAGATGACCCCCTCCCGGTATTGGGCGAGGACCTCCTTGTCCACTCGGGGTCGCCGGTAGAATCCTTCGACGAACCCGATCGAGGAGAGTTTGACGAGGTTCCGGTATCCCGTGCGGTTCTTCGCGAGGAGCACCAGGTGGGAGTAATTCGCCGGCGCACCCTCGGAGCGCTCCCGGCTGTGGCGTGATCCAAAGGCCACGTAGGCCTCGAAGCCTACGATGGGGCGAATCTTGGCTGCCCGCGCCTGCTCGTAGAAGGTCCAGGCCGCGTGGAGGTTGCCGTGATCGGTGACGGCCAGACTGTCCATGCCGAGCTCGCCGGTCCGGGTGATCAAGTCCGGTATCCGGTTGGCTCCGTCGAGCAGCGAGTATTCCGAGTGGGTGTGGAGGTGGACGAAGCTCACAGTGCCATGGGATGTGGGGGGCCATTACTCTGTTCAAGCCAGCCCAGAACCAGGACGGGCACGAACAAATCGTGCCCGTTTTGGCCGACTCGGATGTTCGAAAGCTACCCGGCCTCGGCCACGTTGTCAAAACGGGGGATGTGGCCGTATGTTATTTAAATACAGCAAGTTATGGATAATTTGACCATCGGCGAACTCACGCCGACCGTGGGAGGAAGATGACGTTGCGACCGGCCCACTGGGTGGCCCCGCTGCTGCTGGCGACCGTCGCGGGGTGCCTCACCGATGCCGGCCCTCAGCCGGCGACCATCGCCATCGTGGCAGACGGGCAGCAGCTCCCCGGTGGCAGCCGGGTTCCCTTGCGCGCGATGGTGCAGACCGAGGACGGTACCGCGAGCGTCCGCGCCGAAGTTCGGTGGTCGATTGTCGACGAACCGGGGCAGGGTGGGGGCCTGAGCGACTCCGTCACCCTGTCGGACGGGACCGGAGTGGCCGAGGTCGAGCTCATGTTGGGCCGGACCGAGGGGGTGACGACGGTGCGCGCCACTCTCAGGGTCGACGAGAGCCAGGCCGCCGA
Source organism: Gemmatimonadota bacterium (assembly GCA_039588255.1). Taxonomy (GTDB): domain Bacteria; phylum Gemmatimonadota; class Gemmatimonadetes; order Gemmatimonadales; family GWC2-71-9; genus B3T1B10. Next base: position 12,246 of record JBDHAF010000056.1, on the reverse strand, counting down.
TTTCCAAGTCACGGCTACCCGCACGCCGTGGCTGATCTCCGTGTCTCCGGCGTCGTTCGCCGGGGGAGATCAGGTCGTTGTCAGCGGCAGCAATCTAGACGTGGCAACCGGATTCGACATTGGGGGTGTGGGGGTCACGCCGGTGACGGTTGCGGGAGACGGCGCCGCGGCAACCCTGCCGGTCCCCGGATGCCTGATTCCCGGGCAGGTGGACATCCGGGCGTACGCCGGCACCGCCGTTGCCGGCCCCATCTCGGGCGACTTCACGGGAGCCGCTGGCTCGATCTTCCTGGGCGTTGGCGAGTACCTGTCTCTCTCCCCGACGGAGCTGGAAGGGTGTGCCACGTTTCCCCCAGGGGGGACGGGCGGCGTCGAGTATCTCCTGGGAGTCCAGTCCGCCTCGGGATTTCCGGGGGAGATGGCCGACTACCGGCTCCGTGGGACCGGTAACGCGCCGGCACGGCCGGCGAGCCTCCGGCGGGATGCCTCCGAGCAGACGGCCGCCCAGCGATTCCACGATCACCTCCGGGCGTTGGAGCGGGAGTGGGCCCACCTCCCTCCGGTGTTTCCGGATGTGATCCGGGAAGCGCCGGCCGGCATCGTCAAAGTCGGCACGGAGCGGGTCTTTGCCGTGTGTCCCAATACGTCGTGCGAGGGTTCGTTCGCCACGGTGCGGGCCGTGGCCCAGTACGTGGGAACCCACTCGGTGATCTATGAAGATGTCGATGCGCCGGAGGGGGGACTCAGCTCCTCGGCCTTTGAGGAGTTCGGCGAGCTCTTCGACACCGAGCTGTACGACGTCGGCACCCGGGCGTTCGGGGCAGAATCCGATGTGGACGGGGACGGCCGCGTGGCCATCCTCCTCACCCCCGTGGTCAACAGCTTCACCGAGGTCACGTCATGCGACCAGTCGTTCGTGGCCGGGTTTTTCCTCGCTCTCGACATCAATCCCGGAAGCGCCGGTGACCGGCGGTCCAATCAGGCAGAGGTGTTCTACTCCATCGTGCCCGATCCTCAGGGTACGATCAGCTGCGACTTCACGGTGGAGCAGGTGAGCCGCCAGGTTCCGGTCACCTTCATTCACGAGTTTCAGCACATGATCAGCTTCCATCAGCATGTGCTGATCCGGGGTGGAGGTGTGGAAGAACTGTGGCTCAACGAGGGGCTGTCCCACCTAGGCGAGGAGCTGGCGGCGGATCATTTCTTGGCACTAGGCGATCAGGACAATTTCAATTCCTTCGCCGTGGGAAACCTCATCAACGTGTACGATTACCTCCTCGACCCCGGAGCCGCGTTCGCCATTCCGGGAACGGGGTCGGGCTCCCGGGAGGAGCGTGGTGCCGCATGGTTGTTTCTCCGTTGGGTCGTCGACGGATTTGGTGACGACGTGGTACGACGCATGTCGGAGACGGGATCGATCGGGGCGGAGAACGTGGAGTCGGCGGTAGGGGTGCCCTTCGACCGGTTGCTGTCCCGGTGGTTCTTGGCGAATTGGGTCTCGGATCTCCCCGATTCGATCCTGGCGGATGCCGACAAGCCCCCCGAGCTCACGTACACCTCGTGGGCGCTCCGCACCACGTTCGGGAGCTTCCACATACAAGATCCCAGTCGGTTTCCGCGGCCGTACCCGTTGGTCCCGACACCGCTCGCCCCGTCCGCATTCAATCAGGAAGGGACGCTGCGGGCCGGTTCGGGGGATTACTTCCGGGTCGTCCAGCCCGCCAACGATCCCGGGTTCACGGCGGTGTTGACGCAGCCGTCCGGCGCCCCGCTGACGGAGGCGGTGCCGCGCCTGAACGTGGTCAGGATACGCTAGTGACCCGGTGCCCTCTGGTGGTGGCGATGGCTCTTTGGTTTCAGTGGGGGGTCGCCGCCGACTGTGCTGCGCAGTCCGTGGTTCCCGACGAGCTGGTGGTGCTGCGGTTTCCGTCGACCATTCGGACGGCTGGATTCAACGGAGCAGGGGTGGCGCTCGTAGGGAACGCCGGCGCGGTGTTTTTCAACCCGGCCGGGTTGGCCACCATTCGGCACATGGCGGTGGAAGGTGCGCTCCAGTCGGGCCCATTTGCCGGCGAGCATTCGACGGCGGCTATCGCGTGGCGGCTACGCCAGTTCGACCTGGGGTTCGGCCTCAGTTATTTCGACTACGACCAGTCGCCGGGTGTGGGTGGAGGGTTCACGACGCCCCCCGGCACGGCGGTGGACGCGAGGGAATTCTTGGCGGTGGGTTCTCTGGTGTATCGCTTCGGTCTTCTCGCCATCGGCGGATCGGGGAAGTGGGTGAGTCGAAATGTCGACGGGGTTCCGGAGACCGGTGTGACCGGCGACCTGGGCCTGGCAATCGCGATATTCGACATCATGGCCATCGCGTTCGCAGTCCAGAACGTGGGTGGGAATTGGTCGAACACGTCCACCCTGCAGCTTCCCAGGCTCACCCGCTTCGGCTTCACGATGAACTACGTTGATCCCCAGGGAAGTTTTCGCCTGCTGTCTACGATGGAGTGGCAGTGGCCGGCTGGAAGGAAGAGTCGGTTCATCCTCGGTGGGGAGGGCGGCGTCGTGCTCAGCGGCGTTGGGGTCGTGGGGCGGTTGGGATACGGCACCCGGCCGGAACCCACGTTCCGGGCGGGGGTGACCTACGGCGCCACATTGGAATTGGGAGCCCTCGACATCGACTTCGCCTACGATCCCCACGATCTTCTCAACGACCCGTCCCGCCGCATCGGGATGCGCCTCGCGTTCTGACGGGGTCTCGGCTCAGTGACCGCCCCGTAGGTATTCGGCATCGGCGACCCGTTGCAACGCGATGGCCAGCGCGGATGTTCTCCACGGAACGCCCTTCGTCTCGGCCAGGTCGCGAACGGCCTTGTACGCCTTGGCCATCTTGGTCTCCAGCCCGCGATTGACCTGTTCGAGTGTCCAGGGCTCCTGCTGAAGGTTCTGGGTCCACTCGAAATAGCTCACCACCACGCCTCCGGCGTTCACGAGGAAATCCGGCAGCACCTGGATCCCCCGGGCTTCGAGGATCTTGTCGCCGATCGGGGTCGTGGGACTGTTGGCCGCCTCTACCACCACCTTGCAGTCGATGTCGCTGGCATTCTTCTCCTTGGTGATGACGCTTCCCAGTGCCGCGGGAACGAGCCAATCACAGGAGATCTTCCAGATATCCTCGTCCGCGTTCGCCAACACATCCCCACCGGCAAACTCCGCGACCGGCTTGCGCTGCTGGTAGGTGTGCTCGAACAGCGCAGGCACGTCCAACCCGCCGTCGTTGTGGATTCCGCCGTACACGTCTGACACGCCGATGATCTTGGCGCCCATTTCATGTAGGAAGAGCGCCAGGTGGGCACCCACGTTCCCGAAGCCTTGGATCACCACCGTCCCGTCCTTGATGGGGATCCCCGAGTCGCGGCTGTAGTCTCGCATGGTCAGCATGACGCCGCGCCCCGTGGCCTCTTCCCGTCCCAAAGATCCGCCCAAGGAGATCGGTTTTCCGGTGACCGCTGCCGGTGTGTATCCGTTCTTGGCAGAATACTCATCCAGCATCCACGCCATCACCTGCTGGTTGGTGTTCATGTCCGGCGCGGGAATGTCGCGATAGGGACCGAGGAGGAGAGCGATGCGACGGGTAAACTGGCGGGTGACGGCCTCGAGCTCGCGTTGAGAAAGGTCACGCGCCTTGACCTGAACGCCACCCTTCGCCCCTCCGAAGGGGATATCGAGCAGCGCCGTCTTCCAGGTCATGGTGGTAGCCAATCCCAGGACTTCTTCCTCGTCGGCCTCCGGGTGGTAGCGCACGCCGCCCTTGCATGGGCCGCGGGCTCCGCTGTGCTGAATGCGATAGCCGCGGTAGACCTCGAGCCTGCCATCGTCCATGCGCACCGGCACCTCGACCCCCACGGTTCGAAACGGCACCTTGAGGAGCTCTTGCATGGCCGGTTCGATACCAATGAGACTGGCGGCCATCTCGAATTGGTTCTCGACGATCAGATTTGTGCTGACGCGTTCGCGATGGTTTGGTTGAGAAGACATCGTCGACTTACTCGGGCTGTAGCATGGAGACCTGTGGAGTGAGCTCTCGCGTCGCCACCCGCGCTCCGGGATGCTGTGCCATGACGATGGCGTGAGCCGGATCGATGCCGAGGGGGAGGGGCTGTCCGTGTTCCTCTATGCCCCCCACGACATCTGCGTCAGGGGTGGCGGAGATCGCGTGCCACGCGGTGAAGATCATACCTCGTCCCTCCGTGTGGACGCGATCGACGGCCGCTTGCCAGTTGGGATGGCCGTCCGGTGGATGTTCGGCGAATGCCAGGGGGATCAACTCGGGATCCATCCGATCCAGGGGCTCGCACGAGACGTTAAACCGCTCGGCGATGGTGTGTCCGATCGGGCTGTCCTCGACCACAACAACTTGTCCAAACTCCCAGTCGCGGTCCCGAGCGAGGCTCACGAAGGCGTCCACGAGCTCCTCCGTCGTCGGAACGCTCACCGGATTTGCCGCCGCGAGCACGACCGTTCCGTGCTCCGCAAACCACCGCTCGGCTCGCGTGAGGTCACGGGGACGCCTGGGTGCGAAGTCTCCGAACCTTTGGGTGACCAACACTTCGCGCTCGATCTCGGCCCGTTGCTCGTCGTGCGTGGCGGAGTGGAGCGCTGCCTCGAACGCGACCGTCGCCGCGTAGAGTTCGCCGGTCTCGCGGAGAATGCGACCGCGCAACGTTAGCGTCTCGGTGTGGGGCTCCAACGCAAACGCGCGGTCGAGAGCCACAAGCGCTCTCGTGGCGTCGCCGATTCGATGCGCCGCGTATCCCAGTTCGTGCCATGTGAGAGCAAGGTCTGGGTCCCGGCTCACAGCGGTCTCGAGCGCCTCGAGCGCTTCCTGGAACCGTTCTTGTTCGATGAGGGCGGCGCCCCGAAGCGTGATGGGAAAGGCTTCGGTCTCAAATGCCCGTTCGGCCTCCACCGCCAACGCCAGGGCGTCGTCGGTTCGTCCCGCTCGGCGCAGGAGATCGAAGCATTCGGTCCAACTGGTTCGCAGCCCGGGTTGCTGCCGCATGACGCTGCGGTATGCCTGCTCGGCGTCCGGCAGCCGCCCCTCCCGCCGCAACCATCGGGCCTTGGCCAACTCCCGCTCGGAAGCGTCGTGTGGGAATATCTCGAACGACTGTGTCGTGCGCATGGTGGCGAATATACCCCTGGGCCGCGCTGTGACTAGATGGCATATTACGACCATGACAATTCAAAACTTCATTCGCGACCGCGAAAAGACTGTCCTCGACGAACTCAACGAGTTCCTTCGCATTCCCAGCATTTCGACGCTATCCGACCACAACGACGACTGCCGACGAGCCGCGCAGTGGATTGCCGATCACTTGGAAGGATTGGGGTGTCGCACGGCACTCCTCGCCAGCGAGACGCATCCGGTTGTCTGGGCGGAAGGTCCAAAGGCGCTCGGGAAGCCGACCGTGTTGGTCTACGGCCACTACGACGTCCAACCTCCAGATCCGCTCGATCTGTGGGAGACGCCGCCGTTCGAGCCGACGATCCGCGACGGCAACATTTACGCGCGGGGTGCTACGGATGACAAGGGACAGGTGTTCTCGATTGTGAAAGCGTTCGAGGCGGTGACGAAGGGCGGGACGCCCCCGGTCAACGTTCGTTTTCTCATCGAAGGACAAGAGGAGTCGGGTGGCGAGGTATTGACCGATCTGCTGCAGCGAGAGCCCGAACGCGTCGAGGCCGATGCCGTCCTTGTGGCTGACATGCCGTACTATGCTCCCGGGTGGCCCGCAATCTACACTGCGCTCCGCGGCATCTGCTACTGCGAGATCACACTGGAAACCCTCGACGGTGATTTGCACTCGGGGTTGTACGGCGGCGTTGCGCCGAACGCCCACGAGACGTTGGTGCGCATTCTGGCTCAATTGAAATCGGCCAATGGCAAGATCCAGATCCCGGGAGTGTACGAGGCCGTTGAGAAGCCGACGAAGGCGGAGCGCGACGCGTGGAAGCGTCTGCCGTTCAGTGAGCGGAACTACATGCGGAAGGAAGTGGGGTCCCGGGCGCTCACCGGACTAGCTCGGACGACGCCGCTGGAGCGCACCTGGGCTTGGCCGACCTTCGAAATCCACGGCATCACCGGTGGGTTCACTGCCGAAGGGGCCAAGACGGTGATTCCCGCCGTGGCCGGCGCAAAAGTGAGCTTGCGGCTCGTGCCCAACCAGAAGACCAAGACCGTCGAGCGCCAGCTGCGTAAGCGGGTCAAGGAGCTCGCGCCTCCCTACGCCAAGACCAAGGTCGAGCTCATCCACGGCGGCGACCCCGTGCTGGCCGACATCACGGCGCCGCCGTTCGAGCATATTCGACAGGCCTTCCGGGAAGTGGAGGGACGGGAAGCGGTTCCGATCCGGTCGGGCGGATCGATCCCCATCGTGCCGACGTTGGCCAAGGGCGGGTCTCCGGTGATCTTGGCCGGGGTCGGGTTGCCAGACGACCGGCTCCACGCGCCCAACGAGAAGCTCGCGGTGGACCAGTTCTGGAAGGGCGTGAAGGTTTTCGGGCGGTTCTTCGAGTTGATGGGCGGCGCTGCGATCACGCCTCGCTCTCCAAAGCGGTCTCCGCATCCGACTCAAGCGACTTGAACCGGAGTCCAAGGCGCGACGCGTAGTAGAGCCCAAGGAGCGTGACTGGAATGAACCCAGCGAGGTGATATCCGACAGCCAGTGACAGAGTCGGCTCAGCTGCCACGCCAAATACCTCTTGAACACCCACGGCCACTCCAGCTTGCATGGTGCCGATGAACCCGGGCCCTGCCGGAAGAGCAACGAACACCGACACCACACATTGTGTGAACATCGCGGCCGTGACACCAAGCTCGATCCCGAACGCCCTGAACGCCGCCCAGAATGCCGCGGCCATCCACATCCAGAGGAGCAACGACCATAACATGGCCTTGAACAGGGCCACCGGCTGACGAAGCAGCTGCAGACCGGAAACGAACGACTCGAGCCTCTCGACCACGCCGTCCTGTACGTGACCGGGGAGAAGACGGGCGAGTCCACGCACCAGCCGTGCGATCCGGGAAGGCCAGGCGATCATGACACCCACAATCGCGAGGGCGGCAACTGCCACCAGGATCACACCCGACACGGCATAGCCAATCGAGCGGCCCATGACGGTCGCGTTGTCAGGGAACGACGCTGACAGGAGAGTGACCAGCAGTAGGAGCAGAAGCGCCACCGTATCGAGGACACGCTCGAGCACCACCGTCCCCAGTGCAGCGGACATCGACACCGGAGCCATCCGACTGAACGCAAAGGGCCGAATGACCTCCCCCAGGCGGCCCGGATAGACATTGGTGACCATGAAGCCGACGTTAAGCGCTGCCCACCTCGAGTAGAGGGAGGTCTCAACTCCAAGCGGACTGAGGAGAACACGCCAACGGAGCGCCCGGATCAGTCCTCCACCCGTTGAGATAGCTCCCGAGGCCAGAAGCCAGAGCGGGTGGGCCGAGGTGAGCTGCCTCCAGATCGCGCCCAGATCTTCACCGTGGAAAGCCCACCATAGGAATAGCGCGGAAACGACCAGGCCCAACGGGACCTTCCAGTCAATTCTCAAGCGTTATCTCGGTCCGACAGTTCATGTCTCGGGGAGAAGAAAGACGCAGAGACCACCTAATGGCTCTGCGCATCAGCTGCATGGACGTGATAGGTTGCTCACGGCACCGATGCTTGGAGCAACCGGCGGCGTGGAATCGACCTCAGCCTGCGCATACTCAACGAATGCACACAGGCGCTGGACGGGGAGGCCTTCTGGCCCACCAGACTCGCCGTTCTCGAGTGCCCGATGGATCAGATCGTGCCAGTCCGGCGGAACCTGGTCGAGTGCCCACCGTGCAGCCTGTGCCTTCGCCGCGACTTTACCGGTCCGCACTGAGTAGAGGATCCTGCACAGAGTGAGGACGGCGTAGACCCGATAGGACAGATCGTCGCGCCATTCGCTATCCGGCTTGATGCTCAGTTCCTCTCGAAGGTAGCCACCCTCTCGAATCAGTGCCTGGCGGAAGATCTCAGGGGTGATTCTCGGGAGAAATGACTCGGGTGCGGCGCCACGTAGAGTGCGGCCACGCTCGAAGAAATCCATCCAGATGATGGGATTCCCGTCCGAGCCGCTGCGTTTCAAAACCCCGAATTGCAGAAGGCAAGCCCGTGAGTCCTCGGCGAGGACGGTCCCTTTGATCAAGAACGCCATCTGTAGACGCCTGACCCACGGTTCGGCAGTAGCAGCCTCGGCCAACCAATCGTTGAGTTGTCGACACTCGACATCGGTCAACGCCCGTTCCGTAACGGCAATGCAGTCGACATCGCTCCGCGCTGGATCAAACGTTGCCTCTAGTACCGAACCGTATACGTACAGGCCCACCAGGTTCGTGCCCAAAAGATGCGTGAGCGCCTCCGGTAGCTTGGCCAGTAGTGAAATCACCTCGTCGGGAGTACGCATGGAATTTACGCTGTGTTTGCGTTGCTAACGGAGACGTCAACAGCTTCCTTTGAAATGCACACGCCCGTGAGCTCCTAACGCGTGTTAGACGGCGCGCCGGGGTCCCGCGGCCGTCGCAGCCGGGGGATGAACATCGGAACCCGCTCCCGGTATGCCGTGTAGGCCGTGCCGAACCGCCGCACCAATTCCGGCTCCTCCACCCGTTTGAGCTCTATCAGATGCATGAGCACGTACGCCGGCGTCCAGATTAGAGCGATCCCCATGGAGTGAACCAGCAGGCCGAGGCCGAGAAGCGCTCCGAACACTCCCGTCAGCATCGGATTGCGCACCCACGCGTACGGCCCGCTTGCGATCAACTCCTCCGGCGGATTCAAGGGTACCGGAGTCCCGCGAGCCTTTACGAATCGGCTCACGCACCACGCACACAGCAACGCGCCCACGATCAGAACAGGTGGACCGATGACGGTGCCCAGGACACCCGGCAAGAGCGGCGGGAGGCTCAGCAGGCGGTCGGTGTAGAGACCCCCGACGATCACCACGGCGAGCGTGCCCCCGAAGATCAGCAATCCGAGCGGCGTCAGGAGTTCGCGCCGGCGCTTCGGGCCGGTTGCTACGGAATGGAATAGATCGGCGAGACTCACTGTCACCACCTCTCAGAGCGCGCCCGTCTAACTCGTTGCAGACGGACTGTACAAATCCGTTCGCACGGCAACCTCGCATCGTTCTTGCACTCGTCTCCTCACCACATCTTCCCACCACATCAGCGTCTTCTATCCCAACCCACCCCCCCGTCATTCGAACATTAGGCAGCAAGACTCGCCGTAATCCCTCGCCGCATAATTACACGGCGCGAGCAACCTACCTTCCCGCCCTCACCGCCTTCCCCGGCGTCGCGCCCACGACTAATTCACCCCCGTCCACAACCACCATACCGTCCACCAACACGTATTCGATGCCCTCCGACGTGATCGTCGCGTCCATGTACGTCGAGCGGTCGATCACGGACGCCGGATCGAATACGGTAATGTCCGCGTCCGCGCCAACGCGGATGCGGCCCTTGTTGACCATGGAGGGTACGCGGGCCTCCAACCGGCGGGCGGGCTCGAGCGACATCCGGCGCAACGCGTCCATCAACTCGACCACGCCCTGCTCCCGGACGTAAAGGCCCAACACTTTGGCGTAGGACCCCGACGTGCGCGGATGGCCCCGGCCGTTCTCTATGAAGCCGTCGCTGGCGATCATGGTGAGCGGATTGCTGATGGCCGCCAGGGTCATCTCCTCGGTGCGGCTGTGGATGATGACGGTGCCACCCTGTGCCCGATACCGCTCGAACGTCTCGCGCGTCAGACGCTCCCCCGTCTCCACCCACTGGTAGTTGTTGAATTGGTCGTCCGTCCACGTCCCCCAATCGTCGAACAGAGCGGACTCGATAGCCGTCATCCCCGCCCCGTACGGGTACGCCTCCGTCGTGACGTCTCTACCACCCTCGCGCGCCCGCGCGATGACACTGAGAAACACAGGGGTCTGTGCACCGCCGCTCGAGTTGGCGTGCACCACGTGTAGACTGACGCCCGCGCGCGCCGCTGTCTCGATCGTCTCCGCCAGGCCGGCCGGACCACCCCGCACGTGAATATGTGCCGACGCATCGTGCGCCGCGGCGACGCGAAACATCGTCTCGATCTCCGCCATCGTAGCTGCCGGTGTGTACGCCGTGCCGAACCCCACGGCCACGGCTCCCTGCGCCAACCCCTCCTCAATGCGGCGCGCCATCTCGGCAACCTGAGCGTCACTCGCGGTGCCATGTCCGCCCGGGCCACTAGGTAGGAAGTCGCCCGGGTCGTCCATGACGGCCATGCGGACGGGTATGTGGCCGATGCTGACGCCGTAGTTCACGATCTGCCCCCCTTCGCGCTCAGCATACCACGCGGCGACGTCACCCGTCCCGACCTCCAACTCGAACGCGTTGGTCACACCATCCATCACCATCAGCGCGTACGCCTCCTCGGTCTGGCCATGCTCGTGCAGGTCGATGAACCCGGGCGCCACGACGAGACCGCTCGCGTCAATCGTGTGACCGCCGCTGAGCGCGTCTTCAGAGATCGCCTCGATGCGGCCGTCGCGGATCCCGACGTTCATGACGGCATCCAAACCCGATTCCGGATCCATCACCCGGCCGCCTTGGATGACGATGTCGTACTCCCCCGCACCGCACGCGGATGTGAGCGCCGCGAGTACCAGCGCGGGGCTGATCGATGTTCTCACAATCCGACTCCTTCCTGGTAGTGTGAACACCCCACGGTCAACCCGGGTATCAACCAGGGTAAGTTCCATAGCGCGTCAGCATAACGAATCGCGGCTGACCTCCAGCCGCTGATGAGGAAATTAGAATTCCTCAGCAAGGCAGCGGCCGCCGAGTCGAGTCGCTGGTTAGCCAGCCATCAGTTGCCCTTGATGTGCACATTCTCCAACCGTAGGAAACGGGCGGCGTTGTTGTAGAAGATGTCTCGTTTCTGCTCTGGTGTCAGGAAATCCGCTGCGTTGATCGCGTCGATGGCTAGTCCGATGGTCTCAGGCCACTCCATCTGGTCGGAGCCGAACATCACGCGCTTCCCGAGACCTGCGTCCATCAACCCTCGCAGATAGTGCTGAAACATCGGCCGGGGGATGAGCACGTGATGGTGGAGACGTCCACGTAGACGTTGGGGTAGCGGTAGAGCAACGCGATAGTCTCATCGAGGAAGGGAAAGCCGGCGTTCTCGATGTAGAGTCGAAGCCGCTCCTGTGCCTGCCCCGCGGCAGCGGTTGCCAGGAGAACGCACATCGGGGTTAGGAGTAACTGTTTCGCGTACACCAATCCCTCCCAGGGCGGGCTAACGGCTTTGCGCATCAGCTGCGGCGTGCTACTGCGCCAGCACCTAGATGTAGGTCGTGTAACGAACGGTACCAGACTCATAACTGCAATGACCTTCCTCTGAGAACCGACCCGCGCCGTCTGCTGCATACGCTTGTTAGACAGCACCGTTTTACACGACCGGCAGGGGATTCATTGGCTGTCATGCAGGAACATGGATTCGTTAATGGCCACGTTGAAGGCGATGTCGCTATAGTGCCGCTCGTGCAGTCGCGTCCCGCCGCCAAGTAGTCTGTCAATCGAACTGTTACGGTGCGGAACCAGAATACCAGCAACTCTGCGGTAATCATCCACTCGTGTTAGATCATCCATGTTCTTCGGGTGCCCATTCATGCCGTAGCACAATCCCGTTGCCGAGTCAAAGTAAAACTCCCATTGGTCTCCCTCCGTCCACGTGACCCGCACCGATGAATGAGCCAAACAGCCGGTCGAAATCCAAGTCACGACTCTGAAGCACACGCGCCTCGCTCCAGATGACGCTGTCCTCCTCAGCGGCCAATCGGCCCGACCACGCGGTCCTCCCGTCCGAGATGTAGATCCTGCCAGTCTCGGGATCCTCGGTCCGGTAGAAAAAGGGGCGCTTCGCATAGATCGTACGGCGACTCTGTTGCGCAGTCACATCTCCGTCAGTGTTGAACACCGTGCGGACGTACCGCATCGTCTCAACTGACGCGAGAGCCGCGCTTCCACCGATCGCCGCAATGTATCGATCGATGACCTGATCAGCCGTCTGCGCCACAGCGGATTGCAGAACGGATGCAACAGTGATGACAGCTATGCCAGTCGACGTCAATCGCACTCTCATTGTCCGTATGTGCTCTCCCAAAGGGCGAGAC
>JBDHAF010000055.1:0-26920 GCA_039588255.1 Gemmatimonadota bacterium | reverse complement strand
GGACGACGGTACGAGCTGGGCGAGCCTCGACACCCTGAGTTACTGGGCTGTGGGATTTGCGGATGCCGCCAACGGGTGGGCCGTGGGGCCCGAGGGGAGGATTGCGAAGATTCGTCTTTTCTAGGTCTCCACTTTCTTGGCCGTCCACTCCGACTCACCCCGGGGCGTGCTCGACGTTCCGGACATGGTTGAAGCTGTCGTCATCCTGCTCGATGACCATCTTCAAGGGCCCGCCGCCGCCGCCGGTCAGTCCGGACGTTGGGGCCGTCTGCCGCCTTCCGGAGGTCGCCGCCGACCGCCGCGCCAGTAATCTCTTCTCCCGCCCGAGTCTCCTCTGTGGCGGCGCCTCGATTCGAACTCCCGATCCAACTGCTCCAGCTGTTCCTCGGTGAGGATCTCTGCAATCTCCGAGCGGACGTTATCGAGGTGACCGTGGATCCGAGGGAGTAGGTCTTGCATTATAGAATCGGTGCGGTCCCGGCGCACCTGGAGGATTCCCTGTATTTGTTCCTGCTGTGCTTCGGTCAGGCCTATCCGCTCCCACGGAGATGGCAGGAACCCGGAGTCCCGTCGAAACCCGGAACGCTCCGGGACCTGGCGGTTGGCGCGCAGCCGCTCGCCGGTGACACCGACCAGGACTCCCACCACCAACGCCATCACGAGCAATCCGATGGCTTCGAGTCTCAGGCGCTTGGTTGGTTCGGTTCCTCGCTCCACGCTCATTGCTCGAACACCCCGAACAGGTCGGCTGTCGATGGCACGGTGCCGTCCCAAAGCCATTGGGCGAGCTCCACAGGAACGCCCACGGCCTCGGCGATGCCGTCCGTTTCTGCCGTGGTCACGGTGTCGGGGCCCCGAACCTGGGTGAGGACGGTCCCTGCGATGATTGCCACGAGTGCCGCCGCGGCCAGCATCGGCCTTTTCCACGACGCGATCTGCAGAACCGGATTCCATCGAAGCCGCCGCGCCGCGAGCTCGTCCGCCGCTCGTGCGATGATCGATTCCACCAGGCGGTCGAATCGCTCCGGGTCTGCGGTGGGATCCACCGGGGAAAAATCGATCGGCCGATCCGGTACGTCAGTCATGGAGGTGTTCCTTCACAGCCTGGTCGCCCAGGAGTTGCCGCAGCGTCTTTCGGGCATTGAGCCCGTGCTGTCGCGACATGCCCTCGGAGATGTCCAGGCGCTCGGCGATCTCTCGATGTTTCAACCCTTCCAAATCGTGCAGCAGGACTACCTGCCGCTGTATCTCGCTCAACTGCCCCAGGGCGCTTTCGAGTCGCTCTCGCAGGTCCGTCTGCTCGGCGTCCTTCGCCGAGTCGTCGGGGCCCGCCGTGCCGGTCAGCTCGAGCGGTACCGCCGCGCGGACCCGACGGTAATCCCGAAAGTTGTGAGCCCGGTTCCGCACGATCTGCAGCAACCACGATGCAAACTTGCCGGGCTCCCGGCAATCCTCGAGGCGCTCGAGGGTTTTCAGAAACGCGTCCTGGCAGACGTCCTCGGCGTCCATGCTGTTGCCAAGCTGCGCCAGAGCAACGGAGTAGGCGGCCCTGTAGTGCCGGCGTACCAGCGTCTCGAACGCCGATGCGTCACCCCTGCGCGCCCGTTCGACAAATGTAGCGTCCGGGATCTGATTGTCGGGTCTCTCCCTGCTGTGTATTAAGGACATCCTTCCCAGGCAGAGTGTTAGCCGGCCCCGCCTAACAAAAGCCCTCCACGGCCTGTCTGACTCGTGACAGGAGCCTCGCGATGATCAAATGTACTCGCTTCATATCCGAGCCGCCGATCGATAACTTCCGAGCAACATCCACGACGGCTTGGGCGTATTCAGAGCGTTCAACCGTGTTGGTTTTTTTCGAGGTAGCACGAGCGGAAGAGTAGCTATGAGAGCATTCCTCGCGGCCGTGGCGGTCGTGACTATGGGGTGTACGGAGGTGACCGAGGAGGCGGTGTATCAGCTGGTTCCCGTCTCCACCCGGGACATCGAGGTGTCCGCCAGTGCCGCGGGCTCCGCCGAGCCGATCCTCGTCGTCGAGGTCAAATCGAAGGCGTCGGGGGAGATCCTCGACGTGCGGGTCGAGACCGGCGACGAAGTGACCCGGGGAGAGCTGCTGGTCCGGGTCGATCAGCGGATTCCCCGGAACGCCCTGACCCAGGCCCAGGCGGACCTCGAGGTGGCGCAGGCCCAGCTCAGCAACGCCGAGGCCCAGCTCCGTCGTGCGGAAGCGCTCTACGAGACGCAATCCATCACGGAGCAAGAGTACGACGACGCCCGGCTGGGGCAGGCCAACGCTGCCGCGTCGTTGGTGCGCGCCGAGCGCTCCCTGGAGGACGCGGAGATCGCCTTCGAAGATACTGAGGTTCGGGCACCCACCACCGGGGTGATTCTGGAGCGCAACGTGGAGGTGGGGTCGGTCATTCAATCGGCCACCAGCGGCGTGAGCGGGGGGGAGGTTCTTCTCCTCATGGCCAACCTGGACACGGTTCAGGTTCGGACGCTGGTCGATGAGACCGACATCGGGAAGATCGCGGCGGGCTTGCCGGTGACCATTCGGGTGGACGCGTACCCCAACCAGCCGTTCGAGGGAGAGGTGCTCAAGATCGAGCCCCAGGCCCTCACCGAGCAGAACGTGACCATGTTCCCCGTGCTCATCCGGATTTCCAACGAGAGTGCGCTCCTCCGGCCGGGCATGAATTCGGAGGTCGAGATTCACATCGGGTCCCGCACGGGGGTCCTGGCGGTCCCCAACGTCGCGCTCCGAACGCTGGGCGATGTGGCGTCGGCGGCGGTGGTTTTGGGGTTGGACATGGAGACGGTGGAGGCTCAGCTCGCCAGCCGCCCGCCCCGGGACCAAGGGGGTCGGCTGCTCGCGGCTCCCGGGTCGGAGGACGGTGGTCCTTCGGGTGTCATGGTCTCGTTCCGGGGACGGGAGGTCCCGCTCCCGCCGGGCCTGTCGTTGGAGGAGGTGAATCTCGTCCTCGAGAAGGTCCAGGGGGGCAGAGAGGCGATGCAATCCCTGACGGACCAGGAGCGGGAGATCCTCGGGCAGCTCCGCGAGGCGGCAGGCGGAGGTAGCGGCCCTCCCAGGAACTTCAATCGCAATGCCGAGCCCAGACCCCAGGGCGCCTTCGAGTTCGGCGGCGAGTACATCGTCTTCGTCATGCGGAACGGGACGCCCACCGCAACCTCTATTCGGACCGGTTTGACGGACTTAGACTACAGTGAGGTCCTCAGGGGCCTGTCGGAGACCGACTCCATCATCGTGCTGGTTGCCACCGGTTCGACCTGAGCGTAGTCAGGAGAAGGCGTCACAATATGGAAACGATCCGAGTCGCGTTTGGTGCTATCCGAGCGAACCTCCTTCGCTCCTTCCTCACCATGCTGGGAATGGTCATCGGCGTCGGGGCAGTCATCACCATGGTGGCCCTGGGGTCGGGTGCCCAGGCGGCAGTCGAAGAACAGATCCAGGCGCTGGGGACGGATCTCCTCGCCGTCTACCCCGGCCAGTCGTGGACGCACGGTGTGGCCCGAGGGGATCGAGTGAGCGTCACCACTGAAGACTACGAGGCGTTGAGCCGGGACGGATACGCCCTCAAAGCCGTGGTGCCCGAGCTTTCCCGCAATCAACAGATCGAGTACGTCAACGTGAATGCCAACGTGACCGTGATGGCGTCCACGCCCAAGTACATGGACATCCAGAATCAACACATCGTTGCCGGGGAGATGTTCACCGAGGCCGACAACGAAGCCAGGAGCCGGGTGGTGGTGCTGGGGAGCGCGGTTCCAGAGATGTTGGGCGGAAACGGCGCCGCGATGATCGGGCAGCAACTCGACATTCGGGGCATTCCGTTCGAGATCATCGGACTCCTGAACGAGAAGGGGGCCCAAGGGCACAACAATCCCGACGAGCAGGTGCTCATTCCCTTCGAGACGGGCCAGTTCCGTGTATTCGGCACGAATCGGCTTCGGGCCATTACGGTCCAGGTGATGGACCCCGATTCCATGACGGTGGCCATGATCGGCATCGAGGGCGTGTTGCGGCGTGAGCACGGCATTCAGCCGGGAGCCACCAACGACTTTCAGATTCGGGACCGGACCGAGTACCTGTCGGCGCAACAGGAGACGACCCAGACCTTCACTTTCCTCCTGGCGGGGATCGCGGCAGTCAGCCTCCTGGTGGGCGGCATCGGCATCATGAACATCATGTTGGTCTCGGTGACGGAGCGCACGAGAGAGATCGGGATCCGCAAGGCGCTGGGCGCCAAGCGGCGGACCATCCTCATGCAGTTCCTGGTGGAGGCCGTCACGCTGTGTCTGGTGGGTGGCAGCATAGGCGTGGCCGCAGGAGCGGGCACAGCCATGGCCCTGTCCCACTTCCGAGGATGGACGACCGTCGTGTCGCTGAACGCAGTGGTGGTCGCGTTCGCGTTTAGTGCCGCCATCGGAGTGTTCTTCGGCATTTGGCCGGCGCGGCGGGCGGCTCGCATGGATCCCATAGAGGCCCTGGGCCACGAGTAGCCCGAGCTTCGATCATAGAGGCGCTGCGCCCTGCCGGCTCGTCCTGCAGGGCGCTTTCTTCTATAAGTCGTTTATTGATATTGAGATACGCCCCTGAACCCCGCCGTTCCTGCGTTGCCCAGGTGCTGAAACCCCCTGGCCCAACCTCCCGTAAGGGCCGTAGCACTAGCTTTGTTAGTCAACCCACTCTCGGTGAGGTCCCATGGGACGAGAAGCCCTCGGAGAATTCGAGCACCAGGTCCTCTTGACCATTCTGCGGTTGGGAGCCGAGTCGTATAGCGTGCCGGTGGTTCTGGAGCTGGAGCAGCGAACCGGGAAGAGCATTGCGCCGGCCGCGGTCCACATCGCCCTGACCCGCTTGGAGAAGAAAGGCCTTCTCATCTCCCGGCTGGTGGACCCCAGCGCCGACGAGGGCGGCCGGGTGCGCCGGTACTTCAAACTGGAGCCGGCGGGCATCGAACGGCTCAAGGAGTCGCGTCGGACTCTGGCCAGTCTCTCCGAAGGCCTCGATCCCATCTTGGACGGTTAGCCATGCCTCCCGCCGTTTACTCCTCACGTCCCCCCCGCGTCGCGGCCTGGCTGCTGGCCCGCTACTTCGCTCGCCGTGACCGAGTCGAACTCACGAACGAGCTCGCCGAGCTGTTCGACGCGCGGCGGCAGGCGTGCGGCGATTTCAGAGCCCGGGTCTGGTATTGGACCCAACTCCTGAGCTTTCCAATCCATCAGTGGCGCGAACGGTTCCGCGGTCACTCCGGCCCGGAGTTCGCGCCGTCCGGGCCTCCACCGAACCACGGCCGGGGAACCGGCGGGCATCGAAGCGCCATGTTCGGAGCAATCATCCAGGATGTGCGTTATGCCGGGCGGCGGTTACGCCAGAGCCCCGGCTTTACGGCGATAGCCATCACGATCATGGGCCTGGGGATCGGCGCCAACACGGCCATCTTCAGCATCGTCAACGCGGTGCTGTTCAAGCCGCTGCCGTACGAGAACCCCTCGGAGTTGGTGCGGATCTTCACCACCGAAGATGATGGCGAGACGCCAATGGTGTCGTCGTATCCGGACTTTGTCGACTTCCGCGATCGGGAGGATCTCTTTTCCGGTGCGGTGGCGCACACCGCGATGATTGTGAGTCTCCTGAACGACGACGGAGCGGAAACGGTCTTCGTGGAGTACGTCTCCGCCGCCTTCTTCGAATTGCTGGGACTGCCCCCTGCGATGGGCCGTGCCTTCGACTCCCGGGAAGACGAGTTGGGGGCGTCGGAACCGGTGGCGATCGTGGGCTATCAAGCGTGGCAAAGACGCTACGGCGGCGACCCAAATATCGTGGGAACCACCGTGAGACTGAACGGCCATCCGATCACGATCGTGGGTGTGGGACCCGAGGACTTCTCGGGGTCCATGCTCGGCTTCACCATGGAGTTCTGGCTGCCGTGGGGGACGGCCACGCTCATCGACGCCGATATCCGACGAATGGTCCAATCCCGTGGCTCACATTCCCTCTCCGTCACGGCGCGTCTGCAGCCCGGGGTCACGGTCGCCCAAGCGAGTACGGCCATGGAACTGCTGGGACACCAACTCGCCGAGAAGTATCCCGACACGAATACCGATCGGAACGTCATCACCATGGCGGCAAGCGACGTTCGCTTACACCCGTTCATTGATGCCGTGCTCTATCCGGTGGCGAGTCTCCTGATGGCCATGGTTGGCCTCGTCCTGCTGGTCGCGTGCAGCAATCTGGCAAACCTCTTGCTCGTACGGGCCTCGTCCCGGAGTCGGGAGGTGGCCGTTCGGTTGGCACTCGGCGCCACGAGACGGCGTCTCGTGTCCCAGTTGCTGGCGGAGAGCACACTGCTCGGTGTGTTCGGTGGCGCGGTTGGGTTGGTGCTCGCGTACTGGACGGCGAATTTCATCACCTCGTTCCAGCCGCCCGTTGGCTTTCCCATCGCGGTTGACCTCACCCTCGACGGCACGGTTCTGGGCTTCACGGTAGTGCTTTCCATTGCGACGGGTGTGATCTTTGGGTTGGTACCCTCCCTGAGGGCGTCACGTCCCGACGTGGTGTCCACCCTCAAGGACGAGACACGGTCGCTCGGCAGAGCGAGACGTCGGTTTGGGCTCACGAATGTCCTAGTGGTGAGCCAAGTCGGAGTTTCATTGATTCTCTTGATAGCGGCGGGGTTGTTCTTGCGTGGGTTGATCACCGCCCAGCATGTCGATCCGGGTTTTGAAACCACTAATGCGGCAATCGCGACGGTGGGCAATATGGGCGGACTCGGCGAGGGAGGAGAGCGGGAGTTTCTCCGGCAGCTTGCACGTCGGTTGGAGGCCCACCCCGACGTCAGGGCCGTCGCGCTGGCGGACAGGGTGCCCCTGGCGGCAAGCCTGCAGACGAGAGGTGTGGTGGTCGACGGCTACGAGTTGCCTCCGGGAGTAGACGCGCTGGATACCGACTACACCGCGGTGACCCCCGAGTTCTTTGACGTGATGGGGATCCCTGTGTTCAGGGGGCGGGCCTTTACTGCCCGCGACACGGAGACCTCGCCGAATGTGGCGATAGTGAGCGCCGCGATGGCGAGGCAGATCTGGGGAACCGAAGAGGTCATCGGCCGGCGGTTCCGTTGGGAGGCCTCAGAGGTGATTGTCGAGGTCGTCGGGGTGGCCCGGGATATCAAAGTCCGAACGTTGGGCGAGGCCCCAAGGCGGATGGTGTACGTCCCGTTCGATCAAGCGGGAGGCAATCTGCTGTTCGTCTCGGCCATCGCGGCGACGAGCGGTGATCCCAGCGCCATGCCGGAGGTGTTCCGGCGCGAGGTCAAGGCGCTCAACAGCAGCGTTCCGCTGTTCGAGGCGAAGACCATGCAGCAGCACTTGGGAATCATCTTGTTTGCTCCGAGAATGGCGGCGTTCCTCCTGGCTGGTTTTGGGATTCTCGCACTGGCGCTCGCCACAATAGGCCTGTACGGCGTCGTGGCATATTCCGTAGCCCAGCGAACCCGTGAGGTGGGGATCCGCGTTGCGTTGGGGGCGGACCGGGGTCGGGTGGTGAGTATGGTCATCCGCGAGGGCATGACGATGGTGGGTGTCGGGGTGGTCGTGGGTCTCGTGCTCAGCACTCTGGCGATGCGTCCCCTCGCCGGTGTTCTGCACGGTGTGTCTGCCGCCGACCCGATGACGTATGCCGGCGTGGCGATCGTATTGACCGTGGTGGCGCTGCTGGCGAGCTACATTCCGGCCCGGCGGGCCTCGCGTGTCGATCCCATGGTGGCGCTGCGTTACGAGTGAGGCGTAGCCGGCATCAGAAAAGCGATTGCCCGCGCCGTCCGCTCTGCTGCTGGTTCTCGGTTTTTTCCTCTTCCTCTTCTTCTTCCGGCGCCTCCCAGAAGGCGGCGTTCTCTGGAGTTAAGGCGGCTACGGCGGCGGAGTAGAACGCCGCATTGAAGAGAATCCGGAAATTGCCGAACGGCTGACCCCGCCACTGTGGTCGCATCCCAAGCAGCACCACCCGCCCATCGCCGTGGTGCACATCCAGTGCCGCCGCGTACCCCTGCATTTTCTCTTCGCCTAGTAGGTAGCCGGAGAGCAACGGCGAGCCGCTCTCGGCGTACTTGGCCAGCACCGATCCCTCGAAATCATCGGTCACGGTGAAGACGGGACTCCGACTAACGAACACCTTGCTGCGCTCCGGCATTCCCGTCATCACCGGGTGGGAGGGATCGGTGCGCATCTCCACGATCGATCCGCTCATGGAGAACTCGCTCCGCTCCAGCTCCCCCACCACGTTCTTTACCGGGAGAAACAGCTCATCGACGGCGAAGAGGCTGCTGTTATTAATGGTCACCAGTGTCCCGCCGGCGCGCACGAACTCGTCGATGGCTCTGACACCTTCCCTGCCGATCCCGCCGGCGTAGCGGGGCGGCACACTGCCTTTGGCGTAGCCGTTCAGAATCTGCCGGGCACCCATGTCCGCGATGATGATCACGTCGAACCGCTGGCGCAGATCTCCCGCGATGACATCGGCGTTGTACACGCTCTGAAAATTGAACTCGTACATCTCCAGCAACCAGCGTGTCCACCCCTCGTCCATGCTGGCATTCCAGGGGCGGTACAGTCCGGCGCGGGGCCGTGCGACTGGAGTACCGGTGATCCGGCCACGTTCGGCCTGAAGGGCAAAGTCGGTGACAAGCTGGTTCGTCGTGGCTTGATTCAGGTTGCCGATCACGTATCGGCCGCTCGTGCCGCCGACTCCGGAGTCGCCTACAGCGCCTGGGGCGAAGTGGACGCGACCGCCTTGACGCCACGCGGCGTTCAGCGCTCTAAACGAATTGTTCTGGGCGGGATCGACAATGAGAGCGGGACCGCTTCCGCGGGCGGAGCCGGAGGGCGGAACGATACCGGCTGCCACCGGGTGAGTGTTGAATCCGACGTCCGGCGGGGAATCGAACCGTGCAGCGTCACCGTCGGTGTTCCATGGCGTCGGGTCTCCACGCACCGGCACCATCGCGCTGCGCAGCACGTCGGTGAGCGGTGCCGCTGCTTCGATGACCCGGATGTCCATTTGGTAGGGAAGGGTCCACCCGGCAACGTCGTACGGCTGGTCTGGCGGGCCCTCGGGAAATTCCCGGAGATCGGGATAGTCCTGCACCGCAAGGAGCTGACGAACGAAGTTGCCGTTGGGTTGATCCATCGGGATGACCCAGGTGTTGGCTGGTATGGTACGTCCTTCGAATTGCGCGTCCCCCTGCAACTGGTAGATGTCGATACCATTGAAGGCCAGGCGCCGCAACAACTCCACCGCGGCCACGGGGTCGCGCTGGTCCTGGGGCACGAAATAGCCGTACGGCGGGCCCTCGCGGTACGAGGCCACCACGTCACGACCTGCCTGGTAGCGATTGTACAGCAGGTCGGTCTTGTATTTCGCCGCCATGTCGAGGACGGAGATGCTCGCCGTCAACATGTAATCCACTGCGTCGCGAAGCCTCCACCAGCCGCCGGTCCACGGGCTCGAGTACAGAGATTGGGGGCGGAGATCTCGGGAGCGCGTCGGGAAATCGCTGATGGTGTAGAAGTGTGGTGTAGCGTAGCGGTACAGGCCCGTTTCCGTGAGGAACGCAGCGATGTTGTGGAAGTTGTTTGCGTGGTCCATGAACCCGGGATACCAATTGTCGAAGCCCGTGCCCATGTGCATCGCGCCCTTCTGTCCACGCTCTTCCAGAGCCTGAGCCATCGACATCCCGATGAGATTGACCGTTCGCCACATGAGCGGGTGGACGAACTCCGAGATGGGCTCCGCAAAGGGCGGAATCCAAATACGTGCTGGGAAAGGTGCAGTCTGATGGTGATTGTACATTACCTGCGGCTCCCACTCCCGAATCACCCGGGTCACGACCCGCGACTCGATCATGCTCAACATGTATCCGTCGCGGTTGTTGTCGTGGCCGATGTATTTCTGGTACAACCGCGGCATCGATGCCACCTCGTACGGGGTTTCCAGGTTCGAGCGGTACCACTCGGCAACCATAGTCTGGCCGTCGGGATTGATCGACGGCCACAACAGGAGAATGACGTTGTCCAAAATGGCCTGCATCTCCGGGTCGGAATCCCCCGTGACGAGATCGTAGGCAAGCTGAATCGTATGCTGTGCGTGTGCGACCTCGGAGGCGTGTAGTCCACCGTCGATGTGAACGATGGCGCGACCTTCCGCCGCCAACGCGCGCGCAGCATCGTCCGTGAGCTCGTCGGGACGGGTGAGCCGACGCGCGATGTCACGATGGCGATCCAGGTTCGCGAGATTCTCGGCGGATGAGATCAGCGCGATGTACCAGGGCCGCCCAGCGGACGTTTTACCGATTTCCCTCAACTCCAACCGGTCACTCGCCGCGGCCAGCCGCTGGAAGTAGTCGATCGACTCCTCGTAGGTCGCAAGAAAGAAATCCGCGCCAACACGTGATCCCAGCACGGATTCGGGTGAGGGTATTTGAGCCGTGGCGGTGGAACCGACGCCACCGGCAAGAAGAATTGTGAACCCGCAGGCACGAATGGCTTTCATGAATATCTCCACACCTTTAGCTGGTCTTCATGGTCGAGATGTCTCACACTGACTCTTGAGATAATTTGGGGAGTCGCCAACGCAACGTGGGCCGCTAGTGCCTGCCCGGAACCTGGTTCCCTGCAATCCACACCGACTCGATGGAGCGGGTGTTGTTGATGTCGGCGAGTGGGTCCGTGGTGAGGACTACGAAGTCAGCCCACCTTCCGGGCTCCAGCGTGCCAACGTCGTCGAGCCCTAGACACTGCGCGGCGGCCCCGGTGGCCGAAACGAGTATCTGCATGGGCGTGAGTCCGGCTTGCGCCATCAACGACATTTCCATGTGCTCGAAGTAGCCCTGAAACCGCGCCGGCGGCCCCGCGTCGGTGCCGAGCGCGAGTTGCGCGCCCCCGTCGACGAGGGGTTTGAGATTCCCCAGGGCGACTTCGAGGGCCTGCTTGTAGGTTTGGGCACTGCTGCTGTTCCGCACGCCCTCTTGTCGCTCGGGGTCCCGGAGCTGGTCCAACACGTCCGGGTCCACCTCTCTCAGGAAGACCACGTCGTCGAAGAAGTCCGGAGTACTTTCGTACACGAAGGTCGACACCTCCCGGGTCAACGTCGGACTGTAACAAACATCGCGTTCGGCGAGGAGGCCGATCAGTTCGTCGTCCACCGGTTGGTCTCTTACGCTGTGCGCCACGAAATCGGTCCCCGCACGGAGGAGCGCCTTCGCATCCTCGAGGTAGTAGAGGTGTGATGCAACCCGCAGTCCTTTCTCGTGAGCCCGATCGATGACAGCCTGGTACACCTCCGGCATCATTTTCGCATTGGCGCCCAGGTTATCGTCGATGCGGATCTTGATGAAATCCACGTTCATGGCCGCGTTGTCGTCGACCACCTCACGCACCACGGCGGGGGTGTCTCCCGTCACGACGGCCCCGGCGACGTACAACCTGGCCCGGTCGAGTGTCGGCACGTCTTGGGCGTCCCGGATGCGTATGCCCGCCTCCCCGTCATCTCCGAGGCTGTTCACCGTCGTCACCCCATAGCGGGCGTTGAGGGCGAGTTGCGCCAGGACGTTCTCCTCGGAGTAGTGTCCCTGCTCGAGCCCCAGGGTCCCGCCCACGTGTCCGTGCGTGTTGATGAGGCCCGGGATGATCGTGTGGCCGCGCAAATTGATACGCTCTCCGTCCGACGGGACGTCGATGGACCCGGCCGGCCCGATCGCTGCGATGCGTCCGGAACGAATGACCATCACGGCATCCTCGACGGGCGCGGCGCCGGTCCCGTCGATGAGGCGGGCACCCACAAACACTGTGGCCGGTCCAGCCGGTCTGCAATGCACCAAACAGGAGCACGCAAGAAGGACTGCTACGGCGGAGTGGCGTATCGGCACGGCTCTTCCTCTTGTCTGTGGTGGGTTCAGTGATCGATGATGGTCACTCGCTCGATGACTGCCCCCTCGAGCAGCGCGTCGGCAACCTCCATACCGGAGACCACCTCCGCGAAGATCGTGTAGTTGTGATCCAGCCGGACGTTGTCCACGAGGTTGATGAAGATCTGGGCGTCGCCCGTGTCCCGTCCTCGGGTGGACAACCCCACGGTGCCGCGGAGATGCGCCCGCGCGGTCAACTCGTCGCGCGTGTAGGGTCCGTCACCGGCGTACTCGTTGGCGCCCGGACTCCCGCCTTGTATCACGAAGTTCGGCTCGACCCGGTGGAATGTGAGTCCGGCGAAGTATCCCGACCGGGCCAGCCGCGCGAAGCGCGCCGCATTAGTTGGCGCCTCGGATGCGAACAGACGCAGCTCCATCGCGGCGCCGCTCGCCATGTGCATCACGGCACGAACTGATTCCAGGCTCGCGATCTCCTGCACCGTGGGAACGGGTGCTCGGGGCAGAGGGGTGGGGTTGGCGGTGATGGGCCGCCCGGTCTGCCCTGACAGGGCTCTGGCGACGCGGCGGGCGAACGCGGGGTCGAAGTCCTCTAGGTATGGTGTGAGCTCGCTCTCCGGCACAGCGACGCCGAATCGAATGAGTGCTCCGAGCAGTGCCATCCGTGGATCGCGCGATGTCTCGCGCCGCTCCGCCGTGATGCGCTTCAGCGCAGCCAGGAGTGCCGGCACCGCGTTGGCGCCGCCGGCCGCCGCATCGAGGCCGTTCGCCGCCGTTCGGACGAGTTGGTAGTCGTCAGCCTGAAGGGCGGCGATGTAGGCCGAATAAGCGTCAGGCACCGACAGTTGCTGCAGGCCGGCGATGGCCGCCTGGCGAACGTTGTGGTGGCTGTCGAATGCGAGCTGTCGGAGTTGGTCGATGTCGGTCAACTCGAGCGCGGCCCGGGCTGCGTACATCCGTACTTGCCACACCGGATGACGGGCGAAGTCGTCAACGATCGGTGCCGCCGCCCGCGGCGCGAATCGCGCCAACGCGTGCAACGCGTGGGCCGGTCGATGCCATGTATCGGTACTCGACGACGGCAGCTCGGCGATGAGTCCTTGAAGCATCCCGATGGGGTTCTCGCCTTGCGCACACCCATCGCCCAGGAGGTCGATGGCCAAGAGCGCGATGTGCACGTTGGGGTCGACCGCCGCATTGCGAACCGGTTCACACCCGAAGGTCGGTTGGAGCCACCGTCCGTAGGCGCCCAACGCTTCGTAACGAACCGTGGGGGCCGGATCCCGCAGGGCCCCGAGAATGATTTGGCTTCGCTCGTCGAGACTGTCTTGTACGCGCGTGGCCATGACGGCGAGACGCCGGACCTCGAGGTCCGGATCGTCGCGGCTCTCCCGGATGAGGACGGGGTCGGTGCGGTTGGCGGCAACCAGCGCCGCCATGGCGACACGGCGCACGCGGGTGGCGGTGTGCTCGTCGAACGGCGATGATCCGGACCGTCCGAGGCGGGCGGCCTGGCCGAGCCGCCGCACGGACTCCGCTGACGGCGCATGCGTTGTACCGTGGCGTCGGAACAACGACTCGATGCCTCGAGCGGCTCCGAGCGTCGTGGACGGCAGCGACACATCATCGGGGACCAGAGACCGAACCAGCACCTGCTCCACCGTGCGGATCATTTCCGCCGACTCGTACGGGAGTCGGCCGAGGGTTTGCAGGATCGCGCCGCGTACGGCCGGATCGCTCTCGGACGTGAGGCGGGCCACGAGAGATCCACTGACCGCCGCCGCATCGGCGTTGAAGACCGCCTGACCCAGCGCATTGGCCGCCTCGGCCCGGACCGACGGCGCATCGTCCGACAGCAACGGAAGGATCGGCGGCACGAGCTCCGGCCGCTCCATCCGTCCCAGCGCACGGACCGCGATGCGTCGGACTCGGGCGTCGTCGTCGGTCAATCCGCGAAATATGGGTGCCAAATCATCCGGTGACTCGGCGCGGGCGTCTTCGGCCAGAAGGATGGCGTGGAGGACGTTGGCGTCTTGGGAGAGGGCCCCTGTCGCGGGGGCATCTGTGGAGTGGCCTACGGTGACGAAGGGAAGTGCCCCGAGGACCACCAACATGGGATTGCGTATCATGGGGCAGATAATGTACACGGATGGGCCCCGACGCCAGAAGGGCCAACGCACGCGGTGCGCGCTGGCCCTTCACAATACGAACTGCTCTACGTCACCTAGCCACCCGACCATCCTTGGAGGCGGGGCCGTCCTCGTCACTCCGCGTTCAACGAAATCATCGGATCAACGTTGGCGGCTCTCCGTGCGGGTACGTACGTGGCCGCCGCCGCCACCAAAGCGAGAATGAGCGGGACGAGAGCGAACGTGGTCAAGTCCGTGGTGGTCACCTCAAAGAGGAGATTCGATAGCAGTCGCGTCGACGCGATGGCGCCGAGGAGTCCGAGCACAACGCCCGCCGTAACCGGAATCATGCCACGTACCATGGACGCCCGAAGCATCTGCCCGGCTTTGCCTCCGAGGGCCAGTCGAATGCCGATCTCGTGGGTGCGCTGACCGACCACGTAGGACATGACGCCGTATACCCCAACGGTTCCGAGCACGAGCGCCAGCAGGCCGAACGCCCCGAGAAGGAGCGCCAGGAACCGCGAGTCTGCCACGGTCCGGCTCACCACATCCTCCATCGTGCGCACCCGTGAGATGGGGACGTCTCGATCGACGTTCCAGGCCGCGTCCTTGAGGGCGGCGATCGAGTTGGTGGGGTCTTCCGTCGTGCGGATTGTGAGGTAGAGATTGGGCGCCCAGGTCAATTGCATGGCGGCGAAGTACGCCTCCGGTCTCACGTCCACGTCGGGACCAAGCTGGTGCAGGTTACCAACCACTCCGATCACCGTGAAGTCCAGGTGGCCGAACATTTGGACCTTTGCGCCGATGGGGTCTTCGTCACCCCACGCCTCGCGTGCCATCGTTTCGTTGACGACACCCACAATGGGCGAACCCTCCCGGTCGGTATCGTCCAGCCAACGCCCTGACAAGAGTGGGATTGCCATTGTGCGGAGATACCCTGGGGTGACGAACTGGGCGTTCGCGTAACGCCTGGGGGTGCCTTCCGGCAATGGCCGGTTTTCCACCGTGTAAACGGTCGCGGTGGAGGAGCCAGCCATAGGCAGGAACGCCGCGGCGCCTACGGACTCGACGCCCGGGACGGCCATCAAGTCTTGGTGGACCTGGCGGAAGTATGCACGTAGCTGTGCCTCTCCGGTGTAACGCGAGGGAGGCGGGCTGAGACGCATGGTCAGGACGTTCGCGGGATTGAAGCCAGGATCGACCTGCTGGAGCCTCCAAAAACTCTTGACCATGAGACCGGCACCCACCACAAGGACGACTGAGAGGCCGACTTCGGCAGCCACCAATGCGTGTTGAAATCGGTGCCGTCGAGTGCCGAGTACACTTCGACCGGCATCTTTGAGTGAGTCCTGCAGGTCCCCTTGGGTCGATCGGAGCGCCGGCACGAGTCCGAAAACGACACTGGCGACGACCGTCACGGCCAAGGCAAAGGCGAAGACGAAGCCGTCGACGGCGATTGCATCGGTGCGTGGCAGGCTGGATGGAAAAGCTCCGACGAGCACTTGCACGCTCAACGCACCGGCACCCAGACCCACCGAGCCGCCGATGAGTCCAAGCAGGGCGCTCTCGGTGAAGAGCTGCCGCGTCACGCGCGTCCTGGCAGCGCCGAGGGCGGTGCGGATCGCGAACTCCTTGCGGCGTGCACGGCCGCGAACCAGCAGGAGGTTGGCAATATTCGCACACGCAATGAGCAGGACGAAGCCGACAGCACCGAGGAGGATCCACAGCGCTTGTTCCACTTCACCGACCATCGTATCGCGCAGGGGAACGGGAGCGGAGCTGTTGATCCACTCTTCGGTGTAGACCTCGGGGGCTTTCTCGGCAAGGCGTGCGGCGATCGTCCGCACCTCGGCCCGGGCGGCCTCCAGAGTCACGCTTGGTTGTAGCCGGGCGAGAAGCATCGTTCCGGCCGTCCCAGCGTAGTCGCTGAAATCCGACGGGTCGATCGTTATGGGAATCCAGAACTGCCATCCCCGAGCGATCGGACGGTATCTAGGCGGCATGACGCCGACAATGGTTCTAGCTCTGGCGCCGAGCTGAATTCGGGTTCCCACGACGCTGGAATCGGAACCGAAACGGCGCTGCCAAAACCCATGACTCAGGATCACCACGTCGTCCTGATCCGGTACTCCCTCGTCCTCGGTGAATGTCCGGCCCAAGAACGGTGGAACACGCAGTACCGAGAAGTGGTTGGGTGTGATTCGGGCGCCAGCGATCTCCTCGGCGTCTCCGGATCCGATGAGGCCAAGACGGACATGGCTGTACCCCGTGACCCCGGCGAGCGAAGTGGCTTCCCGGATGGTGACCATCACGTCTTTGCTCCGTGAGGATCCGCCCCACAGCGTCACCAACTGACTGGGCTGGTTGTAGGGAAGGGGACGGAGCACCACGCCGTTCACCACGCTGAAGATCGCTGTATTGGCGCCTACGCCCAACGCAAGCGTGAGTGTCGCCACGATAGTGAAACCAGGCGCTCGGCGAAATCCGCGGAGTGCGTAGCGCACGTCTTGCAGCGCCGTTCTCACGATCCCATCGCCGGCACGCCATCGACTGCGCCCTTGCTGGGGGACTGCCTGCCTGTGACGCCTGCCGGCGGGGGGGCCAAAACGCTCCGCCGCACCGATTCGTAGCGAGTCCAACACGGCAAACAGCCAGAGCCGACTCAGCGCCAGCGACCCTTCCGTGCGAGCGGCATCCAGGGCGTCACCGAAGGTCTCACACATGGCGGCGGCGAATCGGGCCCGATACGGCCGGGGGTAGGCAAGGAGCAGAGCACGGTAGATCCGGATCGAGGCTGTGATGCTCATACGCCCGCCTGCACGTCGCCCAGCTGTCGGATCTGCTTCACCAGTTCGGCCATCCGCTCCGCTTCGGCTGCCATGACGGCTCGACCCATCGTCGTGAGCCGATAGTAGCGGCGCCGCTGATCGTCCCGGTCAGGGGCGGGGCGGTAGTCGGACTCCTCGACGAGACCGTCGTCCAGGAGGCGCTTGAGATGGCGGTACAGTGGGCCGGTCTCGAGCCGAATGTGGCCTCCCGACCGTTCGCGGACCTCCCGCATGATGGCATATCCGTGGCGCTCTTCCTCTGCCAACGCCAGTAAGATGTGGAATATCAAGGGTTTAAGTGGGAGGTGCTCGTCGACTGGCACTCTGCCTGGCCCGCTCATCACAGAACTCCTACTGTGGATACAATACGTATGTATACAATTTGTACGCAATTGGCAAGGGGTTTTTACCCCTTCGCCGGCGGGTTCTCAGTTCCGCGAAATCCTCCGCACCGGCCGCCGGCTGGGCACCACGATGGCGGAGACGCCCTGGTCTCTGACGAGGCGATTGAAGGAATCGATCTCCGACGTCATGAGGATATCCAACGCCGCCCGGTGCTCGACCCACTGAGCACGGAGGTCGGCGAGGAGATCCCGCGAGCCCTGCGTGACCGCTCCTTCGGCACCGTCGGCGGTCATCCGCAGGCGGATGTAGTGGAAGTTGAGCTTGCTGGGGAAGTTGATCACCGTCTGTCCGTCCACGGTGCGCTTCTGCACCAACACGTCTTCCATTTCATCGATCTGTTCGATCAAAGGGTTCCCCACGGACGTCAGGGTGTCGTGTGCCGAGTGATCGGTGACGTTGTCGAGCACCGCCCGAAGCTGGTCTCGCACGCCCCGGATGCTGATGACCGCGTCGTGAATCTCCGTCAGCTCGGCGGTGACCTCGGCGATGAACGCATCCTGCTCTCGAAACCCTGCGGGCGTCGCGTCCACGCGGGGATCCTTGAGTACCTCTAACTGTTCCGTTGCGGTCCACTCGCCGACGGTGAGACGTGCCTGGTAGGTGCCGGGCACCACCTTCCGGCCCTGCAGGGTGCCCCACACATAGAGACTGGGTACCGCCTTGGCACTGGCGTGGCGGAGGTCCCACACGATGCGATTCGTACCAGCCTTCGCATCCAACCCGGACTGCTGCGATGCCTCGTCGGGGTCGGTTGAGAAGCTACGGACGATGCTGCCGTCACCGCCCAGGATGTCGAGGGTCACCGTCGTTTCCGAGTCGGGCTGCTCGGCAACGTAGAAATCGATAGTGGCGCCCGCCGGTGGATTCCTGCCGAGGGAGGGCGCGCTGGAGCTTCCGCCCCCGACACGGTAGGCGCTTCGCGGGGTGAAGAGATGTGCCGTCGCGTCGGCGACCTCGTCGGTGATTTGCCGGAGCGGGGACAGGTCGTCCAGAATCCAAAACGATCGTCCGGACGTTGCGGCCACGAGATCCCCGTTTCGGACTTTGAGATCAGTGATCGGGGTGACCGGGAGATTGAGCTGAAGCGACTGCCAATGCTCACCGTCGTCGAAGGAGACATACGCGCCGGTCTCGGTACCGGCGTAGAGCAAACCCTGGCGCACCGGGTCCTCCCGCACGACGCGCACAAATGCCTCTTCGGCGATGCCTCGCGTGAGGTGCTTCCAGCCACGACCGTAGTCGTCCGTCTTGTACACGTGGGGCGTGAAGTCGTTGAACTTGTACGCCGTGACGGCGATGTATGCCGTGGCGGGATCGTGAGGCGAGACGTCGATGGCGTTGATCATGGCTTCACCGATGTCGTCCGGTGTCACGTCGTCCCACGAGGTGCCTCCGTCACGCGTAACGTGGACCAGGCCGTCGTCGCTCCCCACCCAGATGGTGCCAACGTCGTGCGGTGATTCCTTTACATAGATGATCGTGTTATAGATCTCGCCGCCGGCCCCTTCATTGGTGATGGGCCCGCCGCCGGGGCCCTGTGTAGCATCCGTGTTCCTGGTGAGGTCCGGACTCGCCTCCTCCCACGTCACACCCCGGTCCCGCGAGCGCAACAGCATGTTGCCGGCGTGATACACCACGCGCGGATCGTGCTGTGACACGACAATGGGGGCGTTCCAGTTGAAACGATACTTCATGTCTCGGGACGCCAGCGCGGCCGGAAGCTGGGGATAAGCCATCACGTCGTGACTCGACTGCGTCACGGCACTCCACTCACTGATCTGTCCCATGTAACAGCCGGCGTACACCAGGGCGGGGTCGTCCTCGTCGAAAGCGACGTGGGCGCTTTCGCAGCCGCCCACCGAATGCCAGTCCTTCCAGCTGATGCCGGGCCCTGAGGTGTTGCGGCTGAGAATGGCGACGGTGGAGTTGTCTTGTTGACCCCCATACACCCAGTAGGGAAACCGGTTGTCCGTGGTAACGCGGTAGAACTGCGCCGTGGGCTGGTTTTGCTGCGTGGACCACGTTGTTCCCGCGTTGAACGAGACGTTGGCGCCACCGTCGTTGGCGTTGATCATAATCTCGTTGTTTGTGGGGTTGATCCACAGGTCGTGATTGTCACCGTGGGGCACGCGCACCCGCGTGAAGGTGCGACCTCCGTCGGTGGATCGGAGCACTGGGGCATTGAGGATGTAGACGGTCTCTTCGTCCTGTGGATCGGCGTACACCTCGATGTAGTACCACGCACGGGCACGAGGCGTCCACTCTTCGTTGACCACCGTCCACGTCTTCCCGGCGTCGTCCGAGCGGTAAAGTCCTCCACCCGGATCCGCTTCGATCAAGGCCCACACGCGGTCGGGCTTTGCCGGTGAGACAGCCACCGCCGTCTTGCCGATCAACTCGGGAAACGTATCGCCCCCGTCGGTCGATTTGTGGATGCCGCTGCCGGGGCCACCGCTCCGTACCTCCCACGGGAAGCGGCGATGGTCCCAGAAAGCCGCGTACAGGATCCGCGGGTTCGTGGGATCCATGCTGAGCTCGCTGGCGCCGGAGTTCTCGTCGACGAAGAGCACCTGCTCCCACGTCGTCCCGCCGTCCCGGGACCGGTACACACCCCGTTCGGGGTTAGCGCCGTGAGGAGCGCCCTGTGCGGCCACGTAGACCAGGTCCGGGTCGCGGGGATGCACCCGGATGCGGGAGATGGCGCGGGTCCTTTCGAGCCCCATGTGTGTCCAGGTTCTTCCGGCGTCGGTGGACCGATATACGCCGTCGCCGTGGGAGGTCATCACCCCGCGAACCGCGTGCTCACCCATGCCGACATAGACGACGTTGGGGTCCGACTCGGCGACCGCGATGGCTCCCACGGACGACGTCCCAAATCCGGCTCCGTCGCTGATGTTATTCCAGGAGACTCCGGCGTCGGTGGTCTTCCACACGCCGCCCCCGACCGTACCCATGTAGTACGTGAGGGGATCGCTGGTCACGCCGTACACCGCCACCGAGCGACCTCCGCGGAACGGTCCGATGTTGCGCCACTGCATGTCTTGATACAGAGAGGGCTCGTACACCGGGTCCGTGACTTGTCCCTTCAGAGCGATTACGTTGGTGAGTCCGATAAGGACCGCGAAGCCGACGGCTGGACCGGTTCCCGACATCGGTCATTCCTTTATACAGGTGTCTAGGGTGGCTGGTAGGCGGTAACTGATAACGCGGAATCGAGAACCCTGCAATCCGACGAGCAAACCTGCATCCGCCGCAAAGGGGAGATTACATGGCGTCACCCATCAGTATCGAACGGTTCGTCGAGGAGCTCGAGAAGCTCCACAAGGGAATGGTCAACGGTGAGTTCAAGGCCGGTGAGTACGACCAGCGCCTGGCGAA
Source organism: Gemmatimonadota bacterium (assembly GCA_039588255.1). Lineage (GTDB taxonomy): Bacteria > Gemmatimonadota > Gemmatimonadetes > Gemmatimonadales > GWC2-71-9 > B3T1B10. The sequence continues at coordinate 6,241 of JBDHAF010000055.1, read as the reverse complement.
GACGATTCAAGAACTTCGAGATCGAGGGATCGACGGGGACCGAGCAGCGGTGACCACGGCTCTCGACGGCGCGCTAGAGCGTGGGACGATCACCAATGCGGTCCGCGAGCATCTGGAAAAGCGGATGGGTCTGGAGTAATTCCCTACGCAAGACGCTCTCGGCAATTCGTACGACGACGTGATCCGGCATCGCTAATCGACCCTCAAGGCATTCACGGGGTCCCCGGACGACAGGATGATCAGGCATCTCATGTCTTCGGATCGGAGCCGGCGAGAGCCCGCACACGCTCGCTCCCCGCCAGGGTCACCAGCCTCCGGGCTTCGGCGGTAACGATGGCTCGACCGTACCGGGTGAGTCTGTAGTAGCGGCGCCGTTCGTCATCCAACTCGGGGACAGGGCGCTTCTCGGATTCCTCCACGATGCCGGAGTCCAGCAGGCGCTTGAGACGACGGTACAAAGGGCTCGGCTCCAAGCGAATCTGGTCTCCGGTGCTTCGCTGCACTTCCTTGATGATGCCGTACCCGTGCCGCTCGACCTCCTCCAAGGCCAACAGGATGTAGAACAGGTCCGGCTTGAGGGGGAGGTGGACCTGAGGTTCTGAGTGGCCAATGTTTGATGTCATTGGGTCATCTGCTCGGCCTGGAGTCGTGGTATTGACTGCAAGTCTGTAGACCTAAGGTCTATAGTAACCATGTACCCTATTCTCCGCCAGTGGAGCAACCCATCGCGTCAGCGGGGTTGGGTCGGAGATCACACCGCCAGAGCCGTTGGAGTTACAGATATTCGCAATGAGACCTGGCAGATTGGTGATCTAGACGAGCGAGAACACCCGAACCGGGTCTTGAAGGAGTAGATCATGGCAAACGCCACACCGCGGCCGTCGTACACCAACGTGCTGACCCAGCACTGCCAGGATGGCCTCGACATCGCCCGATACCTGCACCAGTGTCCGGAAGATGAAGGCGAGCGGGCACGGCTCAAGAAGATCCTGGGTGAGATCCAGCGGGATCCCACCGTCCGGATGCGCCGCGAGTTTCCCAAGATCGCCATCGAGATGGAGCGGGCTCTGAAGGGACCGGCCACCCAGCTGTCGGCGGAGATCCTGGCCGAGGGCTTCGAGCGAATGACCCGCCTCTGCGACATGGCCAAGAGCGGGCTGCTCTAGAGGGGAGAAACTTGATGTGAGAGGGCCCCGCCCGCCTCTCGGGGTGGTGGCAAGTGGCCCTCTTACCCCTTACCCCTCACCTGTCAGCCCCACCGTTTCACCGCTCAACGCCCCGCCTCTTTCCCTCCATAACATTCGGTCCCAGAATGGGTTCAACCCTCTGGGACTTTCGGGCGTCTAACGTGTAAGACCTGGCATAAATCGCCTTGGGGCTTCGCCCCCACTTTGGAGGATTTCGCTGACCATGAAAGACTGGCATTTCAGGCTTCCGACCGCCGTTGGTGGATTCCTGGCCCTCGTGGTGCTCTGGACGCAGTTCGGAGACCGGATCGGGTTGCCCAGCTGGCACGTCGCGGCGTCACGCACCGCAGACCAGCGCCAGCACGAGTTCCACTGGAATCGGGTGCTGGCTGCGGGAAAGACTATCGAGATCAAGGGTATTAACGGCTCGGTGACCGCCGAGAAGGCAGCCGGCGACCAGGTCGAGGTGGTGGCCTTGAAGATCGGGAAGCGTAACGACCCCCGGGAGGTCCGGATCGAGGCGGTTGAGCACTCCGGAGGTGTGACCCTGTGTGCGGTGTACCCCAGCCGGGGCAGCACTCCAAACACGTGTGAGTCGGGGAGCCGGGGACGGATGAACCTCCGCAACAACGATGTGCAGGTTCGGTTCGAGGTGCGGGTCCCCCGGGGCGTTCGGCTGGTGGCCAGCACCATCAACGGCTCCGTCAAGGCCACTGCGTTGGAGAGCGACCTCGTCGCCAGTACGGTGAACGGCAGCATCAGCCTTTCCACCTCGGGACGGGCCGAAGCCAACACCGTCAACGGGTCGATCAAGGCCGAGATCGGGTCCACCGAGCTGAGCGACGACCTCGAGTTCAACACGGTGAACGGCAGTATCGCGGTGTATGTACCGGATGGGCTCAATGCGGAGATCGGCGCCTCGACGGTGGGCGGGAGGCTGTCCAGTGATTTCCCGCTCATGATCGAGCGGAAGAAGATGCATGGTGTGCTGGGGTCGGGCGGGCCCAAGCTCAAACTGAGCGCTGTCAACGGCACGATCCAGCTCAAGCGGGCCCAGTAGGCTCCATTTCAGATCACGGGGAGCCGGTCAGACCCTGCCGCTCGAATAGCGGGTCGAGACTCGGCTCCCTTCCCATGAAGGCCTTGTAGAGCTCCATGGGGGGCTGGCTGTCCCCCCGGGCCAGAATCCGGTCCCGGAACTCCTTCCCGATGACCTCGTTGAAGACACCATTCTCCCGAAACCGCGTGAACGCGTCGGCGTCGAGGACCTCCGCCCACTTGTATGAATAATATCCCGCCGCATACCCCACTGCGCTCGAAAACAGGTGCCCGAAGCTCGCAATGAAGCCGTAATCCGCAGGGAGCTGTGCCGGAGAGTGCTCCTGCAACGCGTCCCGTGTGTAGGACATGAGATCGGAATTCTTCCCGCGGTCGTACTCCCGATGCAGCATCAGGTCCACACTCGCAAAACCCACCTGGCGCATTTGCGCGTTTGCGGCGCGGTATGTGCGTGCACGCTTCATCTTGCGGAAGAGATCGTCGGGGATCGTCTCGCCGGTTTCGTAATGCCTCGCAAAAAGGTCGAGGGCCTCTCGTTCCCAGCACCAGTTTTCCATGATCTGGGACGGTAGCTCCACGAAATCCCAGGCCACGTTTGTCCCGCCGAGAGTTCGGACGGGTACCCGGCTCAGACAGAAGTGCATGAGGTGACCGAACTCGTGGAACAGGGTCTCAACCTCGAGATGGGTCAAGAGCGCCGGTTTCTTGCCCACCGGCGGATTCACGTTGGCGCAGATGACGCCGAGGTGCGGAGCCGGGGGCACCGCCAATGCCAATCCATCCATCCACGCCCCGGCCCTCTTGTTCTCCCGAGGGTGGAGGTCGACGTAGAAGGACGCGAGGTGTTGCCCGTCGGCGTCGGTCAACTCGAACGTCAGAACCGAATCGTCCCATACCGGTAGGTCCGACGGAGGCACGACCCGCACACCGTACAATCGCTTCACGATCTCGAAGAGCCCGTCGAGCACGCTGTCGACGGGGAAGTAGGGACGGAGCTGCTCCTCGTCGAACTCGTACAGCGCGGCGCGTTGCTTTTCGGCGTAATACGCGATGTCCCACGGCTGCAAAGCTCCGTTCCGTGAGCCCGCGGCGTCGTACGAGAACGCTTCCAGGGCGGTGTTCTCTCGATGAAAGTAGGGCAGGGTTTTCGCCCGGAGATCCGCCAAGAACCTGTTCGCCTCGGCACCCGACCCGGCCATCCGGTCCTCCAGCACGAGGTCCGAGAAATCGTCGTAGTCCAGCAAGGCCGCCTTTTCCTTCCGCAGCCGGAGAACGTCCTCGATGATGGCGCGGTTGTCCGTCTCTCCGCCCGTGGCCCTGGTGTTGTAGGCCCGCCAGACCATTTCGCGCAGCCGCCGGTCGTCGAGGTACGTCAACACCGGGATGAGACTTGGGGCCTGCAGCGTGAATCGCCACCCCGAAACGCCTTTTGTCTCCGCGCTCTCCCGCGCGGACTCCACGGCCGACTCGGGTAGCCCCGCCAGATCTTTCTCGTCCTCGAGGATGAGCTCGTAACTGTTGGTCGCGTCGAGCACGTTCTGGGAGAACTTGGTCGTGAGCTCCGCCAGCTCGACGTTGATGGCGGCCACCCGCTTTTTGCCTTCCAGGTCGAGCTCGGCGCCCTGGCGGCGAAACTCGTCCAGCATCTTCTGCAAATGTCGTATGCGGGGCCCCGTCAGCGCTTTGCCTGCGTCACTGCCTGCAAGCGTCTTGAGCGCGTTCCACAGGCCCTCGTCCAGGAGCACGCTGGACCAAAACGCGCTGAGCTTGGGCTGGATCTCCTGGTGTGCCTTTCGCAGGTCCGGGTAGGTGGCCACGGATTCGAGGTGTCCGACCACGCCGCTGGCCCACTCGAGGTGCTCGCCCGCCTCCTCCAGCGCCCCAAGTGTGTTCTCGTAATCCCGCTCTTCTGCAGAGGCCACGATGTTGTCGATGCGCTCCCGGGTGCCCGCCAGCAGCTGGTCGATGGCCGGGACGACGTGCTCGGCGCGGATCCGGTCGAAGGGAACCGCGAACGTCATGTGCAGGAGAGGGTTTTCTTCTTGCGGTTGCGTGGTGCTCATGTGTGCTGGGTGTCCCAGGAGTCCCAAACGTGGCCCACAATGTCTATTGCGTCCGGGACGTTCTCATTGTATTTGGATCATACAAAGTCCTGTCGTTCGGGCCGTTCGGAGTTCGCTCTGCGGGGGGAAGACCATGACGGAGATCCAACTCTTTGACAACGAAAGCGGCGATCTCATCGGAGAGATCAGCCGGAAGCAACTCGAGTTCCTGATCGACCAGCTGGAAGAGGAATCGCTGGACGACCGGGATTATCACATCAATCGCCCCACCCTGGACATGCTGGAGGAAGAGCACGGCGACTCCCAGCTTGTCGAGCTGCTCCGCGAGGGACTCTCCGGTCGGGACGAGATGGAAATCCGGTGGGAGGAGGCCTGACCTATCGGTCTTTCCGTCATTCCGTCCTTCCATGCCTAAGAGGGGCCACCAGCCCGGATTAGTGGGGTAGCGCCACCCAATGTCCTCCATCCAACCGTCGCTGGATCCCCAATTCTTCGCCCTTCAGGAGGCTCTGGCGGGGCAATACTCCCTCGAGAGCGAGCTGGGTCGCGGTGGGATGGGTGTGGTGTACCTCGCGCAAGACGTGCGCCTCGACCGCCCGGTGGCCTTGAAGGTTCTTCCCCAGGAGCTGGCGGGTAACCCCGACGTTCGGGAGCGGTTCCTGCGGGAAGCACGGACCGCCGCCAAGCTCTCCCATCCCAATATCGTTCCCATCTTCGCCGTCGACGAAGTCGGCGAGTTCGTCTACTACGTGATGGCATATGTGGCCGGTGAGACATTAGGCCAGCGGGTCCAGGGCCGGGGACCGTTGCCGCCTTCCGAGGGCGCGAGAATCCTCAAGGAGATCGGCTGGGCGCTGGCGTACGCCCACTCCCAAGGGGTGGTGCACCGAGACGTCAAGCCGGACAACATCCTGCTCGAGGAGGGAAGCGGTCGCGCGTTGGTGGCGGACTTCGGCATCGCCGGATTGCTGGAAGGGGCCGCCGCAACGGGGGTCGGTGAGATCATCGGCACGGCCGAATTCATGAGCCCCGAGCAAGCCAGCGGGCAGGGAGTGGATGCGCGGAGCGACATCTATTCGATGGGCGTGGTGGCTTTTTACGCGGTGTCGGGTACGCTTCCGTTTCACGATGTGAGCGCCGCCGAGGTCCTGCGGCAACACCGGGAAGAGCCACCGCCGCCGGTGAAGACGGTGGCTCCCCACGTACCCAGCCGGGTGGCGCGTTGCATCGATCGGTGTCTGGCGAAGGACCCAGATGCCCGGTTCGAGACCGCGTCGGCGTTCTCGGAGGCCGTCGATGCGGCTATGAGTGAGCGGCGGGATGTGCCGGTCCCCGTACGGAATTTCCTCAACGATCCCATCGATTTGCCCGGTGACGGCGTCGCGTACTTCGTGTTCTCGATCTCGATGGCCCTGCCGGGGCTGTTCATTGGGCTCGAGGAACAGGTACCCTTGAGCGTCCTTATGCTCTTTGTCGCGATCTTCGGTTCGATGATCCTCGGACCGCCTTTAGGACTCGCGACACAACGCATCCGGCGGCTGCTCGCCTCCGGGCACACTCGAGCAGATCTGCTAGCCGCGCTGCGGACCGAAGTGGAGCGCCGGCGTGAGGAATTGGCCTACAGCCACGGTGTGGCGGAGCCTTCGTTGGGGGAGAAGACGTCGTTCCGAGTGGCGACGGTGGCGGGCGGTGCGCTGGCGGCGAGCTTCGCGGCAATGTCCGGATGGTTCCTAAATGCGGATGTTGGGATGTGGATGTTCGCGGGTTCCCTATTGGCTGGTACGATCTCGCTGTCTGTCGGCACCACACTCAGGTCACGGCGGATCGACGCCAAGGCCGAGCGCCGTTTCGCGTTCTGGAAAGGCAGATTCGCCAAGTGGCTCTTCAAGGTGGCGGGCATCCGGCTGAAGAAGAAAGCGCTGCCGATGCGAC
>JBDHAF010000054.1:0-20912 GCA_039588255.1 Gemmatimonadota bacterium | reverse complement strand
GGTGACCCGCCATCGCCCGCCGGCAACTCGGGGGGTTGCATATGGCGCCTACGCTATATATTATAGCATGTACGCTATTTTCACGATAGGTACCGCCATATGAGTTGAGGCAGGACAGCACCGGCAGATCCCTTTGAACAGAGGTGAGCCATGTACTCAAAATCCTCACGGCTGTTCCCGACAGTTGCCATCGGCATTGCCCTCACCCTTCATGCTGTTCCGGTGTCCGGACAGTCGTCCCAGTGGCTCGACGGCCGCAGCGAAAAGCCTCTCGCACTGGAAATCCTCAAACCGAACTTCGAGGGAGACGTCAACACCACGTTCGCGACGCAGGCGTTGTTCTTGTCGTTGCGCTATGCACTGAGTCCCAAGGTGGTACTGATCGCCGACGTGCCGTTTGCCCACTACGGAATGGACGGCTCCACTGACACCGAGAGCTCGATCGGAAACCCGTACATCGGCATCGAAGCCCGGGGAGAGGATTCTCCGGTCTCCGGCGAGTTCGGGATTCGCCTGCCGCTCGTCTCCGGCGAAAACTCGGTGCAGCTCGCGGGGGCGTTCGCGGACATCGGCCGGTGGGGGGCCTTCTGGGAGGACGTCGTGCCGATCTCCGCGATGGTCAATGCACGCTGGAGGAGCCGGCAGGGGGTCGTCACCAAGCTGCGGGTCGGACCGACCCTGTGGGCGAGTACCGGGGGTGACACCGACACCGAGTTCCTGCTCGACTACACCGCACAAATCGGATACGAGGGTGAGCGGGGCAGCGTGATCGGCGGCTTCACCGGGGTCATGATTCTGTCGGAGGAGGAGGGGAATCTCGGCGAGCGCACCCTCCACCAGCTAGGGGTGGCCGGGCTGCCGCTGGACGAGTTCATGAGAGATCTCCACGACGTTGTGGTGGGCCTCCACGTGAGCATCGAGCTGAACTGAAGTGGCATAGGTGCTGGGGACTCGGGGTTCCGGACGTGGTCCGGGGCCCCGCGTGGCTGGCGGTGAGCCGCGGAACCCCCATTTGGCGCCTTCCCTAGTAGGACGACGCGCAGGGATGATCGAAGCCCCGCCTGCCAGGGGAGAGCCCACATGGAACAGCAGATCGTCATCGATTCTCGGTTTCGGGGACCGCCCGACAGCGGCAACGGCGGATACCTGGGTGGGGTCATTGCCCGGCACTTTGACGGCCCGGCGGAGATCACGCTGAGCCGGCCGATTCCCTTGGGGCGGCCACTCGACCTTGAGTGGTTCGAGGATGTGGTGCTCCTGTGCGACGGTGACAATCTCGTGGCGACGGCCGAGGCGAAGCCGTTCGAGATGGAGGTGCCGCCGGCGCCGTCCTATCAGGAGGCCGTGCACGCCACCCGTTTTCGGCTGCCCCAGGATCGCCATCCCTTTCCTTCGTGCTTTGTGTGTGGGCCGGGGCGCCATGAGGGAGACGGCCTCCGAATCTTTCCCGGTCCTGTAGATGGAACCGGCCTCGTGGCCGCCCCGTGGGTACCGGATGCGTCCCTGGCGAATGGGGATGGCCGCGTGCAGTCGCCGTTCGTTCACGCCGCCCTCGACTGTCCCGGAGCCTTTGCCGCTCTGGAAGGCAAGGACCCGAGGCCGATAGTGTTGGGACGAATGGTGACACAGATCGAAGGCCCCGTGGAGGTGGGTGAACGGTATGTGTTGGTGGGTTGGAGAGTCGGCGGCTCGAGACGCAAGCACCACGTGGGCACCGCGCTGTTCACCGCCGACGGCGAGCGGCGAGCCGTTGCCCTAGCGACCTGGATCGAGAGGTCCTAACCGGGCGTCTTTGCCGCTCGCAACACCCGCAAACTCGCCGGCACGAGGTACGCGTTGCTGGCGCCGCGGCCGATGACGAAGGCGATCATCGCTGCGGTGACACCAACCAGGTGCAAGCCGTTGCTGAACGCCACGAAGGCGACCGCGATGCCGGCCACCTCTATGATCGTCGCGCCGGTGATGGGACCCGTGTAACGCCCTTGCACCAGGAGGCCCCGTTGGAACGACAACAGCACGGAGAGGGCGGGGAACGGCGCCAGGATGCGAGCCGGGATGATGGCAAACGACGCCAGCTCGGGACTCAACCCGGAGATGGTTTGGAACCACACGTCGGCGAGGGGCGTGAAAGCGATCAAGGCCATCGCTCCTGACGTCGCGATGCCGAGTGCCATGGCAAAACGTCTCAGCTCGTCGTAGTGCTCGAAATCCTTGCCCATAAGGGCTATCACCACCTCTTGGTAACTCAACCCCAGCGCCCGGAACACGAAAGAGAGGGCGTGCACCACAGGGAACACGGCGAGGGACTCCACAGGAAACCGGGCCCGTCCCATGAAGAACGTGAGCATCGGATGCACGGCCAGTCCGATGATCGACGTGAGGGCGAGGGGATAGTAAAAGTGGGTGATGCGTCGGTAATCGAGAGGCTCGGCCGGGGACGTATCTCCGCCGTTGGTCTCCAGGAGATCGCGCACGGTCCGTCGAACCATCAAGCGACTGGCGACGGCCTCGAAGCACACGCCGGCCGAGAGGGCCGCGGCGCCCACGTAGGCTCCCTCCACGGAGAACACCCCGAAGAGCACGATGGCTGTGGTCGTCATCACCCCCAGTCGCACAACGGTGCCGTAGGCCACCAGCCGAGTGAGTCCCGCCTTGATGAGCAGGCCTTGGAAGAACCGCCTGTATCCGATGGCCCCCGGCCAGGGGAGCAGCAGCGCGAGGGCGCCGTAGGTGAGGCGGGCCACGTCGTTGGGCAGCCCAATGAGTCCCTGGAAGAACCCGCGGAACACGGACGGGATGAGCACCACCAGCATCACGGCCGTTATCAACGCATTCAGCGCATAGGTGTAGTTCCGCAGCTTGCGGAAGCTGGCCGCGTCCGTCACCAAAGCCGTGGACGCCGTCATGATCATGATGACGGGCGCCTCCACCAGGATGGCGAACGCCACCGCCACGCCGTGGGCGGCCAAATTGTACAGCGGGTTCGGCAGGCGGGCGATGATGGCGGCGAGGAAGGGGCCCTCGAACGCCATCATTAGCCAGGCGCCGGCCAGCGGCGCCCAGAAGAAGAAGATGAACTTTTGCGAACGGCGCAGGGGGGTGCTCCCGCTGAGTGGTGACCGGTGCGAATTATAACCGGGTCTGAGCGCCTCGCTGCCTAGTACCTCCAGCTCGTCACGTCCGCACCCTGCGGTGCACTCTCTCGAATGCGCTGCAGGATCTTGGGTACGTACATCGTGTTGTACCGCAGCCGGGAGATGTGGTTGGGGTTGTTCTGGTCTCCGTTCCAACAGTGTTCGGCGCGGTCTCCGTAGTCCACCTCGCCGTTGTAGTGCGGATTGGTGGTGCTGTCGAGAAACTCCTCGGTGAGGTACACCGCGTTATTCAGGTAGTAGTTGTCCATGTCACCCACGTAAATGCGGACCTTACCTTCCAACTTGGGTCCCAACGTGTCCCAGTCCCGCTCCATGATGTAGCGGAGGTCGTAATTCTCCTTCCAGTACTCGGCAACCTCATGGTCGATCTGTCCGGTGTACTTATCCCAGATCGGTTTAGGATAGCCGTCGTCACCCATGGGGGAATACACCGCCTGCCAGATGTCCCACTGCTGTCCGGACCGTCCCTTGGTGGCGAGCGCCAGTTCGACGTGGTTGTCGTCCCGGATGGTGCGGTCCACCACACCCAGCCAGTTCCGGCGCCCCGGTCGCTCGGTCTTCTTGAACGGCCCACCGAACGAGTACGCGTTCTCGTCCTCGTAGATGTTGACGAGGGTGTAAGCCCGGAAGTCGATGGGGTCGGGGCACGCGGCGAACGTGCCGTTGTACTCGTCGGGGTACATCACCTGCACCGCCAACGCTTCCCATCCTCCTGTCGAGCCGCCGTAGAGGAACCGCGACCAACCGGCGCCGATGCCACGGAACTGTTCCTCGATGTAGGGAATCAATTCGTGGGTGATGGCATCGCCGTAGGGCCCAATGCTCGCTGAGTTGACTGCGTATGAGTCGTCGTAGTAGGGATTGGCGTGCTGCACTTGAATTATGAGCATCCTGGGGAAATCGGGCCCTGTCCACCGCTGGTAGAAATCGTACGCCTCCTGCTGCTGAATCCGGTTGTATCCACGGACGTCGAATCGGGCGCTGTAGTCCGGCTCGAGGTCGGGATCCGGGAGCTCGGTTCTGAACCCGCCGAAGTCGGCCGGGAAGTGTCCGTGAAACACCACGAGGGGATACTGGGCCTCGGGGTGCTCGTCGAATCCTTCGGGGAGCAGCACGTGTGCGCCGAGATGCATCGGTCTCCCCCAGAACTCGGTGAGTAAGTCGCTCTGGATCTTGACGTGCTTGATGTACTCGGTGTCTTCGGGTTCGGGAATGGGGGGGACCTCCTGATCCAGTTCAATGGTGATGCGGCGTGCGGACGTGGGTGCGACGCGAATCCAACGCGGCGTGCTGTAGAGGTTTCCGGGAGCCCGGTTCCACTGCTGTCCCTCGCCGCGATCCATTGGGAGCTTCACGGTATTCCCGTCGGTGAGATGGAAGGTCTCGTACCTGTGGAGCACGGCCTGCACCCAGTACTCGCCAGGGGGCACGTCGGCGAGGCTCTCTAAAGGAAAGCCAAACACGCCTGTGCCGATCACGGCCGGCTCTCCCGGCGCCAGCCCGTTGACGTCGATACCGAACACCTGCGCGGCATTGGGACCCGAATTGACCTGGAACCGGGGCTCGGAGCCCTCGTCGGTGCCCAGAATGAGAAGCACCCGTCCGTCGAGGTGCTCGGCGCTCTGGGACTCGCCGAAGGAAACACCGAACGTCAACGGAGTCTGCCCGGCACAGCCGGCAAGCAGAGCCATCAGCGTGAACGCGCCAGGATGGAGTCGCTTGGGTGACATGGGATCCCTTTGGGTGTCTGGTTGGATGGTGGCCGAAGGCGCGTCCGCGACAGGCACAGAGCGCTAGGGGAATATGGGCAAATTCCCGTGTGCCTGCGTGAAGAAAAGCTGATTGCCAGGGCATGATCTTCGGTGCAGTCTTACTCGAAGTCCTCCTGCTCGTTTTCTCCAGTCGCGAGGGGGTAATGATGCGCCCCACCAATCTCCAGCCGTTTGTACTCCTGTCGTCTGTCGTTGCACTACTCTGTGCACCCCTTGGCCTGACCGCACAGGGCAGGTTCACCATCGAACAGGTACTGAGTCCGGGGTACCCCTTTGGACTCGTGGCGGCGAAACAGGCCGACCGGATTGCGTGGATCGAATATGAACGGGGACTGCGCAACATCTACACGGCGGCGGCGCCGGATTTCGAACCGGTGCAACTCACGTTCCATTCACACGACGACGGCAACGATCTCACGGACCTCAGCATCTCGGATGACGGTTCGACGCTGGTGTACGTGAGAGGGCATGCACCCAATCGTGAAGGGTGGATCGCCAACCCTTCGAGCGACCCCTCGGGTGCCGAGCGCGCGATATGGACGGTGAGCACCGACGGAGGCACGCCCCACAGAGTCGTGGAAGGGGGAAATCCGGTGCTGTCCCCGGATGGCCGTTGGGTGCTCCACGTGAGGGGGGATCACATCTACCGGGCCCAATTGAGCGGCGGCACGTGGGACGGCGCAGCGCCGCTGTTCAGGGTGTACGGTGGCAGCGGTAACCCCGTTTGGTCACCCGACAGCCGGAAGATAGCGTTCGTCAGCGATCGCAACGACCACAGCTACATCGGCTTGTACGAGGTGAAAGACGCGGGCGTCACATATATGGTGCCGGGTGTGGACCTCGACGCTGCTCCGGTGTGGTCGCCCGACGGAAAGCAGATCGCCTTCATTCGTCGACCGGGCCTCGCGTTCGGGGGACGTCGCGGCAATCCGTTCGGTGGCGGGCGGCAGGGAGGCCGCCGTGCCGAGGACGAGTTGAGACCCGGGCTGGTGGAGTCGACATTCGCCGGCGGCTACAATCTCTCGATCTGGGTGGCGGATGCCGAAACCGGCGAGGGGCGCGAGATCTGGCACACCGAGCCGGGTGATTCCGCGTTCGCCCAGATCCGGAATCTCTCGTGGGCGGGAGACCACCTTCTGTTCATGGCGGAGCCCGGAAACTGGCGCCACTACTTTTCCGTTTCCGCGTCGGGACACGACGGGAATCCCATCGAGTTGACGACCGGCGAGGGCATCGCCGAGCATATCGGCCTGTCGGCAGACGGAGAGTTCCTCTACTACAGCACGAACGTGGGAGACATCCACCGGCGGCACATCTGGAGGGTCCCCACGGGTGGCGGCCGGCCCGTGCAGCTCACCAGAGGCGACGACATCGAGACCTATCCGGCGGCGCTCGCGTCGGGTGACCAAGTTGCCCTCCTGAGCGCTGGAGCGACACAGCCCCAATCCGTGGCACTGATACCGTCGGACGGCGGTTCACCGCGCATCATCGCTCCAGAGTTGCCGGCGGGCTTTCCCCGCGATGACCAGGTCGTTCCCGAAAATGTCACGCTGACGGCGGAAGACAGCGTGCAGTTCTGGAACCAGCTCTTCCTGCCCCGTGATCTCCGGAGGGGAGAACGCCGGCCGGCCGTCATCTTCATTCACGGCGGGTCGCGGCGGCAGATGCTCCTCGGCTACCACTACATGCGTTTCTATCACATGGCGTACGCCCTCAACCAGTACTTCGCGAACAAGGGTTACGTCGTCGTCTCGGTGAATTACCGGAGCGGCATCGGGTACGGAAAGGAGTTTCGCAACGCCCCCGGAAGGGGTAGGGAGGGCAATACGGAATACCAGGACATTCTTGCAGCGGGAAAATACCTCCAGTCCCGACCCGACGTCGACCCGGAACGAGTCGGACTCTGGGGGCTCTCATACGGAGGCATCCTGACGGCCCAGGGACTCGCCCGAAATTCCGACGTGTTCGCCGCGGGGGTGGATATGGCGGGCATTCACCTCTGGGGCAATACCATCCATCCGGATAGCGTGTCGTATCAGTCATCGTCCATTGCCGCCATCGACAAGTGGACTTCGCCGGTGCTGCTGATCCACGGCGATGACGACCGCAACGTCGCGTTCTCGCAAACCGTCGGCCTCGTGCAGCTCCTCAGGGCACACGACGTGTACCACGAGTTGATCGTGTTCCCGGACGACGTGCATAGTTTCCTGATCTATGATCGGTTCCTGAAATCGTTCAACGCGGCGGACGATTTCTTTGACCGCTTCTTGATGGGGAACGGGGACGAGCGGTAGGCGGTCACACCGATGGGTGCAGGGGCCCTCCGGCGGCGGATGGGCCTCTGCGCACGCCCCACACCACCACCGCCACGAGGATCGATCCTCCGGCCACGCCGGCAAGGATTTTGAGGTCCACGCCCCACCACACGCCCAACGCGGCGAAGAACCACAGTCTGGGAAATCGACCCAAAAAAGTGGCGAAGAGATGCCGCCGGACTGGAAAGTGGGTGAGGGGAGAGAGAAACCGCACGGACCAGTAAGGGAGTGGCGACCAGCTGCACAGCCACACCGTGAAGAAAGGCGCCCGCTCGAACAGGGAGGTCAGACGCCGAACCACCCGTGACTCGCGCACCCCGGTGAGCGCGCCGGCATGGAGGATCCGACTGTAGAGCTGGTAATTGAGAAATTCGACGTAGATGATGGCCGAGATCCCCAGCAGTCCCACCACAATCGGCATGTACAGTCTCCCGTACATCATGAGAACCGGCTCGTAGGTGGCCGGGAAGAACGGCGCCAAGGGGCCGTTGACCCAAATCGTGACCAGCATGAATGCGACGAGGGGCCCCACTGCCGGGCGCAGAAACATCAGAGGAATGGCCAGCGCCGCCGCGGCCCCGGATCCGCGGATAACCCCGTCCCACACCAGGTTGCCGTAGCGGCGCTTAAGCGGGCCCGGCGTGTCGAGCGACACGTCGTCCCTCCTCCTCGAGCACGCCGTCGATACCGGCGGGTACAGGGTGTCCCAGGTGTTCCAGGACGAGGGGAAAGAGATCGACGGTGCGCATCGGTCCCGCCATCGGCTTGTTGAGCGCCATGAGACAGCGCATGTGGTCGGCGACGAGACTGCCGTGTCCAGAGCGGTGCTCCGGAATCTCCCACTCCGCTCTCAAGTCGGCGTGGGGACCGGCCACCACCACCAAGTCGCCGCTTCGCGCCGAGTTGAAGATCTGTGTGAGCTGGACGGGCCCGTCGGGGTAGGGGCCGTTGTACGTGCGACGCAGCCATTCCCTGGGGCCGTGCACTGCGGCCATGCAGCCGATGCGCAGCACGTCGGCGGTGACCGGGATGTAGGCGACGGCCCCGCTCTCCAGCGTGTGGAGTCGGGCTCGACCTGCGCTGGACACGAGGATGACGTCGTCGCCGTCTGTGCCGGCGACGAACGCGACGCCGTCCAGATCGGCTATGTGGGAGACCAGCCAGCGAGGCAGGTCTTCGACCTTACCCTCTTCGACGTCCGCGATGGACCACCGGTGGCTGCGGGAGTGTCCAGGAGCCAGGTACACGTGGGCCGCACCGTTGCCGGAGACCATGACGGCGACATGGGGATCACGCCGCCACAGCTTTGGATGCCGTAACACGCGGAGACCCACCGCTTCCAGGGCCTTGCTCACGCAGACGTGGTGGTCGATGCGACTGGCCCCATGGTCCGACACGACCGCCAAGAGGTGATCGCCGTTGAGCCCACCGGCCGCGACATATCGGCCCAGTGCCCGATCGAACTGGCGGTAGAGATCCAACACCCGGGGGTGCCAGGGGTCGTAGGAGTGTGTCAACCCGTCGATGGCGGGGAATATGGCAAACACGAGGCGCCGGCCCTCGCCGGCGACGGCGACGAAGTCCCTGGCCACCGCGGCGTCGACGGCCTGGTAGTTCTTGGTGTAATGTGCCATCCCCCCGAGCATCAGGCGGGGGAGAGTGGTGCGAACGCCCTTGGGGTTGAGTCCCCGTGTGAACGGCGTGCAGAGGGCGACGCTGTCCGACTCGGCGTCGAACAGACTCGCCACGTCTGCCGCCACGTCTTCGTTGAAGTAGCTGCCCTGGACCCCACAGTAGTTCCGCACGTGGGCGCGGTCGCGGATCCACCGTCCGGTATAGTGCACTGTGTCCAACCACCGGATGCCAGGAATATTGCACGTCCCCGGGTATGAGCCGGTGAGAAATGGCAGGTAGGCCACGCCGCTCGCGGATGGAAACACGGTGGTGGCCGGGACGAGGCCGCCGCTCGAGAGGTAGCGGCAAGCGTTGGGGAGGTCGCCGGTGTTGGCGAGGAACTTGAACACGTCGGGGCGGGCCCCGTCCAGCAGAGCTATGGTGGCGCGGCGGTTGGTGGGACTGTCCCACGACTGAATTCCCAACATCGTAGACTCCGGTTTTCCCGGAGGGCCGCAAGCGAGGCAGCGGCCCTCCGGGGTGACAGGGAGGCCAGTCGGTCGCTCTTGGCGGGGTGTCGGCTGGCCTTTTTCGCTGCCTACGATTATAGCGTAGACGCCATAATAATATAGCGTGTACGCGATATTGTCAATATGCTGTGTGGGCTATGGAGGGTGGGCCCGGGGCGGCTAGCGGATTCGGTTGGAGTAATTGCTGTGCTGTTTCATCCGGAGCACTTCACCGTCGGGGCCGAGCTCGAAGGTGATCTCCTCGGCGAGGGACTTGTCGTCCCGGATCCGCCTGAACGTATTCCCCTCCACGTGCTTCAGCTTGGTGAGGGCCTGCAGGGGGTTGATGGAATGCTCTCCTGTGTCGGCTTTGATTCGTGGTGGGAAGGTGTGGGCCGGAACCCGATCGAACAAGGAGAGATACGGAACCTTCTCGCATTACGGTCGTAGGGGCAGTGGGATACCTTCCTAATCCTAATATCAGATCTGCACGTCGGAACTTTTCCCGTGTACTGTTTCAACTTGTTTCGGAGCCAACCTATGTGCCCGTCCCGATCCCGCGGCACCCTGCTCGCCGCATTCGCCCTGCTCGTCATGTTCCTTCCCACTCAGGACCTACGGGCCCAGGGTGAGGGGTCGGACAACGACGGGCTCCCGCTTCAACCCGCTCGTTGGGCCCGTTTCACGACGTCCGAGGGCACCTGGATTTCCCTGGATGTGAGTCCCGACGGGCAATCCATCGTGTTCGACCTGCTGGGCGATCTCTACACCATCCCCATTGCGGGAGGGGCGGCCACCCGGCTCAGCCAGGGGCTCGCGCATGATATGCAGCCGCGGTACAGTCCCGACGGCGGGCACATTGTGTTCGTCTCCGACCGAAGTGGTGACGACAACGTGTGGATCGTCGCCGCGGACGGGAGCGATCCCCGGCCGCTCACCAAGGACCGGGGGTACATCAACGCATTCCTCTCTCCCGAGTGGACCCCCGACGGGCGGTACATAGTGGTGTCACGGAGCACGCTCCAGGGAGGGCTCGAGAAGCTATGGCTGTACCACCGCGATGGTGGCACGGGGCTGCAGCTGACGGCCGCCCCCGGTGGGTTGCGGCTGATGAGCGCGGCGTTCGGCCCGGATGACCGATACGTGTGGTACGGGCAGCGGTCTGGCCCGTGGCAGTACAACGCCGTCCTTCCGCAGTATCAGCTCGGGGTGTACGATCGCGACGCGGGCACCCGCACCACGATGAGCTCGCGGTACGGCTCGGCCTTCCGCCCGGCACTGTCCCCCGACGGGGGGTGGATCACGTACGGGACGCGGCACGACGCCGAGACGGGCTTGGTGCTGCGGGAGTTGGCAACCGGCGAGGAACGCTGGCTCGCGTACCCGATCCAACGGGATGAGCAGGAGTCCATCGCGAACATGGACGTGCTTCCGGGCTATTCCTTTACTCCGGACTCACGTGCGGTGGTGATCTCGTACGGGGGCGGAATCTGGCGGGTACCGGTCGACGGCTCCGATCCCACGGAGATCCCATTCACCGTGAGTGCCGAGGTGGCGGTGGGGCCGGACGTGAACTTCCAGTATCCCATCGAGGACACGCCGACGTTCACGGTGAAGCAGATCCGTGACCCGGTGCCGTCGCCCGACGGGAGCAGGCTGGCGTTCACCGCCCTCGACCGGCTCTACGTGATGGATCTGCCGGACGGCACGCCGCAGCGGCTCACCGATCAGGAAGTGGGCGAGTACTATCCCACCTGGTCGCCTGACGGTGCCTCCATCGCCTTCACGACCTGGGACGACAGCCAGGGTCATATCATGCGCGTGCGGGCCAGCGGTGGCTCGCTACGCCGGCTGACCCAGGTTTCGGCGTTCTATCAGCAAACGGCGTGGGCGCCGGATGGGAACCGTATCGTGGCGATCCGCTCCGACGAGCGGAACCTGCGCGAGGCCATTGATCCCTTCGTGTTCGACGGGCTGGGGGCGGAGTTTGTTTGGGTGCCGTCGAACGGCGGCGCCGTGACGGTCATCGGCCCCACGCGCGGTCGCGCCAAGCCGCACTTCACCAGCGACCCCGACCGCATCTACTCCTACGGTTCTGCTCCGGCGGTGGGCACCACGCCCGCCACCGTGGCGCTGGTCTCGACACGGTGGGATAACACCGACCTCAAACGCCATCTCCGCGTCACGTGGCGGCTACCGCTGGTCGTGGGTGGGTGGGAGGTCTCCGATACCACTGACATCCTCATGCCGCGCGACTTCAGCAAGGAAGGGAACCGCGAAGCCGCGCCCCAGTCCTCTGCCGGTCTCGTGATGATGGCGCCACAGGGTGATCTCGCGCTGGCGCAGGTGCGAAACGACATCTACGTCGTGATGGTGCCCAGGACCGGAGGACCGGTTCCGTCGGTGCTGGTTACCAAACCCGACAGCGCTGCCATGCCGGTACGCAAACTCAGTGATATCGGCGGGGAGTTTCCGGCGTGGGGAGGGGACGGCCGAACGGTGCATTGGTCGATCGGCAACGCCCTCGTCACGTATCGGCTCGATCGGGCGGAGGCGGTGGAAGACAGCCTGCGCCAGGCCGGCGCCGATTCGGCCGCCATGCAGCGGGCGGCGTACCGGCCGGAAGAACAACGCGTCACCATCCAGGCAACGCGTGACATCCCGCAGGGCACGGTCGTGCTCCGTGGGGCGCGCGTCGTGACGATGCGTGACAGCGAAGTGATCGACAACGCCGACGTCGTGATCGAGAACAACCGCATCGCGAGTGTCGGCCCCAGCGGTTCGGCGCCGGGCGGCGCGCAAGTGATCGACGTGAGCGGAACGACGATCGTGCCGGGGTTCGTAGACACTCACGCCCATATGTGGAACCTCTGGGGGATGCATTGGACGAGGCCGTGGATTTACCTGGCGAATTTGGCATATGGTGTCACGACCACAAGGGATCCGCAGACGGCGACCACCGACGTGCTGATGTACGCCGACCGGGTGGATGCCGGACACTTCCCAGGGCCGCGCGTGTACTCCACCGGCCCTGGCGTGTTCTGGACAGAAGGGATCCGGGATCTCGATCATGCCCGCAACGTGTTGCGCCGCTACAGCGATTACTACGACACGAAGACATTCAAGATGTACATGTCAGGCAACCGCCGACAGCGACAGCTCCTCATCATGGCGTCTCGCGAGCTGGAGCTGATGCCGACGACAGAAGGCGGGCTCGACTACCGACTCAACATGACCCACGCCATGGACGGGTATCCCGGCATCGAGCACACCATGCCGATCATCCCGGCATACGACGATGTCGTCGAGCTCTTCAAGACATCACAGACGACCAACTCACCCACGTTGTTGGTGACGTACGGTGGCCCCTGGGCCGAGAACTATTTCTACACGAACGAGGACGTGGTGGGTGATGAGAAGCTCGCACACTTCACGCCCAAGGCGGAACTCGACGCCAAGATCCGGCGCCGCAATCCCGGTCCGGGACCGGGTGGCTGGTTCATGGACGAGGAGTACGTGTTCAAGCGGCACTCGGCGTGGATCAAGGATCTCGTTGAGGGTGGCGGGCGCGCGGGCGTGGGCAGCCACGGCCAACTGCAAGGCCTGGGCTACCATTGGGAGCTGTGGGCGATGCAGAGCGGCGGCATGAGCAATCACGATGCACTCCGCACGGCCACCGTGTTCGGGGCCGAAGCGATCGGGCTCGGGCGGGATTTGGGATCGATCGAATCCGGCAAACTGGCGGACTTGATTGTGCTCGACGCCAACCCGCTCGACGACATCCGCAACACCAACACCATTCGTTACGTGATGAAGAACGGTCGACTGTACGGCGGCGACACGCTCGACGAGGTGTGGCCGAGGCAGCTGACGGCCGCAGACGAACCGTGGCGCCACGTTGGCCCGAGTGTGCAGGCGGGTATCCGAGGAGGTTCCCGATGACTTCGACATTGACAGTATCCATCCGTCCCGCCCTGGCGGCACTCGCATTCACGATCCTGGCCGCTCCCGCTGTCTCAGCGCAAGGACCGAGTGGCAACCAGCGCACGCCGCCACTTCCGCTCAAGGCGGAACGAAAGGCAGAGTTCACCGCCACAGAGGCTACGTGGATGTCGCTCGATGTGAGCCCTGACGGGCGGACGATCGTGTTCGATCTGCTGGGCGAATTGTACACGTTGCCCGTCGAAGGCGGGGCGGCGACCCGGATCACCAAAGGCATGGCGTTCGACGCGCAGCCCCGGTTCAGCCCGGATGGCGAGACAATCGTGTTCGTCTCAGACCGGAGTGGCGGTGAAAACGTCTGGACCCTACGTCTCGACTTCACCGACACCACGCAGATCACACAGGGCAATGGCAACCTGTACCTGTCACCGGAGTGGATGCCGGACGGCGAGCACATCGTGGTGAGCCGGGCGTCCGGTTTGGGCGGCGCGGCGAAGCTGCAGATGTACCACGTGAACCGGCGGAGTCCGGTGCCGGTGATCCGTACGCCCGCATCGTTCAAGACAGTGGGGGCGGCTGTGAGTCCCGAGGGCCGGTACATCTGGTACGCCGGTCGATCCGGCGACTGGCAATACAACGCCATCTTCCCGCAGTACCAGCTCTATCGGTACGACCGCGAAACCGGCAGCTCAACCCGCTTCACGGGCCGGTACGGATCGGGCTTCCGGCCCGCCGTCTCGCCCGACGGCCAGTGGCTGGTCTACGGAACGCGTGAGAACACCGAGACGGGCTTGCGGAAGCGCAACCTGGCCACGGGCGACGAGGAATGGTTGGCGTACCCGGTCCAGCGCGACGACATGGAGTCGCGTGCGCCGCTCGACGTGTTACCGGGGTACAGCTTCACACCGGACTCGCGGGCGGTGGTCGTCTCCTACGGCGGGAAGATCTGGCGCGTGCCGCTGGACGGTGGCGACGCGGTGAACATCCCGTTCGAGGCGGACGTCGAGCTGGACGTCGGCCCCGAGGTGAAGTTCACCTACCAGGTCGATACGTCGTCGGCGGTGACCGGGAGGCAGATCCGTCACCCGGTCGCCTCGGCGGACGGGAGTCGCATCGCGTTCACGGCGTTCGACCGGATGTGGGTCAAGGACATGCCAGACGGTGACGCACGCCGGTTGACAGACGCGGAGGAGGGTGAATACCATCCCGTGTGGTCGCCGGACGGTGGCTGGGTGGCGTTCGTCACGTGGGACGACAGCGCCGGCGGGCACATCGTGAAGGCGCGAGCCGACGGCTCGGGTCAACCGCAGCGCCTCACCAGCGCCGCGGCACTCTACTACAACCTGGCGTGGTCGCCCGACGGGCAACGCATCGTTGCTACTCGAGGCGCGGCGCGCGAGTTGAAGAAGGCGCCCGACATCTTCTTCGGTCCGCTGGGCGGAGAGTTCGTCTGGGTCCCTGCGGCGGGCGGCGACGTCGCCCTCATCGCCCCTACCGGTGGCCGCGACGTTGCCCACTTCCGGACGGACCAGCCGGATCGAATCTACGCCTACGGTCTGAGTGAGGGTTTGGTGTCGTTCCGGTGGGATGGGACCGACGTGAAACAGCATCTCAGAGTCCGGGGCGCGCCACCGAGCGGCGCCATCGGCTCGCCGCATCCCACTGAGTGGGAGCAGGTTCCGCGTCGTGTGTTCCCGGTGCCGAAAGACGAGCTGTTGGCCGATGTCGCGGAAGGTGGACCGCAACCTCCGCCGGCCAGGCTCGTCCTGATTTCGCCTGCGGGCGGCCGTGCGGTGGCGCAGGTGGGCAACCATCTCTACACCGTCGACATTCCCGAGGTCGGCGGCCCCGTGCCGACGGTATCCGTGGCCAATCCCAATGCCGCGCCGGTGATGGTGCGAAAGTTGACCGAGATCGGTGGTGAGTTCCCCTCGTGGAGCGCGGACGGGAACCGTGTCCATTGGGCCATCGGCAACGCGCTCTTCACGTATGACCTGAGCCGAATCGAAGCCCTCGAGGACAGCACGGTGCAAGACGCTCGCGCGAAAGTGGGCCGGGCGCTTGGGGTCCGGGCGATTGTCGACAGTCTGAAGGCCACCCGGCAGGTTGTGGACAGCCTGAGGGGGGCCGACGCCGACGTACCCGACTCGCTCCAGACCAAGCTGAATGGTTTGATCGCAGACTCGGTGCAAGTCAAAGCAGACTCCTTACTCCAGGCAGCGGCGGAGGCGCGTGCCAGGGCGCAGGCGATCACCCAGCATGCGGACTCGGTCCGGGCCGGTCTGGACAGTGCCACGGCCGACACCGCGCTGTACAAGCCGCAGGAGGTTCGCGTCGAGGTGACGCTTCCGCGTGACGTGCCGCAGGGGAGTGTGGTGCTGCGAGGCGGGCGCGTGCTCACGATGAAAGAGCATGAGATCATCGAGAATGCGGACGTGGTCGTGACGAACAACCGGATCGTCGCGGTTGGCCCGACGGGCGAGGTGGAGGTTCCCGAAGATGCCCATGTGGTGGATGTGTCCGGAAAGACGCTCATACCGGGCTTCGTGGACACCCACTACCACGCCCAATGGCTCGTTCCCGAGGTCCATGTCGGCCAGGTGTGGCAGTATCTCACCAACCTGGCGTACGGGGTCACGACAACGCGTGACCCGCAGACCAGCTCGACGGACATCCTGAGTTATCAGGATCGGGTGGAGATCGGCGCGATGATCGGCCCGCGCATCTACTCGACCGGCCCGGGCGTGTTCCTCGGTGAGAACATCCGCAACGCCGATCAGGCGAAGGACGTCCTCAAGCGCTACAGCAACTACTACGACACCAAAACTCTCAAGATGTACATGTCGGGGAACCGGCAGCAGCGACAGTGGATCATTCAGGCCGCCAAGGAGCTCGAGCTGATGCCGACCACTGAAGGCGGGCTCGACTTCAAGCTAGAGCTGACGCACGCGATCGACGGATACTCTGGCATCGAGCACTCGCTGCCCATCGCGCCGATCTTTGGCGATGTGGTCCAGTTGTTCAAGGCGTCGCAGACCACCAACAGCCCGACGTTGCTCGTCTCGTACGGTGGGCCGTTCGGTGAGAACTACTTCTACACCAACGAACCCCCTCACGATGACGAGAAACTGCGGCGGTTCGCGCCGCACCAGAGTGTCGATGCGCGAACTCGGCGGCGTGGTGCCGGGGCGGGCGGCAGCCCGGGCCGGGCCGGCTGGTTCCTCGATGAGGAATACGTGTTCTCAAAGCATGCCGAGTTCGTCAACAAGCTGTTGAGCGACAGCGCGCGCGCCGCGGTCGGGAGCCACGGCCAACTGCAGGGACTGGGGTACCACTGGGAGCTGTGGGCGATGGGCTCCGGCGGAGCGTCCAATCACGATGTCCTCCGGGCCGCAACGATCTACGGTGCTGAGGCGATTGGGTTCGATAAGGACCTCGGCACAGTGGAGGCCGGGAAGCTGGCCGACATTCTGGTGCTCGATGAGGACCCGCTGGTGGACCTGCGCAACAGCGTGAAGCTTCGGTACGTCATGAAGAACGGCCGACTGTACGATGCCAACACGCTGGCCGAGGAGTGGCCGCGGCAGCGACCACTGCCCAACCCGCCGTGGCGGAGCTTGGGACCGCGGGGAGTGGCGGCGGGAATCCGGTAACGCCTGGGCTGCGGAGCGTCTGACAGGAAGGCCCGTCATCCCGAATGGGGTGACGGGCCTTCCTGTGGCTCTACTCGTCCCGCAGCACCACCGCGGGATCCACCCGGCTCGCACGGCGTGCCGGCAGGTAGGTTGCACCGAGGGCGACGGCACACAAGACGGCCGTCACCGCTGCATAGGTGAGCGGATCCACTGCCTCCACGCCGTACAGCAGGCTCGCCTGGAACCGCGTGAACACGATTGCTCCGACGATCCCTGTGCCGACACCCGCCCCCAGCAGCTTGGCTCCACCGAGCACGAATTGCCCCACTATGCGACCGGGCTCCGCTCCCAAGGCAATCCGCACGCCGATCTCCTGAGCCCGCTGCCCCACCGAATAGGCGATCACGCCGTAGATGCCGACGACGGCAAGCGACAGCGCCACGGCGGCAAAGACTCCCAAAAGGATCATGGCAAACCGCGACCGGGCCACCGACCGAGAGACGTTTTCACGCATCGTCTGCACACCACTCACGACAATCGTGGCGTCGATGTTGCGGATCACGCGCCGGACACTCGACACCATTGCGGTGGGATCCCCGTCAGTGCGAACCACGATGTTCATGATGCCAAGAAACCAGTTCCACGGCACTTGGGCGTACGGGCCGTAGAACGCGGGCAGGGGTTCCAGGTCTAGCGAATACTGGTGTACGTCTTCCACCACGCCGACAATCTCCATCCAGACGTCTTCCCGGCCGTTTATGCTCATCCGTTGGCCGACCGGATTCTCGCCGCTCGGGAAAAAGCGCTGTACGAATGATTCGTTGACGATCATGACGGGTGGACCGTCCCCGCGGTCGAACGTCGTGAACGTCCTGCCTTGCTTGAGCGCGATCCCCATGGTCCTGAAGTAGTCATTGCTGACAGGATGATATCCGTAATCGCGCTTCACGCCCTCTCGCGTCATGGGCTGCCCCTGAATAAACACGCTCCAGGTGGCCTCGTCGTCGCGCAGCGGGAGGAAAGCGGTGGCCCCGGCCGCTCGGACTGGCGGCAGGGCTTCGAATTCAGTCAGGAGACGGTCGAGGAGCGCGGCGCGATCCGCCACGGTTGGGTAGTTGCGTCCCATGGGAGTCACCTGCAGCGTCAAGGTACCGCCGGGTTCGAACCCCGGGTCCACGCGCATCAGGCGCCCGAACGTGGTCATCATGAGGCCCGCCGAGACGAGGAGCATCAGAGAGAAAGCGAGTTGCGTGACCACGAACCCCGATCGGAGTCGCTGGTGGCCGCGGCCACCTGTGGTGCCGCGGCTGCCGTCCCTCAGGTAGGACGAGACATCGGGTCTCGAGGAGTGGATCGCCGGGACGATTCCGAAGAGCAGGCCTGTCACTACCGAGATTGCCAGGGCAAAGATCAAGACCCGACCGTCCACCCCGATCTGCTCCACTTGGGGCAGGCTGCGCGGGGCGGTCGCCAGCAAGAGTTGGGTCGTGGCTCCGGCCACCAAGACGCCGAGTGCCCCGCCCGTGACGGCGAGGACGACGCTCTCCGTGAGCTTCTGTCGCACCACGCGGATGCGTCCGGCGCCGAGGGCGGTGCGGATGGCCACTTCGCGTTGTTCCGCGGCGCTGCGGGCAAGTAGCAGGTTCGCGACGTTGACCGTGGCGATGAGGAGCACGAACGTGACGGCGCCCAGCAGCACCAACAGGGCCGGACGAATGTCGCCGACCACTGCATCGGTCATCGGTTCCACAAACACACCCCATCCCGTGAGGGATTCCGGATACGCGTCGCGGAGTCCGGCCACGACGCGATCCATGTCCTCTTGGGCCGACTCCTGAGTCACTCCGGGCATCATCCGCCCGACGACGCGGAGGATGTGGGAACGCCGGTTCTCGGCCATGTTCGAACCGAGAGCCAACGGCGTGAAGATGGCTTGGTCTCCATCGAGGAAGTCAAAGCCTGCCGGCAGCACTCCCACGACCGTAGCGCTCCCGGACCCAATCCCGAATCCCCGACCCACCACCGAGGAGTCGCCGCCGAAGTGGCTCTGCCAGAACCGATAACTGAGCAGGGCGACCACGCTGTTGGCGGGCTGGTCCTCTTCAGGGAGAAACGTGCGTCCGAGCGCGGCGGCGACTCCCAGCGTCTCGAAGAAGTCGGTCGACACGGAGGCGTGGGAGACCCGCTCGGGGTCGCCGTCCCCACGAAACGTGGCGTCCCAATCCTGAAAGGCGGCCATCCTCTCAAAGGTGCGGTTCTGTTCCTTCCAATCGGCAAAGCTCGCCGCCGTGACCCGGTTGCGATTCTCGAAGAACCCCGAACGAGCGTCCACCTCGTGCACGAGCACCAACTGCTCGGGATCGGGGTGGGGCAGAGGATGGAGCAAGACACCGTTCACCACACTGAACACCGCCGTCGTTGCACCAATGGCGAGAACGAGGGTGAGCAACACGGCCGACGTGAATCCAGGTCGTTTGAGGAGGGCACGGACGGCGTAGCGGATGTCCTGCCAGATCGAATGCATCACTTTCGCTCCCTTCCAGGTGAATGAGGTGCGGCTCACGCCCTTTGCTCGGCGGCACTCGCCGGCAATTCGGTCTAATTCACCGAACTGTTCCTCGGCCAGCCGGCGTGCCTCCTGTTCGGCCATGCCCTGGGCGACATATTCATCGACCCGCCCTTCGAGATGCAGTCGGAGCTCCATCTCGATATCGCTCTTGCGGTCGCCAATCATGCGACGGGCAGGCCGCCAGCCACGTCGTGGAGTCACGTCGTCATGCCTTGCGTAGGCCCAACACCTTGCTCACGGCGTCGGTGTGTTGGATCCAGTCCTGCAATTCGCGCCGGAGTGCCTTTTTCCCGGTCGCGGTGATCTGATAGAATCGGGCCCGGCGGCGCTTTTCCGAGATGTGCCACTCGCCCTCGATGAGGCCTTGGCGCTCGAGGCGGTGCAGGGCGGGGTAGAGAGCCCCCTCTTCCACCTGGAGCACGTCCTCCGATCGATCTCGTATGAGCCGGGCGATCTCGAGCCCGTGGAGGGTTCCATGGTCCTTGAGGCTGTTGAGAATCAGGACTTCGAGGGTGCCGTAGAGGGCGCCGGCGCCTGCTTTTCTCTCTGTGGTCGTCATATGTTCTTAGACTCGTGAGTGACCTAAATGGTTTACATAAACTGTTTACGTAAACGATTCGGGGAGGTTTCAACGAGCCTCGTTGCGGTCTGAAACTGCCGTAAGGCTATGCCGTACGGTGGTTTGGCAGGCTACTATTACTCAATCGATCCTCTGAGAAGACCACATGCTCATCGAGTGTCCTGAATGCGGGAGGGAGGTCTCCAGCAACGCCGCCGCGTGTCCCGAATGCGCTTACCCGGTGGCCAGCGGGAAGTCTCGGTTGCCGGCAGGCCGGGGTGGGGCTCCCAAGGGAGGGAGCGGCCTGGAGGTTGCCAAGCAACTCCTCGGGCGGACCATCTTCGGTGGAATCCTGCTCGCAAGCGGCATCACCTGGGAAGCGCCGCCGGTGATCCTCTCCGCCATGTTCGTGTGGGCGACCTGCGCGCCGATCTGGATCAAGGCAAGGCGCGCCGACAAACTCGGGGCTGGGGGAGAAGTGGGCCGCATCGAGAAACAGCTCGAACGGCGGATCGCCGAGCTCGAGGACCGCCAGGTTCAGCAGTTCGCCGAGCTAGAGGAACAGCAGGCAACGCATATCGGCGAGTTGGAAGAACGTCTCGACTTTACCGAGCGTCTGCTCACGAAACAGCGGGGCTCCGAAGGCGTTAATTGACAGCGGCTGACCCATCCGGTAGCGTTCGGATAGAGAGCGAGAACCGCCGGTACGTTCTGTGGACACCACCAGCGAACAGTTTGGAACGGGACCTGGTCAATGGCCGGGTCCCGCTTTCTTTTAGAGGGTCACCAGTTTCGACGAGGAGTTGGCATTGCGAACCACAGGGACAGTAAAATGGTTCAAT
>JBDHAF010000053.1:0-21481 GCA_039588255.1 Gemmatimonadota bacterium | reverse complement strand
TTCTCTTGTCCAAGCGTGAGGTGGTCGTTTCGGCGACACACTACGCACAGGGCGGTGTCGCATCGGTCCTCGGCGGTGAGGACAGCTTTGACGCCCACATTCGAGATACCCTGGCGGTGGGGTGTGGCCTCTGTCGTCCCGATGCCGTCGAGACGTGTGTCCGTGACGGTCCAACGCGAATCGACGAGTTGCGCGTACTCGGGGCACGGTTCACCACCAACAAAGGTAAGCCAGACGAGCTGGATCTGGGACGGGAGGGCGGGCACTCCGCGCGGCGCATCGTCCACGCGGAAGATGCCACGGGCCGGGAGATGATTCGGGCATTGCTCGAGACCGTCAAGGAGCTCCCCAACGTGGAAATCTGGGAAGACCACATGGCGGTGGATCTCATCGTTCCATCGGACGGTGACGATCGTTGCTGTAAGGGCGCGTACGTCCTCGACACGAGGTCAGGGGCGATCCATACGGTGCTTGCCCCAGTGACGGTGCTCGCCACCGGAGGTGCCGGGAAGGTGTACCTCTACACGTCAAATCCCGACATTTCCACCGGGGACGGAATCGCCATGGGCTATCGTGCGAACGCGCGCGTAGCCAACATGGAGTTCTTCCAGTTCCATCCGACGATTCTGTATCACCCGGATGCCAAAGGCATGTTGATCTCGGAAGCGATGCGGGGTGAAGGTGGTGTCCTCCGTGACCTGAGCGGCCGGGCGTTCATGGCCGGGTACCACGATGCCAAGGAGCTCGCGCCGCGGGACGTGGTGGCGCGCGCCATCGATACGGAAATGAAGGCGAGCGGCGACGACCACGTCTATCTCGATGTCAGCCATCTCGACGCCGGCTTCCTCCAGGAGCGCTTTCCCAACATCCACGCGGGGTGCCTGGAGTACGGAATTGACATCACCACGCAGCCGATTCCCGTGGTGCCGGCGGCGCACTATACGTGTGGCGGCCTCGTCACCGACCTCGACGGACGGACGAGCGTGCCGGGATTGTACGCGGTCGGCGAGACGGCCTGCACCGGGTTGCACGGGGCCAACCGCCTGGCATCGAACTCCCTGCTCGAGTGTCTCGTCTTCGCCCATAGGGCAGGGGAGGCCGCCGTCGAGGTTCCGCATCCCAGCTACGATGACGTCAGGGACTGGGAAGTCGGGGACGCCGTCCCGAGTGACGAATCGGTGGTCGTGTCCCAGGACTGGGATGAGGTACGCCGTTACATGTGGAATTACGTGGGCATCGTCCGTTCCGACCGGCGGCTGATGCG
Organism: Gemmatimonadota bacterium; assembly: GCA_039588255.1. Lineage (GTDB taxonomy): Bacteria > Gemmatimonadota > Gemmatimonadetes > Gemmatimonadales > GWC2-71-9 > B3T1B10. The sequence goes on along the minus strand of JBDHAF010000053.1, from coordinate 20,217 downwards.
TGCGTTGCGTCGGCACGAGCTCATGGAGCAAGAGATCACGGAGTACTACTGGAAGTATTTGGTGACGTCCGACCTGCTCGAACTGCGAAACATCGCGACCGTCGCCTCCCTGATCATCCACTCAGCGCTGATGCGCAAAGAGAGCCGCGGGCTGCATTTCAACTCCGACTATCCACGGGAGGATGCGGCGTTCGGCGAGGACACCGTGTTGTCACGCTTCGACGGTGACCTGGCTCCGGTGGGCGGCAGGCGCTCCTAGGATGCGTCGGTCACAGGAGGCGGCACGACGCGTCGCCGACGTCCGGCCGCCCACACGCCTAAGGCGCCGATCAACACCAGCGCAAAGCTACACACCACGACCGGACCGGTGGGCAAGTCCGCCTGGTAGGAGATGAACAGGCCCAAGATGGTCGCGATGGTGCCCGTGGCCCACGCGATGGCCAGCAGGTACCCCGGTCGCCTCGTGAAGAGAAATGCCACAACCGCCGGAATGACCAGAAAGCTGAACACCAACAGCACACCCACAATCGCCACCGACAATGTCACCATCAGCCCGAAGAGGGCGTAAAACAGGAAATCCCACCAACCCACCGAGAAGTTCTTCGTGCTCGCAGCCTTGGGATCCAGCGAGATGATCAGGAACCGATCGCGAAAGATCCAGTGGACGATGCCGATTGCGCTGTAGACAACAGCAAGACGCACGATGTCGGGCCATGTGACCCAGAGGAGGCTCCCGGTGAGAAGCTCCTCCACGTGTTCCGAGCCACGCGGCGCTTGCGCCGCCAGGAGAATGGTGCCGGCGGAAGCCACCACGAAGACGATGCCGATGAGAGCCTCTTGAGGTACGAACTCATGCTCCAGCCGACTGATGCTGAAGAGACCCGCGGCGATCAGTGTGGCTACCAGGCCCACCGAATATGCTGCGGCGGAGGCGGGAATACCCAGCAAGTTTCCGATCCAGTTCGCCAGGCCCAGGTTGGCTGCCGCCCATCCCATGGCCGCGACCTGGGCGAGCGCCAGGTCGACGAAGATCACGCCCCGGGCGATGATGTGGATGCCGAGGTATCCGTGGAGCCCCACGAGGATGAGCGACGCCACGAGGGCCGGCAGCATGAGTTCGAGCACTGATTGCTCCTATCGGTGTCCGCGGACGGTTGCAGAGACTCGGCCCTCAAACGCCGCGCTCAGACGGGTCACCCAGGTGTCGATGAGCGTGAAATAGTCGTCGACCCCTTCCTCCCCCGCCACGTGTTCCGGCACCACCACCGCCACGGCCCCCGTTCGCGATGCGACGCGCTCGACCTGGATTCTGCTGAAGTAGTTCGCAGCGAAGACTACCGGGATGTTCTCCGCCCTGATGAAATCGATGACCTCACGTACGTGACCTGGCGACGCCGGAATGCCGGGCTTGGGCTCCACGTACATGGCGCACTCGACCCGGAATCGCACGCTGAAGTATGCCCAGTTCTTGTGGTAGCACACCATTCGTTGGTTGCGGAACGGCGCTGCCTCTCCGAGCCAACCACCCACGTAGTCCGCGAGCGGCTTCTCTTGAAAGGTTTGGCTCTCGGCGAACTCCCAGAACCGTCCGCTTCGGGCAAGGTCGAACAGTGTTTCCGCTCCCAGGAGCTCCACGATTTCGTCTCCGAAAAGCCGGCGAATCACGCGGTTTTCGAATACGGCAGTATTGGATTCGTACGTTGCGGCATTTTCCGGATCCACACGCCGGAGTACGGCCGAGATGTTGCGGGCAACGAGAATGCTGTTGATCGGGTCGGTGTGAATATGTGGGTTGCCGAACACATGAACATCGCCACCGATCCGCGACACGTTCTCGGGGACTTGGAGCAAGTCCACTCCGGAGTATGCCACCACACGCCCGGGGCCGCCCTCCACGACCCGTGGGTTATTCGCTCGGTCGAGCAGCGACGGAACCCACAATTCGAGATCGAGTCCTGTGGATATGAACACGTCCGCCCGTTGAATGAGTGCGGCAAAGCTCGGCCTCGCGTTTACGAAATGCGGGTCTTCGTCCCCTCGGGCGATCGCCTGCACGTCCGCGCGATCGCCCGTGATCTCCTGTGCGATGGCCGCAAATGTCGGCAGGGTGGCCACGACGCTGATTTGATCCTGTGCTGCGAGGCGCGGGCTGATACCGAGCGCGATCGCCAACACGGATCCGTGGAAGAGTGTCTTATCGTATCTCATCGCTCAGTAGCTCTCGTGTTTGTGGGGGCCCATCGCCCAAACGAATTGCAGGAGCAGGGTGCTGTTGCCGGATCCACCTTCCGGTCGCAGGTAGTTGTATTGCAGGCGCAACCGTACCCATTCGCTCTGCCACCACGTGAGGCTCGGTGCAAACTGGAAGATGTCCGGCGTGTCTTCGAAACCGTTCACGAAATCCGCACGAGTTCCGATGATCCACCGCCGGCTCGCCCGGACGTTCGCCTGGATGTAGCCGCCATCCCCCGTCAGGGTCTCCGTGGGCGTTTCTTTCTCCGCCAGGTACCACTCGCCCTTGAGCTGCAGGTCTCGATACATTGCCCGGCCAGGCGGCGTCCAGCGGAAGAACGCGTCGAGTCCGAGAAGTCTCGTGTCGAGACCGGCGTCGTCGTTTTCGCCGAGGACGCCGGTAGCCCCGAGTTGGAAGAAGCTGGAACCCAGGTCGAAGAAGCTCTGGAGCCGTCCGAGATAGCTCGGCTCGTTGCCGCCCTCGAAGAGCACGTCGTTGTTCCCGCTCGTCGCCTGAAAGGTCGTTGTGAACGTGGTCGGTCCCACGGTGAAGCTTGGCAAGGTCACGCCGACACCGGTTTGGATCAGACCGTCTTCCCCCAGAAACGTCATAGCTGCCAGCGGGCGCTCGACCTCGAACAGCGCGTGCGTGTGCCACCGGTTGTAAAGGCCGATTTCCTGGCGGAATTTCCCTACCTTGGCGCCAAAGCCGCCCGGCAGCCCCACCCAATAGATGTAACCTTCCTCGATCGCGAACCCGCCGTCGCCGCCCTCCTCTTCGCCTTCTTCCTCCGGGAAGCCGGCAATCTCGAATTCCTCCTCTCGGGTCACGAAGACCTTCGTGCGGGTGTAGGGATCGAGCGCAGCCTGGAACGAGAATTCGAACTCCCGCGGTGTCGCACTGGCGTTGTTGGCCTCCCCGCTGGGGGCGACGTAACTGCCGACGATGTCGCCAGTGACGCTGATCTCGGGGTTCAGCAGGCTGAGGTTGCGTGTGCGGCTCTCTTGCGGTGCCGCCGTGTCGGCCCGAGCGGCTCCTTCGCCGGCCGCCGCCTGGGCCGCCGCGCGGAGTGCTGCGAGCTCATCCGTGGGGCCGGCCGTATCCCGACCCGCCGCCCGAAGTTCGTTGATAACCCGCTCGAGGGAATCCACGCGGCGCATGAGCTGGCGCAGCTGGATCAGTATCGAATCCTGCTGTGCACGCCCTTCCTGCGCGCTTGCGGGTGCCGTCCCGACCAGGACGGGCAACATTCCTATAACGACCACCAGTCTTCTCACACGCCACCTCCAAACCATTGACCGCCCGCCGCGAGTGGCGGCACGGACGACACGACTTCCGGCAATGTCTTTGCAGGATTACCGGCAGGGAGGTGCTCGCTCGCCGTTGCAGGTTGGATCGACATCGGGCCAGGCGTGAGACCGGGTGCCAGGGGAAGCGTCGATGCGGTGTGGATATGCCTTGGGATGGAGGACTCGACCGACAACGAGTGCGGTCTGGGAATGCGCCGTGAAGGTACAGACCGTTTCGTTGTGGACGGGGAGGCACTGGCTCGTGTGTGTGGCTTCAACGGTCCGTTCGGCACTGACGACCTCCGAGCTGGCGTGTGCGATCGGCGCCAGTCCCACGGCGACCGCCTGCAAAATGAGGAGCTGGAGGGCAACTCCCCTTCGTTTCGGTTTGCAGGCGCTGCAGTACGTCGTCATTCCGAGCTCAGACTCTAGTGTCAACGGCCCGTTTGGGCCTATTCATCGTACAGTCGACCGGACATAATGTTCGCCTGGCAGCATTCTGGCAACCCGTCTAGCAGCGTTGACCGCCTCACTCCAACTACCGATTCTCCGATCCTCCGACGAGCCTGCGGAAGGCGGCCTTGGTGCTTTCGGCCGCCGCTTCGGCGCCGGCGGTGAGCTCCGCACCGGCCCGGCGGGCTCGCTCGATCGCCTCGAGCCCCGCTTCCCCCATCTCTTCGCGGGCGTTCTCGATGGCGTCCTGGAGGATTTCGTGTTGCTGGCGGTCCCGGACGTAGAATCCCACGCCCACGCCGATACCGAAAACAACCACCCAGGGCACCAACACGCGCACGAATCCTCGTCTTCGCTGGTTCATAGATGCGACCTCCGAGAGCACGACTTGCCTGCTCCAGCACGGTTGCTGGAGACGTGAAAACTGGGTGGTGGTCGGGTTGCCCGTCAATGGCTGCCGCTGATACACTCCACTGCATGAGGGTCCATCTCGTCGACGGAACCTATGAGCTGTTCCGCCACTACTATGCCCTCCCACGAGAGGTCAACGACGCAGGACAGGAAGTCGCGGCGGCGGCTGGGGTCGTCGGATCGGTGCTGTCGATGTTGGAGAGCGGGGCCACCCACGTTGCCGTCGCCACTGATCAAGTCATCAAGTCCTTTCGAAACGACCTTTGGCCCGATTACAAGGACGGCTCGGGAATCGAACCCGAGTTGCTGTCCCAGTTCGAATTGCTCGAAAACGGGCTTCGGGGGCTCGGTGTCACCGTGTGGGCCATGGTCGAGCACGAGGCAGACGACGGAATTGGTGCGGGTGCCGCGATGGCGGCGGCCGACGAACGCGTGGAGCAGGTGTTGTTGTGCACACCCGACAAGGACCTGGCCCAATGCGTCGTGGGGAGGCGTGTCGTGCAACTCGACCGTCGTAAGCGTGAAGTCAGGGACGAAGACGGCGTCATTCGAAAGTTCGGCGTGGCGCCCATTTCCATTCCCGACTATCTGGCGTTGATGGGCGACACGACCGACGGATATCCGGGACTGGCGGGCTGGGGTGCCAAGTCGGCGTCGACTGTCCTGGCGCGGTATCGTCATATCGAGGAGATCCCAGATTCCGCACAGAACTGGGATGTATCGGTTCGGGGTGCGGCCAAGCTCGCGAGCACACTTGCCGGTGATCGCGATCTGGCGCTGCTGTTCCGACGCATCGCCACCGTCGACATCCGCGCGCCGGTGAGCTCGTCGGTCGACGAACTCGAGTGGTCTGGCCCAAGGGGCGGATTCGCCGAAATCTGCGAGACGCTCTTGAGTCCCGATCTCGTCGGTCGGGTCGAACGGCTCGCGGCATGACCGCGACGCATTCCTTTAGTATGTGGGCTCCCTGCCGGCCATGACTGCGGCGTCGCCCACCACCGTTTACGTCGTCTCGCACACGCATTGGGATCGGGAGTGGTATCGCACGTTCCACGAGTTCCGCGTGGATCTCGTCGACGTCGTGGCAGAGGTCCTGGACGAGTTGGAGGGCGACGGTGCGTTCCGGCATTTTCTCCTCGACGGCCAGTCCATCCTGCTAGACGACTACCTGGCCATTCGCCCAGAGGACGCCGACCGGATGCGCGCGTTGGCCCGGCGGGGGAGGTTGTCGCTGGGTCCGTGGTATGTGTTGCCGGACGAATTTCTGGTGAGCGCCGAAGCCACCGTCCGCAATCTCATCCTCGGGCATCGGATCGCCACCGCCGTCGGGCCGGTGCAGAAGGTGGGTTATCTGCCGGACTCGTTCGGCCACATCGCACAGCTACCGCAGATTCTCCGTCTTGCCGGAATGGACTCGTTCGTGTATACGCGGGGAAACGGTGCGGAGATCGACGAGCTGGGACTCGAGTACCGGTGGGTGGGGCCGGACGGGAGCGAGGTGCTCGCCATCAACCAATACAGAGGCTACTGCAACGGGGGTGAACTGGGATATCACGAGTCGTGGCATGCCCGTACGGACCGCGTCGTCGATGTTCCTCACGCGGTGCGCCAGGTTCAGGAGCTGTTCGAGGAAATGGCGGAGCGTTCCCGCGGTGACGTGTATCTGTTGAGTAACGGTTGTGATCACCTTCCGCCACAGAAAGACTTGGGGCGGATTCTGGCTAGGCTGCAGGAGGCCTATCCCGACACGGAATTCAAACACGCCAGTCTTGCCGATTACGTGACTGCTGTCGCCGACTCCGGCGTCGCCACCCGCAGCCACAGCGGTGAGCTGCTTGGGGGACGGTTGCAGTTCATTCTGTCGGGCGTTTGGTCGGCACGCACCTACCTGAAGCAACGCAACGAGCTGGCCCAGCAGATGCTTGCCGATTACACTGAGCCCCTGTGCAGCTATTTGCACTTCGTGTCGGGTCACCCCTACCCACGCGGCGACATCGACTATGCCTGGCGCCTGCTGCTACAGAACCACCCCCACGACTCGATATGTGGTTGCAGTGTGGACCAGGTGCACCGCGACATGATTTCCCGTTTCGATGGTGTGGTGCAGACCGGCGAGCAACTAATTCGCAAGCGGCTGGAGTGGTTGGCCCCACCTGTCGCTCGCGAAGCGTCGGGTGATGACCGCGTGGTTATCTGTGTGGCGAATCCGTTGCCTGAAACCCGAACCGAGGTGGTGGAACGCGTCGTGGTGCTGCGCGGGTTCGACGGCAGTGTCGACACCCTGCAGCTGGTGGATGGGGAAGGGCGGGAAGTTCCGCTCCGTGTGCTGGAGGCAAAGCGCGTGCGGCGGTCGTGGGGATTTGACTTCACAAGGGAACTCTTCGGAGAAAGGCAAGTCGAGGCGTTGGCGACGCACTTTGACAATGTGCCCGATGCGACGCCAGACCAACATGACTGCCTCGTGGCGATTCAATTTGTCGCAGAGGGACTTCCGGCGGTGGGACACGCCAATTTCATCCTGACCGAGCGGGAGTCAGCATCGGCACCGCCGAGGCTGGAAGGCGCCGTCTCGGTCTCCGGCAGGACGCTGGAAAACCCGTTCGTGCGGGTGAGCATACGTCCGAATGGGGTCTTCGATCTCTATGACAAGGCAACGGATACCGAGTACAAGGGGTTGAATCGCTTGGAGGATACGGAGGATGTGGGGGACGAGTACGACTATTCCCCGTGCGAGAGGTCGCAGACGGTATTCTCGGACGGGGTGGAGGGAGAAGTGCGAATCGTCGAGGACACGGGACTTCGCGCGGCGGTGGAAGTGACTTTTCCGTTGCGACTTCCCGAGGCTGTCGTGCCCGATCGCACGGCACGCGGTTCGGACACCGTCGACTGCCCGACGAGAGTCCGGGTTGGTTTAGCGTGCCACCGACCGGTCGTCGAGATCGATTTATTCTTCGACAACCGGGCAAAGGACCACCGCCTGCGCGCACGATTTCCGACGCCGATTCGCAGCGACACGATCGTGTCCGATGGACACTTCTATGTCAACCATCGTCCTCTCGAGCAGGCATCGGGTGATGGATGGGTGCAACCCCCGTCGGGAACGTATCCACAGCAGGAGTTCTCGCTGGTGCAGGACGACCGCCGCGGCCTCGTGGTGCTCAATCGCGGTCTCCTAGAGGTTGCCGCGTTGCGGGGCGACTCGGGAACGATCGAGCTGGCGCTCACGGTTCTCAGGGCAGTGGGGTGGTTGTCCCGGGACGACTTTCCGACGCGGCGCTACAAGCGTGCGGGGCCGCAGCTGGCGACGCCGGATGCCCAGTGTGAGGGAGAGCATCGCTTTTGCTACGCGGTCGCTCCATTCGGGGGTGATTACATCGACGCCAACGTCAAGAGCTTGAGCCGGCAGTACCGCACACCGGTGGCCGTCATCCAGGGTGTGGCCGATCGCCGCGTCGACGGTGGCAGCTTGGTGCGCAACGAGTCGGTGCAAACGTGCGTGAGCGCCGTGAAGAAACACGAGATCCGTGACACGCTCGTCGTGCGCTTGTACAACCTGACGGCGGAGCCCGTGAACGATACGCTACGCTTTGGGCGGAACATCACGTCCGCATGGTTGACTGATCTGTTGGAGGAGCGTGTGACCCAAGTGAGCGCAGAAGGAGATCGAATCGCCCTCACTTTTCGACCGCATGAGATTGTCACGGTGGAGGTGGAGCTTGAAGAAATATCGCGTGCTTGACGCCAAAGGGGGATGCGCTATTATTGCGAATATTGGCGGGGTGGGGAGGCGAATCGTCGAACTACTCCTGTAAAGAGAGCTGTCACTCCCGTCGCTGATGGCAAGCCCCGGCTCGACCGGGGACTTCAAACGCGACGGGCAGGACGCGAGCCGTATCGATTTGGCTTCGTCTAGGCCTCTTCGCTCCGCTTCTCGAGATGAGACGGCGCGCCAAGGGTGCGCCGTTTTTCGTGGATCACCTGGCTGCAGAGCCCAAGTACGTGTACCCCAGGAACTTCGGCCCCTTTTCCAAGTAGAACTCTTCGATTTGGGTGATGGTGAATCCCGCCGCATCGATGATTCCTCTGATGTTCCTGTTCAGGTTGCAGCCGTCACCGAACGTCCTCTGAAGCGGATTCATGCGGTGCTGCCAACGCTGGACCTTCGGGTCCGGCGCGAGGCCGTGCTCGGCGAAGAAAAACCGGCCATCGGGCTTTAGGACCCGGCGGAGCTCGCTGAGCGCCTTCCCCACGTTCTCGATACTGCACAGCGTCCAGGCGCTCACGACGCTGTCAAACGAGGCGTCGGGCATCGGCAGTTCCTCGCCGTTCAACACCCGCTGGTCGACCGTGATCGGCGATTCCTTGATTCGCCGGAGAGCCCGGGCGTTCATGCCCGGGTTCATGTCAACGGTGGTGATCCGGTTGATGTGGTCGGGGTAGTGGGGAAGGTTGAGTCCCGTCCCAAAACCGATCTCCAGGACCTCGCCCTTCACGTCTTGCAGGAGAACCCGCCGCACGTCATCGTGCTGCGGTGAGGACATGATGCAGTCGCATCCCCAGGGGAAGAATAGCCGTGAGTAGAGTCCCATGGCTTGCTAGGGAGCGGTGCCCTGCCGACTGGTCAGCGATGCCATCCGGGGCTTCCTTTCGTCGAGAGCCCTCATACTAATTCTCAAGTAGTTCTTATGTTAGCTTTTGGAGACTTCGGGTGACAGAGGATCGGCCTTGGACCGTGTACGTCGTTCAGACCGAGTCCGGCAAGCTGTACACCGGTATCACGGTCGATCTCGAGAGGCGTCTGGCGGAGCATCGCGGCGGCACTCGTGGGGCCAAGTTCTTCCGGACGTCGAGTCCGAAGAACGTCGTCTTTCAAGAACGCCACGCAGAGCGTTCCCAGGCCTTGCGCCGGGAACACGAGATCAAAGCCATGACGCGCTCCCAGAAGCTGGCGCTGATGCGGGGCCGGGCGGAGGGCTGAGGCCTGGGGGGGGCGGAGCGGCTTCCATTAGCGCCCCGGTCGCTTATGTTGCGTGCTTGCCGGACCCATTCGTGAACCGATCGGGTGGAGCTCAATGAACAGGAAACAACTCTTTTCGGCCATCGTGTTGGTGACTACCGTGGCCGTGGCTCTTGTGACGGCCCTGTCGCTGCTGGGTCGGGTGCGAGTCGTGGACGTCACGCTGCTGTTCTTGATGGGTGCCGGCGCCGGAGTGTCCGTGAAGATCTTGATCGGCAGCATTGACCGTTCGGCCTCGAAAGTGGGGCTGGTGAAGGTGAAGCCGACCGTTGCGCCGCAGCAGGAGTCTCCGCGCGGCCGCAGGGGGAACGGCGGGCGCCGCCAGCGCTCCGGCCGCAAGAAGACCGCGCTGACCACCGGCCAGGTGAAGTGGTTCGACGACACCAAGGGTTTCGGCTTCATCACTCCTGACGACGGAACGAAGGATTGCTTCGTCCACCGGTCGGCCATCAAAGGTGGGAAGTCCCTTCCCGAGGGGAAGCGCGTGGAATTCCGCGTTGTGACCGATGAGAAAGGACGGGAGGCCGCGTCGGACGTCGCGGGGATCTGATTCACACCCAGGGGATCGTTTGAACCTAGAAGCGGAGCAGGTGGCCGATCCATAGAGTCAGAAACCGCAGGTCCGCCCCGTCGGCCTGAGCTCTGGCCGGCAGACTGCCGGCGTGGTAATACCGCACCGCGACATCCAGCGCCACTTTCGTTCTGAGGTAGTACTCGACGCCCACGCCGGCGGACCATCCCAGCTTCCATCCGGACGAGACTTCCTGCGTGCCATCGTCCGCCACCTTCACCCGCGACTCCCACCCGAACGGGCCGCCGCCCACTGTGGCGTACGGTCGAAACAGCGCGTCCGGCGCCCGTATGATCAGGTTGCCGGTGAAGGGGTAGGCGAAGAGCGAGCCACCGAGGTCCCGATCCCGCGGGAGCTTCTGATATCCTCCAACGAATTCGACGGCGCCGAACCGCAGCTTGGCCCACAGGTTTCGCCAGAGGAGGAACCCCGTGGACGTGTTGTAGACGTCGCCCAGGTTACCCTGGGGATAGCCGATGCTCACGCCCATGATGGGTGATCCGATCGCCCGCTCGGCCCACCCACTCCGGGGAGCGAGTCCCAACCGCTCGAGCGTCTCACGATCCTCCCCTTGCCGGTTATCGTGGACGAAGCGCGGCGTGCGGAAGATGTACAGGTAGTACCAGGGCTGCAGCAAGTCCTCCACGAAGGAGCGGGCCGTGCTGAGCTTGCGAATTTGGTACGCCGTGTACTGCATGCCCGGTGCCGTGCGGTTCCACGCCGAGTTGTACAGCGGGCCGAACGGGGCCCGGTTCCCCACGTCGGCGTTGAGCATGGAGCCCAGCGAGGCGGCGCTGGGAAACCCCCACCGCGCCGGGAGCAGGAAGACAATCCACTCCCGAAGGATCTCGGGGTTCCTGTCGTAGTCGATGCGCCCCGGCTCCGGGGTCAGCACGGTGCGAAACCGCTCGTGCCCAATGACTCTGGTGGAATCCTTGTCGGCCTTCTGCACGCTCTCGGGGCTGCCGAGCCCGGCGGCCGACTCCCACTCTCCGGGGTAGGGGTAGCTACCGTGGGACCCCTCGTTGTGCTCTCCCGAGAAAATTCGGATCGGATAGTCGAATACGTTGTACATCCGGCCGCCCACGTAGACCACCGGATGCGTTCCGTCCACGGTCTCCGGTACGAACTCTCCCTGCGGTAGCGTGATGCTCCGCTGGTGGAAGTAGTAGTGCACCTCGGCGATGGCGGAGCGGTCGGGCGTCAACACGACGTTGACGTGCTCCCAGTCACCCTCGTGGTTCCCGATGTAGTCGTTGAAGGGGTAGTAGTACCAATACTGAATCGTGACGCGCCCTGTCGGGCCGAGGAATGGGTGCGCGTAGACCGTCGGTTGGGCCCACCTTGTACTGTCCGGTCCGGTCCGGTACTCCCCGTACACACGCCACCAATCACCCACATCCTCGCCGGGCCAATCGAAGTACCAGGTCACCATGGTCGTCGGATCGCTCTCGTACCGCAGCGCGGCTTCCGTCAGTGCCCGGAGCGAATCGGGGTCCAGCTCCTGGAGGATGATGTCGACGGAGTCTTGGAACATGTAGGGGGCCGCCTGGATGAGATCCAGGCGGAGTGTGTCGGTGACGAGCCCCACGTCGGTCGGGAGAAGCTTGTACTTGCGACCATCCACCGTGACGTGATCGTTATTCGGTAGCACCAGGGTCGGGGTGAAGCGCTGCACCAGCGCCTCGAGGTCGGCGCGGTGTGACTCGGCAATGCCGTCGCCCCGCTGGGATTGGGAGGCGTCCCCCCAGAGCGAGTCGGCTGTCGCCATCGTCCCCACCAGGGGCGGGCGCTGATCCGGGCGCAGAAAGTCCATGTACATTCCGCGCCGGCCGTGCACGCCGCCGCAGCCCACCGCAAAGATCAAGCAGGCGGCCAACACGCAGATATGTAGAATGCGGGCACTCATCTCTCTAATGCCTTTGGCGGTGCGGTCTCGGCGATAACATGGGGGACGCGGCCCGCCGGTGCCAGTGGCGGACGGGGCGATTCGCCGTCATGTTGTGTGATCAACCATCCGGTGGGGGCGATGGACGACGTCTTCGATCGTTTGAGCGATGAGCTGGAGGACCGCTACGCCGTCGAGCGCGAGCTCGGCGCCGGCGGTATGGCCCTGGTATATCTCGCCACCGATCTGAAACACCACCGTCAAGTCGCCATCAAGGTCCTGCGCCCCGAGCTGTCAGCCACGCTGGGAACGGATCGTTTCCTCCGCGAGATCGAGATCTCAGCGCAGCTCCAACATCCCCACATCCTACCGCTGCACGATTCGGGGGAGGCTGGCGGCCTGTGCTACTACGTCATGCCCTACGTGGACGGGCCGTCGCTCCGCTCCAGGTTGGACGAGGAGTCACAGCTGTCCTTCGGCGAGACGATCCAGCTGGTGCGCGAGATCGCGGGCGCGCTGGATTATGCGAACGAGATGGGGATCGTCCATCGGGACATCAAACCGGAGAACATCCTCTTGTCTCAGGGGCACGCCATCATTGCTGACTTCGGCATTGCCCGTGCGGTGACGGCGGCCCGGGGCAAAACGCTCACGGTGGAGGGATCGTCCATCGGCAGCCCGTCCTACATGAGTCCCGAGCAAGTGGACGGGAAGGAGATCGACGCACGGACGGACCAGTACGCCCTCGCGTGCATGGCCTTTGAGATGCTGGCGGGGCGGCAGGTGTTCCAGGGTGATACCCTCGCGTCTTTGTTCCAACAGCACCTGTTGGCCGAGCCGCCGCCGCTCTCCGCTTCCCGCCCGGACCTGCCTGCCACAGCGACGGCCGCTCTGAACCGGGCGTTGGCGAAGTCTCCGGACGATCGTTTTGCCAACGCCGGCGAGTTTGCCGAAGCACTCAGCGGCGGCGTCCTCGCACCGGTGGGTCTGGGATCGTTGGCGGCGTACAAGCAGCGCCGCGCATTGGTCGCCGTCCTGCTCACCCTCGCGGTCATCGTGGTGGGAGTCGTCATCTTCCCCGGCGACTCCACGCCGGCGCTCCCACGGTTGGCGGTGTTGCCCTTCGAGAACCTCGGCGCCGAGAGCGACGAGTACGTGGCCGACGGCATCACCGAATCGATCACGACCCGGCTCACGGCCATAGGCGAGCTGAGCGTCGTGTCTCGCCAGAGTGCCATGCAGTACAAGGACAGCGAGAAGTCGGCACGAGAGATCGCCGACGAGTTGAGTGTGGAGTATCTGCTCGCCGGATCGGTGCAACGCGAACGACCGTCAGATCCCTCGAGCAAGGTGCGGATCAATCCGCGACTGATTCAGGCCTCGGACGACGTCAACCTCTGGGGACAGAACTTCGACGTCGATCTGACGGACCTCTTCCAGGTGTATGCGGAGGTCGGGGAGGAGATCGCCCAACAGCTGGATCTGACGTTGTTGGAGCCCGTACGGCAAACCTTGGCGGCGCGGCCGACAGAGAATCAAGAAGCTTACGATTTCTACCTGCGCGGGACGGGATACTTCGCGAGGCGGGTTCAGCAAGAGGAAGCGTACAACGCCGTTCAGATGTTCGAGCGGGCGACCGAACTGGACACCACCTTCGCCGAGGCGTTCGCCGCGCTCTCGCACGCGCTGGCTTGGTATGCCTGGGACTTCGATGGTGGAGACGAGCTCACCAGAGCCAAGGAGGCGATTGACTGGGCGCTGGCCCTCGCGCCGGATCGCTCGGCAGTTCAGACCGCCGCGGGTTTTTACTCGTACTATGGGGCGCTGGAGTACGACGAGGCGCTCCAGCGCTTCGAGGCGGTGCGCGCGCTGGAACCCAACAACGCCGACGTCATCAATGCCATCGGCTTGATCCATCGACGTTTGGGGCACTGGGACCAAGCGGTGGAGAGCTTCGAAGGGGCCTCCGAGCTGAGCCCGCAGGAGCATTTTGTCGCCTTCCTGGCGGCCCAGACCCACGCGGCGATGCGGCACTACGAGCAGGCTGAGCGCTACTACGACCGGGCGTTGTCCATTGCGCCTGCGGTTGCGGACGCACACATCGAGAAGGCCTGGCTCTACGTGCACTGGGACGGAACGACCGATCGGGCGTGGGATCTGCTGCGAGGAGCCACTGGTGGGATCGATCCATCCGAGCTCGCTCAGACACAGATGTGGCTGCACGTGTTGGACGGTGATTACGATGCCGCCATGGCGCTCGCCGCCGTCGCACCGACCAGCGAGGGCTCGGACCGGGCCAAATGGTTCGTTCCCTACCTAGCCGGGCAACAGGACCTCGTCGCCACCTTCGCAGACTCGGCACGAGCGGCGTATGAGAACGCACTCACGGTTCGCCCGTCGAAGCCTCAGCTTCACGGCTACGTTGGAGCGGCATATGCGGCGCTGGGCAAGACCGACGACGCGGTGCGAGAAGGCCGGGAATCCGTGGCGCTGCGGCCCGACGCATTCACCGGCCCCACCGTTACGTGGAACCTGGCCCTTATCTATGTCATGCTCGATCAACCCGAGCGCGCACTGGCGCAGCTCGAGACTTTTGCGTCGGTCCCGTCCCGGATCGACCTGCCGCCATTGCATCTCGATCCATCGTGGGCGCCGTTGCGCGACCGCCCCCGATTCCAACGGCTGCTCCCGCCTGAACTCTAGCGCCCCGTCCTCCGCGGGATGGCGATCGCCTCCCCCGGCTTCGGTCGGATGCCCGCAGCGTCCAACTGCCGATTGATCTCCGGCATCGTGGTCGTGATGATCTCGTTCAATTGCTCGATCAGAGCCGGTACCCTCTCCCACGCTCGTTCGACCTGCCAGAGCTGATCGGCCGTGGGTCGCGTGGTGGACCCTTCTATGGCACCGGAGAGTCGCGTGTCGCGGCCGGCTGTGGAGATCTCACCTCCCAGTTCCTCGAGCCGTGCCTGGAGCGAGTCGACCGCCTGCACCAAGTCGGCCGGAGCATCTTCGTGATCTCCCAGCTGGCCCTCGATCGCCGTGACCTGCTGGTTGAGGGTTCGCATCGCTCGGTTGGCATCGCCGATCGACTTGCTCAGGTCTGCCAGGCTGGCGAGGGCTTGCTCCCTGGCCATGAGGTCGGCGCGGGAGATGTCGATGCGGGGATCGAGTCGGACCACCAGCTCCGTGGTGGCGGTTTCTTCGCCTGCGGACAACTGGACTGTGTATGTGCCAGGGGTGACCCGGCGACCTCGCGGGGGGCCGCCAAACCTGCCGCCGCCCTGTGGCGGTCCCTCCGGCTGGGCCGGAGCCGTCATCCGGAAATCCCACACGACCTGCTGGATGCCCGCTGCCCCGGGTCCGTCCAGCTCCCGCACGATCTCACCGTCGGCATCGAGGATGGAGATCTTGGTGCGGGCCTCATCGTCCTGTTGCCGGCGTGACCTCCCCATGTTGGAGCCGTCCGATTGCCCGTCGTCGGTGACCACTTCCACGCCCAGCGCCCGGCCCAAGTAGTAGCGAATCACCGCCCCGTTCGGTGGGTTGGGAGCGGCGAAGCGACCTGCATTGAACGGCCAGCCGCCGGCGATCGAGTACATCGTGGCCGGTTTGGCAGAGAAGAGGTGTGCCGCCGATGCCAACACCTCGTTCGAGATCTGCTCCAACGGCGTGATGTCGGGCAGAATCCAGACACTGCGCCCGTGGGTACCGAGCACCAGATCGTTTTCTCTCGGATGAATCACGATGTCGTCCACGGGGACCGTCGGGAGGTTGTTCTGCAACCGTGTCCAGCTCTCCCCCCGGTCGACGGAGAAGTACACGCCGATCTCGTTGCCCACGAACAAGAGGTCGGGGTTCCGACGGTGCTCGACGATCACGTTGACCGACCAGTCGGGAAGCCCGTCGGCGATGGCGCGCCAGCGCCGCCCATAGTCGTTGCTGACGTACACGTGCGCCCGGTAGTCGTCGTTGCGATGGCCGTCGAAAGTCGCATACACCGTCCCCTCGTCGAAACGCGACGGCACGATCCGGCTGACGTACGTCCGTTCCGGAAGGTCTCGCACGCGTGAGGTGACGTCCTCCCACGTTGTGCCCCCGTCCCGCGTCACCTGGACGTTGCCGTCGTCCGTTCCGGCGTATAACACGTTGGGGTTCACGGAAGACTCGCCGATTGTCGTGATGTTGCCATACGACGAGATACCGTCGTGGCGCGACATCATGCCGTCGGTGGGCAACACGCCCATTATCCCGAGCTCGTCCCGGTCGAGTTGCTTCGTGAGGTCGGGGCTGATCTCCTCCCAGTGCATGCCGCGGTCGGTGGTCTTCAGCACCACGTTGGAGCCCACGTACACAGTGGCCGAATTGTGTGAAGAGACTACGATGGGAGTATTCCAGTTCCACCGGAAAGTGCGGTCTTCATCCTCGTCCGTCGGCCTGGCAACGGGACGTAGACGGGTTTGTTCGCCGGTTGTGACGTTGTAGCGACCGAGGTTGCCGCCCTGTGATTCGGTGTACACGATCGTGTGGTCGTTGGGATCGGGCACGCTGAAGAAGCCGTCCCCGCCCCAGATGTCGTACCAGTCGGCGTTGCGGATGCCGTAGCTGTTCAACGTCCGGCTGGGGCCACACCACGGACTGTTGTCCTGCAGGCCGCCGCACACGAAGTACGGGTCCCGCATGTCCACACCCACCTGGTAGAACTGGCCTATGGCCAGGTTGTCGTACTTTCTCCAAGATGCACCCCGGTCGTACGACCGTGACACCCCTCCGTCGCTTCCCAGGATCAAGTGGTCCGAGTCGTCCGGGTTGATCCACAGGGCGTGGTGGTCCACATGAATGTCGGGAGCGCCGTCGTTGCGGAACGTCTTCCCGCCGTCTTCCGACACGGCGAGCTGGGTGCCGAGGACGTAGATCCGGTCGGGGTCGTTGGGATCGATGCGAATCTGGCTGTAGTACATCGGCCGGGGGTTGGTGTCGCTGATCTTCTCCCATGTGTCGCCCCGGTCCCGAGAGCGAAACACCCCGCCCTTACGCGGTCCGCCCTGGCCCGGCGGCCCGAAACCACCACCGCTCCCCGTGCGGAGGTCCGCCTCGACCACGGCGTACACCAGGTTCCCGTCACGCCGGTAGATGTCGAGGCCAATCCGGCCGAGGTCCCCTTCGGGCAACCCATTCGTCAGCACCTGCCACGACCTGCCTCCGTCCGTGGTCCGATAGATGCCGCTTCCCGATCCACCGCCGTTGAACCCGAAGCCCGTGCGGCGCCGCTGGTACATCGCGGCGAAGAGCGTCCGGGGGTCGCCAGGGTCCATGGCCAGATCGATGGCGCCGGTGTTCTCGTCCACGAGCAGGACGAGCTCCCACGTCGCCCCGCCGTCCGTCGTCTTGTAGACACCGCGCTCGGCGTTGGGTCCCCAGAGGTGGCCCACCGCGGCCACGTACACCACATCGGGGTTTGTTGGGTGGATCACGATGCGGCTGATGTGTTTCGTCTCCCGGAGTCCCAGGTGCTGCCAGGTTGTCCCCCCGTCCGTCGACTTGAACACGCCGTCCCCCCACGGAGAGCTCTGCCGGTTCTGCGGTTCGCCGGTCCCCACCCACACGACATTGGGATTGGACTGCGAAACCGTCACGTCTCCGATCGACGCGGTGGACTGATCGTCGAAGATCGGCACGAAGGTCGTTCCCCGATCGGTGGTCTTCCAAAGTCCGCCGGAGGCCGTTGCCACGTAGAAGATTCGGGATTTCGATTCCACTACAGCGACGTCGGCGATCCGGCCGCCCATGATGGTGGGTCCGAGCTCACGCCACTCCAGGTTGGCGACAGCGGCTTGGAGACGAGTATCTTGGCCGTGCACAGCCTCGCTTGTGAGGAGCAGCGGAATGAGCAGGAGCCAGCCGGCGGAACGTTGGGTATGTTGAGAAGGATGTGTGGACATCTTCGACTCTCTGTCACTGGGCAGGATTTGGGAACGGTGGGTCGGGTGCGAGGCCTCGTCGGCGTGAGGTGCCACCTCCCGGTCAGACGTCTATAATCCGCGGCGGTACCTCACCAAGCAAGTGAGGGTTGATGCGTGCAATCTGGCTAGAAGAAAGAAGAGTTCACGTTCGGGAGGACGTGCCGGTTCCGGAGCCGCCTGCCGGCGAAGTACTCGTCAGGGTGCTCAAAGCCGGCATCTGCAACACGGACATCGAGCTAACCCGAGGCTACTACCCGTACAAGGGAATCCTCGGCCATGAGTTCGTGGGATTCGTTGATGACGGGCCCGAGCATCTCGCCGGGAAACGCGTGGTGGGCGAGATCAATGCGGTGTGCGGTGACTGTCAGGCGTGTCGTGCCGGCCGGTCCACGCACTGCGAGCGCCGCACGGTGCTGGGCATCGTGAACCGGGACGGCGCGTTTGCCGAATACCTCACGCTTCCCACCGAGAACCTCCACGTCGTGCCCGACGTCGTGTCGACAGACGAGGCGACGTTTGTCGAGCCGCTGGCGGCGGCCCTCGAGCTCCAGGAGCAAGTGTCGGTACACGCCGGCCAGTGCGTCCTGTTGGTGGGCGATGGCAAACTGGGCCAGCTGATCGCCCAGACGCTGGTGCTCACGGGCTGCGACCTCTTTGTGGTGGGACGCCATCCGGAGAAGCTCGAGCTGCTCTCGAGCTACGGGATGCGAACGGGCTCGGCAGAAGACGTCAAGCCCGGCACCTTCGACATCGCGGTGGAGTGTACGGGGAATCCGGAAGGGTTCGCCTTGGCCCGGGAGGGGCTCCGTCCGCGAGGCACCCTGGTAATGAAGAGCACGTACGCCGGACAACTCGCCGTCGATGCGTCCTCGATCGTCGTTGATGAGATCACGCTCGTGGGATCGCGGTGCGGCCCCTTTCCCCTTGCGCTCCAACTCCTGGTCGACAAGCAAGTGAGCGTCGAACCGCTGATTCACGCGCGTTATCCGCTGGCAGATGCGGTGTCCGCACTGGAACACGCTCAACGGCCAGGTGTGTTGAAGGTGTTTCTGGAAACGGACTAGTCCTCGCCACGCTCTTGTTCATCTCAGGACAAACTGCGATGATCCTCGTTCTCCACGCCTGCACCACCCTTTGGAATGTCTCAGGAGGGTTCCATCGTTTCAAGCCGGTCACGCGCGTACTCGTCGCGGCATTACTCGTCACCGCACCCGCCGCCGCCCAGACGGTCCCTGCACAGCAGGGTGCGTTGGGGCTTTATCGCTTCCCCGCAATGCACGGGGATGTCATCGTCTTCGCCGCCGAGGGCGACCTGTGGCGTGTGTCCACGTCCGGCCACGGGGCTGACGAAACGGACCCCGCCATCTCGCCGGACGGTAGAACCCTGGCGTTCACGGCGCGATACGAGGGACCGGCGGAGCTCTACACCATGCCCATCGGCGGCGGTCTGCCGGTGCGGCGGACATACGAATCGGAGACGTCGATCGCCACCACGTGGACGCCCGGTGGCGAGCTCGTGTACACCACCACCCACTACGCCACACTCCCCGTGCCGCAACTCGTGAAGCTCGACCTGGACGGCGGAACCGTTTCCAGGGTCCCGCTGTCAACGGCCAGCGAAGCCGTATACGACAACACCGGCACCAAGCTGTTCTTCGTGCGTCCCGCCTTTCATCGAAACGTCACCAAGCGCTACACCGGCGGGACCGCCCGGGACATCTGGAAGTTCGTGGACGGTGCAGCGGAAGCGGTGGAGCTCACCGGTGACTATCAGGGAGAGAGTCATTCACCGATGTGGTGGAATGGCCGGGTGTACTTCGTCACCGATCGAGACGGCACCATGAACCTCTGGTCGATGGACGAGGACGGCGGGGATCTCACACAGCACACCAGGCACTCCGGCTGGGACGTGAAGGAGCCGTACCTGTCGGACGGACGCATCGTCTACCAGCTTGCCGCGGATCTCTGGCTCTACGACATCGCCGTCGACCGGGCGGGTCTCGTTTCCATCACGCTCGCCTCCGATTTCGACCAGCTGCGCGAGAAGTGGGTGCAGAATCCCATGCAGTATCTGACGTCGGCCCACATCCATCCCGAGGGCGAGTCGGTGGTACTGACGGCGCGCGGGCGCGTGTTCGTGGCGCCGGTGGGGCCGGGTCGACTGGTACGGGCTTCCCGGAAACCCGGTGTGCGGTATCGGGACGTCGCCTTCATGCCCGATGGCGAGCGGCTGGTGGGGATCTCCGACGAGACGGGTGAGTTGGAGTGGGTGACATTGCCGGCGACGGGTGTTGGAGAGGAAAGGGCGTTGACGAGTGACGGGACGATACTCCGGTTCCAGGGCGCACCGTCACCCGACGGGAGTCGTGTGGCGTATCGCGACAACAACAACGAC
>JBDHAF010000052.1:0-28712 GCA_039588255.1 Gemmatimonadota bacterium | reverse complement strand
TTCGTTCTTGATGTAATCAGATACCCAGTATCCCAGGGCCATGATCGTCAGCGCCGGATTGAAGCCGCCATTTGTTACATGCAGGCTGCCATCGGCTACAAACAGATTGTCGATCTCGTGAACCTGGCCATATTTGTTCACCACCGAAATCTTGGGGTCATCTCCCATTCGGCACGTTCCACTTTGGTGCTGTCCGCCGCTGGCTGTGGGACCGCCGCCCGAGCCGATCTTCCACGTGGTGTGCGCGCCGGCGGCTTTCATCCATTCCTCTGCTCTCGAGGAAAGAAAATCCGTGCCTTTTCGATCCTGTGCGTGACCGTGTCCGGAAATACGTGCAACGGGGATCCCCCAGTGACCCTTCACAACGGGATCGACCTCCACTCTCGATTCGAAAACCGGAATCTCCTGGATCGGTCCCATCACCGCCGCGTGCCTTTGAAAATAGGTGCGTTGGAAGTCTTTATGTTCTTTGCCCCACCTGGGCGCTCCCGGAGGACGCCGACCGGCAAAAAGATAGGGCATCCGGATGAACTCGTTCGCCAAGAGGCCGCCGCCGATGATTCCGTCGTTGTGATGGTTGTAGTCACAAATGGCAACACATGCACCCGGTCCCACATCGTCGTACACGTCCTCATCGAATAAGCCAAACGCGCCACAATACGCATGGCCTTGTAGATTCCTGCCGACCCAATCGTTGTTATTGCCGGCCCCATTCGGAAAAAGTCTCGAGCGTGAGTTTAGCAACAGCCGAGCTGTTTCTGTCGCCGAAGCCGCGACCACGACGATATCGGCGGTTTGCGTTTGTCGTCTGTTGCGTTCGTCAAAATAGGTGATGCCGGTCGCTCGGCCCCGGTCATTGATATGCACTTCACTAACTACCGAATTGATGCGCAACTCGCAGTTGCCGGTGGCCAATGCGGTTGGAATCACGGTATTCTGACTACCATTCTTCGCGTTGACCGGACAGGCGAATCCGACACAGGTACGGTTGTTGATGCACCCGGGCCTGCCATTGTAAGCCACTGAGTTTCGCAACATCGGGATGGGGAAGGGATGTGAGCCGATACTCTTTGCGGCATCGTACAACAGCTTGCCTTCCTTGTTGTACGAAAACGGTGGCATCGGTTGCGGTGTTCGACGTGGCGGTGCAAACGGATTCTTGCTATCATCGCCAGAGACTCCGATTTCCCACTCCGCCTTTTCGTAGAAAGGTTCCAGGTCGTCGTAGGAAATAGGCCAATCTTCCTGCGTCGAGTCCGGAACATCGCCATATGTGGAACGCATTCTGAAATCTTGGGGCATGAAGCGCCACGCCATGGCCCCGTAGCTGAGCGTGCCCCCGCCGACGCAGGCGGCGTTGTTGTTGTACATCCATTCGCTCGGTACGACGGTTTGCCACTCCCCGGTGAAACCTCTTACCACGCGCCGGTAGCGGCGATCATCAGGGCCGTATGCATTACCCAGCGCCGGCGTGCGCTGCGAGCGCAGTTCGTCG
Organism: Gemmatimonadota bacterium; assembly: GCA_039588255.1. Taxonomy (GTDB): domain Bacteria; phylum Gemmatimonadota; class Gemmatimonadetes; order Gemmatimonadales; family GWC2-71-9; genus B3T1B10. The sequence goes on along the minus strand of JBDHAF010000052.1, from coordinate 27,217 downwards.
GCATCGATATCCGCATAGCTGTGCCATCTGCCGCGTTCCAGGAGAACCACGGACAGGCCGGCCTCGCTCAGCTCCTTGGCGACAACACCGCCACCGGCCCCGGCCCCGATGATGACCGCATTAACGTGTTTCAGTGCCATTCCCGTCTATCCCTCGTATGAGGTCTGTTTCCCGTACCATTGATCCGCATCACGACTTGCCCGGAAACATCTTGTAACGGTTCTGTCCGACTATTCTCGGATAATCGATGCCGATCATTCGGAAGCTGACAAAGCCCCGGTTGCCTCCGTGACGTGGGCTGCCGTAGAAGCCCTGCATCGTGTGATCCCTGACGAGTTCAAAAAAAGACCGTGCTGACACGGTCTCCCAGATGCTGCCCTCTGCTTCTCCATTCTCCAATGTCTTCAGAACTTCCGTCTGTTGTGGCCATTCCAACGATTCAAAATCGTCCTCAAACACCATGTTGCTGGTCTGCTGAACTCCGGCAATACCCCTGCGGTAGATCTCCTGATGTTTTTCGAAGACGCTTGCCAGTTGCCTGTCGATATAATTGACGACGTTGGCATCTCTTGCACCGGCATCTTGATCGGCTGGGATAATCTGCTCCGCAATCGCTTTTACCACAGTCGCTTCAGCATCCGCAAAGAAACGCCACTGACCAACGGATCGCGTACATCCGGGCACCAATATCATGCCACCAACAGCAGTGCCGGCGGTTTTAACAAACGCTCTTCTGCCGAATTCATTAGGTTTCATGTCTCTGATTCTCATGGTCTTGCTCTTTTCGGATCAGTAGGCAATATGACATATGTGCGCTCATTATGAATCCACGTCACCTTGCCTGTCTGACGAAAAGGTCATGAGCCACTCGGAGATAGGAGGATCCTTCAAAATGGTCATTCGTTCGAGGAATCGCACCGTATCCGTCCTGAGCTGGTTCCAGCTCCCAACGCTTCTAACCCTACTACTCATTCCCATGTCCTCTGCCACTGCACAACATCCCCCTCGACTCGGTGAGAACTCCATCGCCGAAGTCGTCGATGCGATGACGGTGGACGAGAAGATCAGACTACTGATCGGCATGGGCTTCCATATGGATATTCCGTTCCTGCCGGAGATGGACCCGGAGGACGCGAAGGTGCCGGAGAAGGTGCCGGGAGCGGCCGGACGGACGCATGCCATTCCGAGGCTCGGCATCCCGTCGCTGACGCTGGCAGATGGCCCGGCCGGCGTACGCATAGCCCCGATCCGAGAAGACGACCCAGACCGGACGTATCACGCAACGGCCTTCCCGGTTGCGACCCTCATGGCCTCGTCCTGGGACACCTCACTGGTTCGGGCTGTCGGCAAAGCGTTCGGCCGCGAGGCCCGTGAATACGGGGTTGACATCCTTCTGGCTCCCGGGATGAACATCCACCGAAACCCGCTCGGCGGGCGGAACTTCGAGTACTACTCGGAAGATCCGTTGCTGTCGGGCAGTCTCGCTGCCGCCTGGGTGGACGGCGTGCAATCGGAGGGCGTCGGGACGTCTCTCAAACACTTCGCCGCGAACAACCAGGAGTTCAACCGGATGCAGTCGAACACCCTGGTCAGTGAGCGGGCGCTGAGAGAGACCTACCTCAGGGGATTCGAGATCGCCGTCAGGGCCTCGCAACCGTGGACCGTGATGTCGTCCTACAACCTGATCAACGGCACGTACGCGCCCGAGAGCCGCGAACTCCTGGTCACCATACTGCGCGACGAGTGGGGCTTCGAAGGGTTCGTGATGACGGACTGGTTCGGTGGCAGAGATGCCGTAGCAATGATGAAGGCCGGCAACGACGTCCTCATGCCGGGGTATCTGCAGCAGACGAATGACATCGTCGCAGCCGTAGAGAGTGGCACGCTGAGCGAAGCGCAGCTGGACGACAATGTGGAGCGGATTCTGCGAGTCGTCTTGCAGTCGCCGTCGTTCAGACAATACCCGTACTCTGACCAACCTGATCTTGCGGCCCACGCACAAATCGCGCGTCATGCGGCAGCGCTCGGCATGGTGCTCCTGAAGAACGACGACCATGCGTTGCCCCTCCCACCTTCCGGCACGATTGCTCTGTTTGGGAACGCCGCGTACGAACTCATTGTGGGCGGGACCGGCAGCGGTGAAGTCAACGAAGCGTATGCTGTTTCGCTCGACGCGGGTCTGGCGGACGCCGGATACGTCATCGACGCCTCGCTCCAGGACGAATACCGTCGCTACATCGCGGATCAGAAGGCGCAGCAACCGGAGCAGCCGATGCCGTTCTTCCCGACCCCGCCGATTCCCGAGTTCGCGGTGGAGGCGGACCGCATCACGGAGCTCGCGCGGGTGGCGGACGTCGCCGTCATCACAATCGGGCGCAACTCGGGTGAGATGACCGATCGGGAAGTGGACAACGACTTCACCCTCTCGGACACCGAACACACGCTGATACGCAACGTCGCCGAGGCGTTCCGCGCAGCGGGCAAGAGGGTCATCGCAGTGATGAACGTGGCCGGTGTGACTGAGGTGGCGAGCTGGCGCGTCTACACCGACGCGATTCTGCTCGCGTGGCAGCCCGGGCAGGAAGGCGGCAATGCCATCACCGACGTCCTGAGTGGCGTGGTGAACCCGTCGGGCAGGTTGCCGATGACGTTTCCGATGACGTACGCCGACGTGCCGTCCGCCGGCAACTTTCCCGGCGAGGTACTTCCGGGTCAGGGCGACCCGGACGCCCCGTCGCTGTTCGGGGTGCCGACCGAGGTCACGTACGACGAAGGCATCTACGTAGGCTACCGCTACTACAACACGTTCGGTGTAGAGCCCGCCTATGCCTTCGGATACGGCCTGTCGTACACGGAATTCGTGCATAGCGATCTTCAGCTGAGCGCGCCCGAGTTCGACGACGAGATCACCGTGACCGTCGTGGTGAGCAACACCGGTGCCACGCCCGGCCGCGAAGTCGTACAGCTCTACGTGAGCGCGCCGGGAGATGTGCTGGAGAAGCCGGAGAGCGAACTCCGGGCATTTGCCAAGACGGGCCTGCTACAACCCGGCCAGTCGGAGACCGTGACGTTTACCTTGGCCGGCGCGGACTTGGCGTCGTTCCACACCGATCGTGCTGCCTGGATCGCAGAGGCAGGAACGTATACCGTGAAGATCGGGGCCTCAGCTCTCGCAATCAGGCAGGAGGCCGCGTTTGACCTCCCGCAGGAGCTGATCGTCGAGCAGACGCATAACGTCCTCGTGCCTCAGGTGCCGATCGACGAACGGACGAGCCGAGGAAGGTGAGGCGGGTCATGAGTCATGGCGCATCCGGAGCGTCGTAGGCAAACCGATACTGCCCGGAGCCCACCTCGACGACCACGGCCTCGCCTTCTTGAACAGCCCGCGCGACCCCGTCGGCGGCATCGAGGGCCTGGCCGCTCTCGGTGACCTGGGCCAGCGTGGCGTGGGGCAGGCGGACCGTCGCGTGCGTGTTGGGCGGGACGGTGACGTCGAGGTGGAATTGCCCGTCTACAAACTCCCACGCCGAGCCCGCCAAGCCGTACATCGTGTTGAGCGCGGCGCGAGCGGACGTAAGGCCGCCGCCCGGCTGCGGCTGGATGCGGACGTGCTTGTAGCCGGGCTCGGCCGCGTCGGCCTCGAGTCCGGCCACCACGCGGTAGAGCCACTCGCCGATGGCCCCGTAGGCGTAGTGGTTGAATGAGTTCATCCCGGCATCCTGAAAGCTTCCGTCCGGCTTGATTCCGTCCCAGCGTTCCCAGATCGTCGTCGCGCCCATCTTGACAGGATAGAGCCAGGACGGATAGGTGTCCTGGTTGAGCAGGTCGTAGGCCAAATCGACGTAGCCGTGGTCGCTGAGACTCTGGCTCAACAGCGGCGTGCCGAGGAACCCCGTCGTGAGGTGATTGCCGAACGCTCGCACGTCCTGGGCGAGGCGCCGGGCGGCCCCTGCCTCTTGCCCTTCCGGCATCAACCCGAACGACAGCGCCAACGCATAAGCCGTCTGCGTGTTGGACGCCACGCGCCCGTTGGCCGTGACGTATTCCTTCCGAAACGCCTCTTTGACGTCCTCCAGCAAGGCGGCGTACCGCGCTGCGTCGTCCTCCTTGCCCAGGACAGTGGCGATACGCCGGAGCAGGCTGGTCGAATATGCGAAATAGGCGGTGGCGATGAGGTCTTTGTCGGTCGTCGCGCCGGGATAGTCCGACCGGTTGGTGTTGTAAGCGAGCCAATCGCCGAAGTGGAAGTCGCCGTCCCAAATGAGGTCCTCGCCGGCGCGTTGTTGCATGTAGCCGACCCAGGCTTGCATGCTCTCGTACTGGTTCTCGAGGATGCGGGTGTCGCTGTACACGAGGTAGAGCGTCCAAGGGATTACGATCCCGGCGTCGGCCCAGCCGGTGGCGCCGCCGCCGGCGTCGCTGCCGCGCGTGAGCACGTCCGGGATGACGAACGGGATGCTGCCGTTGGGTTTCTGGTCGGCGGCCAGATCGCCCAGCCACTTGGTAAAGAAGCCGGCCACGTCCATGTTGAACGCGGCGGTGCGGGCGAAGACCTGGGCGTCGCCGGTCCAGCCGAGTCGTTCGTCGCGTTGCGGGCAATCGGTGGGCACGTCGAGGAAGTTGCCCTTCTGTCCCCAGACGATGTTGTGCTGCAGCTGGTTGATCAGCGGTTCAGACGCCTCGAAGCTTCCGGTCGGCGTCATGTCCGAATGGATGACGACGCCGGTGAGGGTCTCCGTCGTCGGCTCACCGGGCAAGCCGTCGACGGCGACGTAACGGAAACCCTGGAAGGTAAAACGCGGCTCGTAGACCTCTTCGCCACCGCCCTTGAGCGTGTACTCGACGGTCTGCTTGGCCTGGCGCAGGTTGTCCGTGTAGAAGTTGCCGTCCCCGTCGAGCACTTCGGCGTGGCGCAGCGTCACGGCCGTCCCGGCGGCGCCGCGCACCGTCAGGCGCACCCAGCCCACCATGTTCTGCCCCATGTCGAAGACCGTCTCGCCGGCGGGTGTATGCAGGATGGCGACGGGCGTGATCTCCTCGATTTTGCGCACCGGCGGCCCGCCCGGTGCGATCAAGATGTCCTTGGGATGATCGATGAGGCCCACGCCGGTCCAGGCGCCATCGTCGTAGCCCGCCCGGCTCCATCCCGGTTTCTCGAGCCGTGCGTCGTAGTGTTCGCCGTTGTAGAGATCGGCCATGCGGATGGGGCCGGTGGCGGCTTTCCAGGAGGCGTCGGAGCCGACGCTCTGCACGCGGCCGTCGGTGTAGGTGATCTGGAGTTGGAGCAAGAGCGCCAGACGTTCGCCGTAGACGTTGCGGCGGTCACTCCAACCCAGGTAACCGCGATACCAGCCGTCGCCCAGCATCGCGCCGATGGCGTTGTCGCCCGGTTGCAGGAGGTCGGTAACGTCGTAGGTCTGGTATTGCAGGCGCGTGTCGTAGCTGGTCCAGCCGGGGGTAAAGATCTGGTCGCCGACGCGCCGGCCGTTGAGTTCGACCTCGTAAAGACCCAGACTGGTGACGTAGGCGCGGGCCGCCTTCACCTCGCCCTCGACCGCAAACGTTGTGCGCAGCAGCGGAGCCGGCTGCGGAGCCGACAGGTCTTCGTCCCACGCCGGGCTGATCCACGACGCCTGCCAGTCCGACACGTCGAGCAGGCCCATCTCCCAGAACGCCGGTGCGCTCCAGTCGGAGGCCGCCCCGTCACCGTCCCAGACGCGGACCTGCCAGTAATAGCGCCGCCCGGAGGCCAGCGCCGGCCCGTCGTAGACGACGTGGATCGACTGGTCTGAATCGACGCGGCCCGAATCCCAGATTGGACTGGCCGCAAGCCCCGCCTCGCTTTCGGCGACGCGGACCTGATATGCCGCTTGCATCACGCCGCGCCCATCGGCGGTTAGTTGCCAGCTCAGGCGCGGCTGCCGCACGTCGATGCCGAGCGGATCGACTTCATATTCGCAACGAAGATACGTCAGTGATACCGGCGCCCGGCTCTCTCCGGCAAACGCGACGGCGTGTATCGCCATCAAGAGGACCGGTACGGCCAGGTATTGCATCCGTGCGCAACGCATCGTGCACCTCCTTGTGCTCCTGCAAAGGGATACAGCGCCAGTTGGTTCGTCAAGACCGGACCGCGTGCTCGCCGTACAGCGCAATGACGCCTATGTTTCCCGACGATGGCCGACGTCGGTGACGCATTGGTGACCGATTTCGGCATTGCCTAGGCCGTTAGAACGGACAAACAACAATAATCAGATCCTAGGGGGACGACTCATGAAAGAGCCAAACCGAATCGAAAGCCATATGACCAGACGTGATTTTGTTGGATACACGGCAGCCATGGCGGCAATACCTCTGGTGCCCCGCTCTGTGTTCGATCAGCAGGACATCAAGCCCGATTCAAAATTCAATGACGTGCAAATAGGCGCGATCACTTACAGCTTTCGCGCAATGCCCAGCACAGCGGATGATCTTCTGAATTACCTCATTCAGTGCGGCATCAGTTCAATCGAGCTCATGGGTGAACCGGCCGAACGATTTGCAGGAGCCCCAACTTTTGAACAACCACAATGGCCGCGTCGTGGTGAGGAAATCACAGACGAACAGCGCGCCCGATTTCTGGCAGCACGTCAAGCGCAAGCCGTGGAAATGAAAGAATGGCGCACCTCCGCCTCGATGGGTCAATTCGAGGTGCTGCGTAGGAGATACAACGATGCTGGCGTCAACATTCACATCGTCAAGTTTGGAGATATTGGTCCAAATATGTCGGAAGATGAGGTGGACTATTGTTTCAATGTCGCCAGGGCGCTCGGCGCAAAAGGCATCACAACGGAGATTTCAGAAGATAAAGCCATCTTCTTGGGCCCGTTTGCCGCTGAACATAGGATTATGATCGGCTTCCACAACCATACCCAGGTCAACGCCTCGAGTTGGGAAGCGCCTTTGTCTCATGGAGAATATCTCGGCATTAATCTCGATGTCGGACATTATGTCGCCGGAACGAACCAGTCTCCTATCCCTATCATCGAGAAATATGCCGACGCCGGACGTATTCTCAGCCTCCACATCAAAGATCGTAAGGTGAATAACGGTCCCAATATGCCGTTTGGTGAGGGTGATACGCCGCTGGGGCTGATTCTGCAGCTAATGAAGCGAAATGAATACACGTTCCCGGCGGACGTTGAACTCGAGTATGAAGTCCCCGACGATTCAGATGTTCTGGTCGAGGTAAAAAGATGTGTTGAGTACTGTAGAAACGCGCTGGCTGATGCTCCGGAACCACAGAACCCCATGCGACCACGATGAAAGGAAATCATTGCGTCCTCTTGCCATCGGTTGTCGGAGTTTGCTTTCCTCCCTGCCACGTATGCTGGCCCGAGGTGAGCGTGTCCAGCGCCTGTGCTGGGGACCATGGCTGACGTCGCTCACGGCAGCACGCTCACCAATCGGCTGGACGCGATCAACGAGTTCGATCGAGAACCGGTCACCGACGAGCACCTGCAGGGACCCGGCAACTTCATAGGCTTCTACTCCGGGGAGCACGTCGCTGGAACCGAGTTCGTGATCGGCCCGCTGTTCGTGGCTCACGGGGTTTCGGCGCGCGATTTGATTCTGGGACTGCTGCTCGGGAATTTCTTGGCAGTCCTGTCGTGGGCTTTCATCTGCGCGCCCATCGCGGTGCGAACCCGGCTGAATCTCTACTGGAAGCTGCGCAAGATCGCGGGTCCGCAGCTGCTCTTCGTCTACAACATCGTCAACGCCCTCATGTTCTGTTTCCTCGCCGGGGCGATGATTTCCGTGGCGGCGACGGCGGTGGGGATTCCCTTCGGCATCGCCATGCCTGGGCTGAGCGATCTGTATCCGAACACTGTAGGATGGGTCGTCACGGTGCTCGTAGTCGGTTCGGCTGTGACGCTGCTCGCCATTCTGGGGTTCAAACAGATCGCCCAGTTTTCGAAGGTGGCCGCGCCGTGGATGTTTCTCGTGTTCGTAGCATGCGGCGTCGCCGTTCTTCCCCAGCTGGGCGTGAGTTCGCTGGACGATCTCTGGGCAATGGCGAACCAGAAGATCTGGACGGGGGCACCTCTCGAGGGCCGGGCCCATTTCTCGTTCTGGCATATCATGTTCTTCGCCTGGTTCACCAACATGGCGATGCACATCGGGATGGCGGATCTCACGATTCTGAGATACGCGAAGAAGTGGCAATACGGCTTTTTCAGCGCGTTCGGCATGTACTTGGGACACTACGTGGCGTGGATCGCCTCCGGCATCCTGGTCGCGCTGGCGATTCAGAATTCCGGCGAGATCGCACCGGGCCCCATCGCCTACCTGGGGGCGGGCATTGCCGGACTCGCCGCCGTCGTCATCGCTGGGTGGACGACGGCCAACCCGACGATCTATCGCGCAGGTCTCGCCATGCAGACCATCACGCCGAACTGGAAGCGCTGGAAAGTGACGCTCGCTGTCGGCGCCATCACCTCGGTCGCGGCGCTATTCCCGGCGCTCATGATGCGGCTGTTCGAATTTGTGGCCATCTATGGTCTCATCCTGATGCCGATGGGCGCTGTGATTTTCGCAGACTTCTGGCTGTTACGCCGACTAGGGCTGCGCCAGGATTATGCCGACTGGAAAGAAGTAGCCTTCAGCTGGCCGGCCGCAGCATCGTGGGGCCTCACGCTCGCGGCCTGCTGGGGGATCAATGCAGTCTGGGGCCTGGAGATCTTCTTCCTGGGTCTGCCCGGCTGGTTCATCGCCACGGCGGTCTACGTTGCGCTCAGCTTCGCGCAGCAAAGCGCTCCCGGTAAGGAGCAGGCCGCAAAGTACGCAGGGGACAACGCATGAAATACCTGCTCAAGGCAGGATCCTTCGTCGGGCTCGGACTGACGGTCGTACCGGCGTTTCTCGTTTTCTCGGGGACGCTGACCTGGGACACGCACGCCGTGCTCATGGCCGTCGGCGCCGTGCTTTGGTTTGTCACGGCGCCTTTCTGGATGGTCAAAGCTGATGCCGCTCATAGCCCGGTAGAAGAATGATCGAGTCGGAACGAATCCAGCAGAGCAACCAGGCGCAACTCGCCGCGCACCGCCAGGACGCCGAGCATCTCACAGCGCGGCTTGCCGCGCGGAAGCTCGATTTCGAGCAGATCGTGGAGCGAATCCGGACATTCGAGGTCGCAATTCCGTCGTGGTCGCTCGGTACGGGCGGTACGCGGTTTGGACGATTCCCCGGTCGCGGTGAGCCCCGCGACGTCTACGAGAAGCTGGAAGACATCTCGGTCGTCAGCCGTCTGACAAGGGCAGCACCGCGCGTCTCGCTCCATATTCCGTGGGACGAACCGGACAACGCGCAGGCACTAGTCGACCACGCCGGCGAAATAGGGCTCGGCTTCGACGCCGTCAACTCGAACACGTTTCAGGATCAGCCCGGACAACCGTTCAGCTACAAGTTCGGCTCGCTCAGTCACACAGACACGGCAGTCCGGGAACAGGCCATCGCCCACAACCTGCACGTCATAGAAATAGGTCGGAAGCTGGGGTCCGACGCCATCACGATCTGGCTGGCCGATGGGTCAAACTATCCCGGGCAAACGCACCTGCGGCACAGTTTCGAACGCGTTCTTGCGAGTCTGCAGGCGATCTACGCCCACCTTCCCGAGAGCTGGCAGCTCTTCACCGAGCACAAACCCTACGAGCCGGCCTTCTACTCGACGGTCGTTCAGGATTGGGGCTCATCGCTCATGCTCGCGCAAGCTCTGGGAGAGAGGGCGTCGTGTCTGGTCGATCTGGGGCATCACCTCCCCAACACAAACATCGAGATGGTCGTCGCCCGGCTCATTACGGCCGGAAAACTTGGGGGATTTCATTTCAACGATTCCAAGTACGGCGACGACGATCTGACGACCGGCTCCGTCCGGCCCTATCAGCTCTTCCTGATCTTCAACGAGCTCGTGGACGCCAAGTTGGAACTCGGCAATGAGTTCAAACCGGCCTACATGATCGATCAGAGTCACAACGTCAAGGATCCGATCGAAGCGCTGCTGCAGAGCGTTGTCGCCTTGCAGAACGCGTATGCGCGCGCGCTCCTGGTGGATCGCGAGCGGCTCGCCGAATTCCAGCAAGCGAACGACGTGATGATGGCGGAGCGCGTGCTGACGGAGGCCTATGAAACGGATGTGCGGACGCTGGCGGCGGAAGCGCGAGTGAGGGGCGGCGGGGCGCTCGATCCCGTTCGCGCGTTTCGCGATTCTGGATACCGCGAAGCCGTTGCTCGAGCCCGAACATCGAGCGCCTACGTTCCACCCACGAGCTTATGAGTTCGCAGCAGCCCGGGTCCTATCTTGCGTTCGACCTGGGCGCGTCGACGAGCCGGGCATTCCTGGGCACGCTCAGCGGGCCGGGGCTCGAGTTGATTGAACTACACCGGTTCACTACTCCGGTTCTGGAGATCGGTGACCATCTGTTCTGGGACGTTGACGCGATGTGGGCGGAGTTCCAGACGGGCCTCGAACGGGCGAAGGCGGTCGCTCCCGGGCTCAGGAGCCTGTCGGTGGACTCGTGGGCCGTCGACTATGTCTCGCTCGACGCTTCGGGCGTTCCCATCCGGAATCCCCACTGCTATCGAGATCCGCGCACCGAAGGCGTTATGGAGCGCGCGTTCGAGGTGGTGCCCGCGGGCGAGATCTACTCCGCGACGGGCATTCAATTTCTCCCTTTCAACACGCTGTACCAAGTCCTGGCCGACGCGCGGGACGAAGGATACGGCGGTGCCGCATTTCAACTCCCAATAGCCGATTACTTCAACTATCGATTCTCGAGCCGCCGGGCCGTCGAAGTCTCCATGGCCAGCACCACGCAGATGATGGATGTGAACACCAGGCAGTGGTCGGCTCCGCTCATGGAGAGGTTCGGATTGGACATGTCCCCGTGGCCGGAGGTCATCCCGTCCGGAACCCGACTCGGTTCGGCGTTGCAGGACCCGCGGGTGGAAGTCCTGGCGACCTGCTCGCACGACACCGGCAGCGCCGTAGCGGCCGCTCCCGCGATCGGGCTGGCCGAGAACTGGGCTTTCATCAGTTGCGGAACGTGGTCCTTGATGGGCGTGGAGAGACGTACTCCGCTCCTGACGGGTGCCGCGCGCGAAGCGGGGTTTACCAATGAGGCCGGCCTGGATGGCACGATCCGCTTCTTGAAGAACCTCACCGGACTCTGGGTGCTGCAGGAATGTATGAGGGAATGGCACACATCGAGCCCGATCGATTGGTCGGATCTGGAGCGCGAAGCGAGAGCGGTGATACGTACGCACGCGCACGCACGCAGCGACACGCTCATAGATCTTGAGGACGGTCGCTTCCTCCCTCGCGGTCCGATGGAACATCGCATCCACGGTTACTGCCGCGAACACGGCCTGGGAAAGTTGGGATCCCGCGGGGAAATCGTCCTCGCGATCCTCTCGAGCATTGCAGTGAGCTACCGGTGTACGCTGGCCGAACTCGAGCGCATCACGGGAACCGCGTACGATCGGATCTACCTTTTCGGGGGTGGCTCGCAGAACGCGCTGCTTTGCGAACTAACGGCTAGCGCCTGCCAGCGCGAAGTGGTGGCAGGTCCGGTCGAGGCCACCGCGATGGGGAATCTTCTGATCCAGGCGCGAACGATGGGAGACCTGCCGGCCGGTACGAGCGTTCGCGATGTATCCGCTGCATCAAGCCATCTGACGGTATATTTACCCAATCTCGACTGAACCAATTGTCATGCAAACGAAGACGGCTGCCACATCTTTTACTTTCGTCGAGAATCTCTGGGACGACGCGGTTGCGGAGAAACTCGATCCGGTCGAACGGCTCGTTTACCGGTCCAATCTCCTCGGAAGCGACTGGCGGGTTACAAACACGGGCGGCGGAAACACCTCCTCTAAGCTCGAGGAGAAAGACCCCCTCACCGGAGCAATGGTCGATGTCCTTTGGGTGAAGGGTTCCGGCGGCGACCTTTACACGTCCAAAAAGGAAAACTTCGCGTCGCTCTATCAGGACAAGCTGCTAGCTCTGCAAAAGGTCTACGACGGATTGGACGAGCGCGGACCCAAGACGCCCGCCGAGGACGCGATGGTGGCGATGTATGCGCACACGACGTTCGACCTCAATCCGCGTGCGTCGAGCATCGACACGCCGCTGCACAGCTTCATACCATACCCGCATGTGGACCACATGCATCCAGTCTCGTGCATCGCCATTGCCACGGCCGCGAACGGACCGGAGCTGACGCGCGATATCTATGGCGACGAGGTCGTGTGGGTCGACTGGCAGCGGCCCGGATTCGAGCTCGGCTTGAAGCTGCAGCAGATCTGCCGCGAACGCCCGGGTGCGCGGGGCGTCATGCTGGGTGGGCACGGGCTCATCAACTGGGCCGACGACGATAAGGAGTGCTACCTCCTGACGCTGCGGCTCATCGATCAGGCCGCGGCCTACTTGGAGCGCTTCGACGAAGGCCAGAAGACTTTCGGAGGTCGCAGATACGCCGTACTGCAGGCCGACGAGCGGAGGGCGATGCTGGTTGACCTGTTGCCCTGGCTCCGGGGCAAGCTAAGCTGCGACGGGCGGCTGATAGCTACGGTGGAGATGAGCGACGAGGTCCTGGACTTCGTGTGCGCCGAGAACGCGGCCCGGCTGGCGGAACTCGGTACGTCCTGTCCGGATCACTTCCTGCGTACGAAGATCAAGCCGCTGTACGTGGATTGGAATCCGGAGGGCGAGCAACTCGACGCGCTCAAATCCAAGTTGGGCGATGGCCTGGAGAAGTACCGCAGAGATTACGCGGCATACTACGAAGCATGCAAACGCGTCGGCTCAACACCCATGCGCGGCGGACAACCGACGGTCGTTTTGATTCCCGGAATCGGAATGATCGGTTGGAGCAAATCCAAGAGCGAGAGCCGCGTTACCGCCGAGTTCTACAAGGGCGCGATTGAAGTGATGCGCGGCGCCGAGTCGGTCTCCACGTACACGGCGCTGCCGAGGCAGGAGGCATTCGACATCGAGTATTGGGCGCTCGAGGAGGCCAAGCTCAAGCGGATGCCACCCGAAAAGGAACTGGCGCGTCAGATCGCTTTCGTCGTCGGAGCAGGAAGCGGCATCGGCCGCGAGATCACCGACCGGCTGATTCGGGAAGGGGCGGTTGTGGCCGCCGTGGATCTCGATCGCGAAGCCGTGCGTGTCACGGCGGACGGTATCCTTGCACGCACCGGCAGGGGAATCGGCGCCGCCGGCACGGGCATTTCGGGTTGTGGAGACGTGATTGGGCTGGAAGCGGACATTACCGATCGCGCGTCCATTCGAACGGCACTGCAGGACGTGATCCTCGCCTACGGCGGACTCGATCACATCATCGTAACCGCAGGTGTCTACATCAGCTCCGACAGCAGCGGACAGATTCCCGATTCTAGCTGGGCGGACTCCTTCCCGGTGAACGTCACGGGCCCGTATCTGCTTGCTGACGAAGCCCATAGAACCTGGGTGAGCCAGGAGCTTCCCGGTAGCATGGTCATTACGACCAGCGTGAACGCGATCGTACCGAAAGCGGGGAGCATTGCCTACGACACGAGCAAGGCCGCCGCCAATCACCTGGTCCGCCAATTAGCGGTAAAGCTCGCCCCGCTAGTCCGTGTCAACGGCGTCGCGCCTGCGACTGTGGTCCAGGGCAGCGCGATGTTCCCGAGGGCCCGTGTCATCGCATCGCTCGCCAAGTATGGTCTGCCGCACGACGAAAGCGAAGACACCGAGACGCTGAGGCAGCGCCTGGCGGATTTCTATGCCGAGCGCACACTCACGAAAATGCCGATCACGCCGGGCGATCAGGCCGAGGCAATCTTCCTCCTCGTGAGCAACCGGCTTGGCAAGACGACGGGACAGATAATCAACGTCGACGGCGGCCTTCCTGAGGCGTTCCTGCGGTGACGGCCGGCAAAGATCCCGATTGAGTCATCAGATCTGTCAATAGAGAGCCAACGACCATGGTCAAGCAAAGACCTCTTCTGTGCTTTTGATCCGCTGGAGGATCTGCCAGATCGAAGGTGGTGAAGCCATCCGTTCAGGCTATCAGTTCGCGCGAGCGGTTCGGTTGGTGTGCCGGCGGCCTCCATCACACGTCTGGAACTCCAAGCTACCCCTCGCAGGCATAGAAGGTGGAATCGGAGCTATCTACAGCCTTGCGAGGTACGTCAGTTTCACCACAAATCCCCTGTTCGACAGGTCCCAGGACCGGTCTTCTACCCCCCGGCGTTCCGTCAGCACGATGAACAGATCGCTTCCGGGCCGGTGGATGAAATTCAGACGGAGGTTGGCAGAATAAGCCTTGTCCAGGCTGTTGTACTGCAGCAGCGCATTGGTGGTGAGCTTGGTGGAAAATGCGTAACCGAATCTGAGTGAGGTGACGTTGGTTGTTAGCTCACCATTGGGTACGTTGACCCGGTTCCATTCGTGGGCCAGTTCCAACGACACCTGTGGGCTCGGCGATAGCGAAACGCTGGGTTCCGCTGACCAGAGAGTCCCCCCATAGAACTGCTCCCAGGCGGCGTGGAGCCGGCCCACCAGCGCCCGGTGGCGGCTGCTGTTGAGGAAGAACCGAATCTCCGAAGCATCGTACCGTCCGCTTGCTATGGGAATCGAATCGGCTAACACAAAGCCTTCGTCCAATCGGGTCTCCCCAATTGCGAGCTTGGTTCCGAAGCTGTCCCCGGACTCGAACTCGGGGTCGAGGAAGATACTCGCCTCCCAGTCCTGCATCCTCCCGTCAGTGGTGGATGTGTACTCCCCCTCCAAACGGGTGTCGAAGACCCGGATTCCCCAGCGTCCGGGTCGGGGCGAGAGGCGGAGCTCTGCAAGAGTCTGGCGGATGTCGGTGCGGGTGATGAAACCTAGGTCAGCCTGGGCCTCGGGTCCTACGGTGAGATGCTGGACCGATGCCCCCACGAGGTCCGTCGAGTAGTCTGCAGTGACGGAATAGGTATGGTCATCCCCGCCCTCACCGCTGGTGAAGCTCCGGTTATAGAAGCCCTTTATGTTCATGGTGGGCCGGAGCCAGAATGAGCCGTCCACCGCCGCTACCGTGTTCCACCCGTCGCCGTCACGCCGGTCCGTGACCATCAACCCCAGGAAGTTGTTCTCCCCGATGTCCCGTTTTATTCGAGCCACGGAGTGGCCGGTTGTTGGCACCTCGCCGGACTCCGCGGTGATGACGCTCATGAACCCCACAGTCTGGCCACCGACCCTACCAGTGAGGCGCGCGCCTCCGAGGATTGGTATTTCGCCATCCTCTCCGATTCCGATACGGCGGGAGAAGAAGAGTTGGTATGGTGGAGGACCGAACCCACCGCGGAATCCCAGATCGAATATCCCTGCGTTCTCGAGGAAGAAGTCCCGCTTCTCGGGGTAGAAGAGCGAGAAGCGGGTGAGGTTCACTTGCTCGTCGTCCACCTCGACCTGTGCAAAATCGGTGTTCAGTGTTAGATCGAGGACCAGCCCGGGTAGGAGCTCCGACTTCAGATCCACGCCGATATCGGCATGACCTTCGACTGGTGTCTGTCCGTCGTCATTGAGTTCTTGCCGAGTGCCTCCCAGAACGAAGGGCTTCACCTCCACGTTGATCCCGTACCTTGGTAAGTCCTCCATTCCAACCAGGTGCCCGGCCCGGCTCACCCGCTGGAAGCCTTCGTTGTCCCGAGACCATGACTGCCAGAGAACCATCTCGTTCTTCCGCCGGATGGTCCTGTTTACGTTGAAGCCCCAGGGCTCTCCTTGTCCGACTTCCGGATATCTCAGCGTCCGAAGGGGAATGGCGAATTCTGCCGACCAGCCCTGAGCGTTCCGCGTGGCTGCCACCTGCCATACCGCCCGCCAGTCCACATTGACCTCGCTCCCCTCATCGGTAATGTAGGCGTCGAACTCCGCACCGTTGGGGTTCGTGGCGAAGACGAACGCGTTGCGGCTGTCGTGGAAGGTGTCGAACAAGATGGCGACGGCATCGTCGCCGGCGAACCGGAGGCCTTCGTGGTCGTTCTCCATGACCAGGTCTCTCCCAAGAATCCGGCTCACCACTCGATCCGGCTCCCGATCGAAGGCCATCACTGCCACGTAGATGTTTTTGCCGTCGACTGCGATCCTGACCTCGGTGTCTTCCGTGGCCGGGGCTCCCTCATCGGGTTCCTGCTGCCGCAGGTCCCGGATGACGGCTGCCTGCTGCCAGAATGCCTCTGCGATCACACCGTCCAGGCGAAGGGTCTCCGTCTGCGCGGGAGTCAGCTTGAGTGCTTGGATCTCATCGGCTCGGGGTTCCTGAGCCGACAAGCGGTTCGTAGTACAGACAATCAGTAGAAGAAGTGCGAACGGCTTTTTCCCCATGGTTCCCCGTTGGGTTACGGAGGATGTTGTTCCGATCGTTCAGCCGCTCGCTGTCAACGCGGATGCCCTTACGAGGGTTACGGTTCAACCTAATGCGGCGTTGAATGGCGGACTGTAAGAGAATCCGTGGAGTGGTTTGGCGACTACGCGAGAATCATGTTCGAAGCTCTTGGTGACCGCGGAGACACATGGATTACGTTTAACGAGCCATTCATTGACGCGTTCATCATCGCGACTACATCAAACGACATCCTGTCGCGGCACACCGGGCTATCCAGCAAGGAGTGAATCTGAAGCGCTACTATCTCTAGTCGTGTTTCGACAATCTCGAGGGGGTATTCGGTTTCCGGTGTCGAAAGGGAGCGGATGGCTTATCCCGAACCCGCTAGCTGCCACTGACTACGAAGCTGCCCTCCAATCCCTCGTCTGAGCTCCTGCCGACCCACACGTTGAAAACGCCGGGCTCAACCACCCACAGCATGTCCTGGTCGAAGAATCCCAGTTCGCGCGGACCGAGAGTGAACCGAACGGTTTGCTGTTCGCCCGGCTCCAGGTAGACCTTGGTGAAGCCCTTGAGTTCCTTGACCGGTCGGACCACGCTGGCCACGGGGTCGCGGATGTAGAGTTGCACTACTTCCGCCCCAGCGACATCTCCTGTGTTCCTCACCACTGCGCTCACCGACATGGTCCCGTCCGGTAAAATCGTGTCGGCACTCAGCACGAGATCGCCGTACTCGAAGGTGGTGTAGCTCAGTCCAAAGCCGAACGGATACAGCGGAGTATTGGGTGAGTCGAGGTACTTGGAGGTATACCTGGTATCGGCCGGGGGCCGTCCCGTGACGTCACGGCTGTAGTAGATGGGGATCTGACCGACCGAACGCGGGAAGGAAACAGTCAGCTTGCCGCTGGGGTTGAAGTCTCCCCAGAGCACGTCCGCCAAGGCGTTGCCGCCCTGAACGCCGGGGTGCCACGCCTGAAGGATGGCGGGCACGTTTGCCGCCAGCCAGGGAATGGCGAGCGGCCGACCGCTCATGATGACCGCCACGACCGGCGTGCCGGTCTCGTGGATCGCCTCGATCAAATCTTGTTGCACACCGGGTAGGTCAAGTGAGGTGCGCGAAGCCGCCTCTCCCGTTTCAAGCTCTCTTTCGCCGACAACGACTATCGCCACATCGGCATTGCGCGCAACCTCCACTGCTTCTGCGAATCCATCTCGTTCCGACCCGGTGATGGTCGAGCCTTGAGCATAGGTTATGGTGATGGTTGCGCCGGCGCGACTCCGAATACCCGCGATCGCGGTCACCACGTCCTGCGGTTGACCCAGTGCGTGCCACGTCCCCAATAGATCAACCTGGTTGTCCGCCAGCGGACCGATCACCGCGATGGAACCGATGTCTTCCGAGAGGGGAAGGAGTGCCCCGTCATTCTTGAGCAGTACCATCGACTTCCGGGCGGCGTCACGCGCGGCGGCGACATGATCATCACGTAGAATGACGGCTGTCTCGGTTTCGGGATCGGCGTATGGATTGTCAAACAACCCCAACATGAACTTGGCCCGCAGCACTCTGCGCACCGACTCGTTCAGCGACGCTTCCGGTATGACGTTGGTCCGAACGAGGTCCGCGAGCTGACCCGCGTAGATACCGCCCATCATGTCCATGTCGATGGTGGCTTCAAACGCCAGGCGCGCGGCGTCCCGGGCATCGGCCGCGTAGCCGTGATTGATGAGTTCGCCGACGGAGTTCCAATCGCTCACGATGAACCCATCGAAACCCAACTCGCCGCGCAGGATGCGGTTGATGGTGAACTTGTTCGCCGTCGTAGGCACGCCGTTCAGCAGGTTGAACGCGCTCATGATGCTTGCGGCTCCGGCATCGAGGCCCGCTTTGTACGGAGGCAGGTAGATCTCCCGCAAACTTCTCTCGGACATATCGACCGAGTTGTAATCCCGTCCTCCGACCGGCGCTCCGTAGGCGACGTAGTGTTTGAGGCATGCGATGATGTGGTCGGGAGCAGCGACATCGTCGCCCTGGAATCCCCTCACGCGCGCGGCCGCCATCACCGAGCCGAGGTAGGGATCCTCACCCGCTCCCTCCGTGATCCGGCCCCAGCGGGGATCTCTAGCGATATCGATCATCGGGGCAAACGTCCAATGGACGCCGGATGCGCGGGCCTCCCTCGCAGCAATCGCCTCGATTGATGTCACCAATTCGGGATCCCAACTCGACGCCGTAGCCAGCGGAAGGGGGAAGATGGTGCGGTATCCGTGAATCACGTCGAGTCCAAACAATAGCGGGATACCGAGGCGGGATTCCTCTACGGCGATGCGCTGAACCTGGTTCGCAACTGGCCCACCTTCTCGTCGAGTGTCATGCGGGAAAGCAGGTCGTCTATACGTTGATCGATGGTGCTGGTTTGCGAGCTGGCGGCTGCGGGAAGGCTCGACGCCAGCAGCAGTGCGATCGTGAACCGGCTTGCTTGGCGGCACAGTCTCATTGGTAAGCTCCAGAATCTAGTTCACTTCTCGAACCGATCACCCCGGAAGGTATGTCAATCGGTATTTCATATGAAGGGGACTTGCATCATGGTTGATCGGGGTCCACACTCTAACTTCCTCACTGACTATCAAGGTCCGAATGGCAGAAGAGGCCGATCCAAGCCAATAGCATGAGAACATATCAATCATATCAATTCATCTCTCTCCTCATAACCATGGTAATCTGCCAAAGCTGCGGTGAGGTAGAGGAGCCCGCATTTGATTCAAATGATCTTTTCAGCACGGAACCTCGACCTGCTTATACGGCCATACAAAGCCAATGGGTTGATCGAGTAGAAGTATCAGGTGGCGAGGTATTCAACACAGATAATGACTACATCCTGAAAGACGGAGAACCATTTTTCATCAAAGGGGTTGTGTATGTTCCGGGCTATCCGGGCTATTTACCCTGGGATATTGAGATTGCGTCTTCACTTCCTGAAAGACTGAGAAACAGCATTGACAGAGATATTGCCCAGATATCTGCCATGGGAGCCAATACCATACGACTCTGGGGAGCCCCCAAATACTGCTACCAGTCAATCAAGCAGGCTGGAAATCTATTCTTCCTGCAAACATTGTGGATAGACACTGAGGTTGGTGATCTGCATGATCCGCAGTTCAAGGAGGACACAAAGAGCTATATCAGGAGTGTTATTGACAGAATCTACAGCGTCTACAACAACAACTCTCCCCCTCTGATAGCCTATCTCGTGGGAAATGAACTGAGCGAGTCTAGCATTCTGGCCACTAACTTGGAGCATCCCGGACTGAATAGCTATTCCGGTGGCTATATCTCTACGGGGCAGAACTTAAACGCTTCAGAAGTATTCCTGGCAGAAATGGCTGATTACGTGAAAGAATACGAGCAAAATACGTACGGCGTTACTCATTTAGTATCCTATTCCAACGACATAAGAACTGCATATCTGATAGATACCCCTTTTCTCGATTTCAGAAGTCATAACACCTACTCTTATTCAGTGCCATATTACAGACCCGCAACCTCACCGGGCAGTGTTTCAGGAACACTATTACAGGGTTGGATTGAGGAATTGAAATCCAGATTTCCTGATCTACCACTACTCATAACAGAAACAGGATTAAGTGTATCTCCTAATGCATCTCATGTAGGCCCCCCCAATTATGGCTATGGGGGTAATACGGAATCTGAACAGGCGACGGGCCTGTTGCGAAATATCGAGGACATTGAAACGTCGCAATCCCCCAATGCGGGGGTGATTGTGCATGAATTCCTTGATGCCTGGTGGAAATTCGGTTTAACTGATTCTTACTCACAAGATCCCGACGATATAGAGGAATGGTTTGGCGTTGTCAGGTTGACTGGCAATTGATTCCCATCGATGAACGCGACAGCGGAGTCTCAGTACCCCAGGAGCCCCGGCAGGGCCTCAGTGAGCCAGGGCAGGTAGACGACCAGAAAGAGCACCAGGACCATCACGGCATAGAACGGCAACAGCGCCTTGGTGGTTCGTGGCACGGTCGTCCGCCCGATCCCGCAACCCACGAACAGGATCGATCCCACAGGCGGCGTGCACAGTCCGATGCACAGGTTGAGCACCATCATGATGCCGAAGTGGAGCGGCGTGATCCCCAACTGCTGTGCCACGGGGAGAAAGATCGGCGTGAAGATCAGTACCGCAGGCGTGATGTCCATGAAGGTGCCCACGGCAAGCAACAGCACGTTGATGAACAGGAGAATCAGCACCCGGCTCTCAGTGAGCGAGAGCAAGAACGCCGCGAGATCCTGAGGCACGTTCTCATAGCTCAGGATCCACGACAGGGCGGTCGAAGTAGCGATGAGGAACATCACGACCGCCGTCGTCTCGGCGGACTTGAGCAAGATGGGCGACAGGTCTCGCACGCGCACTTCACGGTAGACCGGCACGGCAAGGATCAACGAGTACACCACGGCGATGGCACTCGCCTCCGTGGCGGTGAAGATCCCTGCCACAATCCCCCCCATCACGATCACGATGAGAAGAAGACTCGGGATCGCGCGGAAGAAGGCACGGACACCCTCGCGGAGGTTGGGACGATCAGCGACCGGGTACCTGCGGTGAGCGGCGATCAGCCCACCCACCAGCATGAGCGCGAGACCCAACAATATGCCCGGCACGTAGCCGGCGACGAACAGCGCCGCAATCGAGACACCGCCACTTGCCAGGGAGTACACGATCAGGACATTGCTCGGGGGGATCAGGAGTCCCGTGACGGACCCCGTCATGGTGACCGCAACGCTGTACTCCCGCTCGTAGCCCTCCCGCTCCATGGAGGGAATCATGAAACCGCCGACGGCCGACGTCGCCGCCACCGCTGACCCCGAGATGGTACCGAAGAACATGCTGGCCAGCACGTTCACGAAGGCCAACCCCCCGGCGAAGCCCCCGACCAGCACCTTGGCGAAGTCAATGAGCCGCCGCGCCATCCCGCCTTCGGAGATGAGTCGACCCGACAGGATGAAGAGCGGGATCGCCAGCAGCGCAAAGCTGTCGATGCCCGTCGCCATCCTGAGCGCCGCCGTAGTCAGGGCCGGTCCCAGCGGTATGGTCACGAGCATCGTGACGACCGTGGCGATGCCTATGCTCACGGCAATGGGCACGCTGAGCGCCAAGCAGACGAGGAATGTCGCGACGAGCAGGGCGACCGTGCTGTCCATCAGCGGTTGTCCGCGGCGGTCACAGCCTTCGCGATCGACTCGATGGAGAAGACGGTCACGAGCATCCCCGCGAGCGGCAAGGCCAGGTATACGAAGCCCACGCGTATGCCCATGGCCGCCGAGATCTGATTCAGCTGAAAGGCGAGCCGAACGAGAATGACGCCGCCGATCACCATCGTGGAGAGCGCGAAGGCCGCCACCAGGGCGTGGGCAATGATCGTGGCGGTTAGCCGGGCCCCCCCATGCAGTCGCGACACGAGCAGATCGATGCCCAGATGGGAGCGTGTCCGGAAACCATACGCTGCTCCCAAGACCCCAATCCAGATGAGCAGGAAGCCAGCGAGTTCCTCGGTGAACGAACTCGGCGCGCGAAGCAGAAAACGGGACACGACCTGCCAGGTGACGTCGATGACTATGACGCCCATGAGCAGAACGAGCAGCCACGCCAAGGCCCGCTCGACATGGTCAACGACACGTGTCAGCAGAGCAGGGTGATCCGTCGTGGCCGTCATGGGACGCGTTCGATCGCCCCCAGGAGATCGTGGACGGGCGTCCCCCGGTAGCTGTCGAACAACGGCTGCACGGCACGGCGGAATGCCACCTTGTCGGGCTCGATGATCTCCACGCCCGCAGCGCGAACCTGTGCCAGTGCGTCCCGCGACGCCTCGCGCCACAATCGACGCTGTTCCGCCACTGACGACGTGACGGCGGCCTCGAGCCAACCTCGCTCTTCCGGGGAGAGCAGCTCCCACACGTGGGTGCTGATCAGCAGCACATCGGGGACCCACGTGTGCTCGTCCACCGTGAAGTACCGGCTCACCTCGTAGTGCCGCGAGAGGAAGAAACTCGGCAGGTTGTTCTCGGCGCCGTCCACCACGCCCTGCTGCAGTGCGGAGTACAGCTCCCCCCAGTCGATTGGGGTCGCGGAGCCGCCGAGCGTTCGTACCATCCGCGTGGAGGTGATGCTCTTCTGCACCCGGATCTTGAGACCGCTCAAGTCGTCGGGTGTCCGCACGGCCGTGCCGGTTGTGTAGAAGCTCCGGGGCCCCGCATCGTAGTAGCAGAGTCCTCTCAGATAGTACCGCTCTCCGGCCACGAGGAGTCCGCGGCCGATCTCCCCGTCCAGCACCCGCCAGAGATGCTCCTCATTCCTGAACACATAGGGGATGCTGAACACGGCCATCTCCGGCACGAACGACTCGAGCGGGCTCGCCGAGACCTTGGTCATGGCGAGGCTACCGATCTGGAGCATCTCGATCAGCTCACGCTCTTCCCCAAGCTGCCCGCTTGGATGGATCTCCACGCGCATCCGCCTGCCCGAGACCTCCGCGAGACGATCTGCCATGTGCACCATGGCCACATGGACGGGGTGCGAGACATCCAGGCCGTGTGCCAGCTTGAGGACCCGCGTCCCGTCCCCTGCTCGGCAACCGGCGACTGCCGCGAGAGTGAGTAACAACAGAGCGAAATGGCCCGCGCAGGTCCTCACTCGGTGCCACTCGCGTCGGGGAGCGATGTGATGAACGATCGAATCGTTCCGGCGAACTCGTCTCGCTTGAGTGCGAACGCGAGGATCGTGCTCAGGTAGTCCAGCTTGTCTCCGATGTCGTAGCGGCGTCCCTGGATGGGCACGGCGACCATCGGGGTCTGCGCGAGCATGCCGGCGAGCGCGTCCGTCAGTTGGATCTCGTCGTTCCTGCCTGGTTTCGCTATCTCGAGTGCGTCGAACACCTCGGGCGTGAGCACGTAGCGCCCGGCAATTGCCATGGTAGACGAGGTCTCGCCTGGCCGGGGTTTCTCGATCAACTTCTCGACACGGATCCTGCCGTCACCCAGCGGCGTTCCTTCTACTATCCCATAGCGCCCGATCTTCTGCGCCGGAACGTCCTCCACGGCGAGTACGGGTGCTGGGTGCTCCTCGTAGGCGTGGATCAGTTGTCGCGTGACCGGTACGGGTGCGTCGATCACCGTATCACCGAGAAGGACCGCGAACGGCTCGTCGCCCACGAAGGCACGTGCACACCGGATCGCATCCCCCAACCCGGCTTGTGTGGGCTGGCGCACGTAGTGGATCCTGGCGAGCTGTGCGAGGTTGCGCACGGCCTCGAGTGCTGCCCTGTCCCCGCGCTCCTCGAGGTGTGACTCCAGCTCGACGTTCCGATCGAAGTGATCCTCGATAGCTCGCTTGTCACGGCCGGTTACGAACAGAATGTTCTCGATCCCCGCATCCACCGCTTCCTGGACGACGTACTGAATCGCCGGCGTGTCGAGGATGGGGAGCATCTCTTTGGGCTGCGCCTTGGTGGCTGGAAGCAGCCTGGTACCCGCACCGGCGGCGGGGATGACGGCCTTCGTGATCATCGTTTGGGGTTCCTCTATGCTGTCTCTGCCTCGATCACCCGCGCGCCCAGTGCGCCGAGTTGCTCCGCGATCCGTCCCTTCATCGTGTCACCCTGGAACACGCCGACGATCGCTCCACCCGAGCCGGTGAGCTTGGCCGATGCGCCCAGCGTCCTGGCCGTCTCGACCATGGCGAGATCACGCTCGTCGATTCGCATGATGCGACGGCGCAGGTCGAAGTTCTCGTTCATGAGTGAGGCGAATCGCTCGTGTTGTCCCTCGAGCAGCGCATCCCTGCCACTGGATGCCAGTGCGGCAATACGATCGAGCGTCTCGAGCACTGCCGCATCACGTTGTTCCCAACGATTCCTGAGATCATTCAATACCTGCCCCGACACCTTGGTCGGCTGTGTCTGGTGGGCGACGAACATGGTTGGCAAGAGGCGGGGGTCGAGCGATTCGTATGCGCCGTGCCCGAGATCGTCCATGAGGTCCTTCGAGAAGTTCATGTAGACGAGACCGTCGTACACCTGTGCCACCCTGTCCTGCAGTCCGGCAGTGATCCCCAATTCCTCGGTTTCGGCCGACAGGATCAGATTCGCCTGGTGCTCCCTGGGAATGTCCAGTGTGAAGAAATCCATCAGCGCTCGAAGTGCGGCCGTCACGATTGCACTGGAGCCTGCCAGTCCGACTTGGCGCGGGATCGACGACCGATAGCGCGCCGTGAAGTTCTGTGGCGGCAGTACGACGTGGTTTCGGGCGCAGTGATCGTAGAACGTCTTGACTGCCGCCTTCACCAGCCTGGCGCCGCCGTAGTATCCCTGGCGGTTCACCGACGCCACCAGCTCCTCGATGTTCCGAAACACGTCGGCGTCGTGTGCATCCGGCTCGATGCGGAGTTCCGTTGACTCCCCGAGCGTGACCGTCGCTCGGAAGTTCCGGAGTACCACGGAGAGTGTGCGGCCGAAGTAGCCGTCGGACGGGTTTCCCAGCAGTCCCGCCCGCGCAAAGGCGTGACGCTCGACGATCGTTCCCGCCAACCCTACACCTCCGGAATGCCGAGCCCGTGCAGCATGCCGCGCATATACGCAAAGGACTGCTGCATACCTGGCAGCGGATGCTGCGCGTCGATCTCATACTCCAGATTCACGTGCCCCGAGTAGTTCATCGCCGCGAGCTGGCGGAAAATGGCGGGCATCGGCATCGCCCCTTCGCCGACGATGCATTGGCTCTCCCGTACGAGCAGGTCCCTCAGGTCCTTGGCGTGAATGTCCAGCACGCGGTCGCCGGCCTCCGCCAGCGCCTCCACGACGTCGACGCCGGTGCGTGCGGTGTGGCCAAGGTCGACGCACAGCCCCACGCGAGGATCCATGTCTCGGATGATCGGGAGCGCCTCGCGAGGGCCTGGAAAGTACTGATCTTCCGGTCCGTGGTTGTGAATCGCGACTCCGATATCGTACTCGCGCACGAAGCGCTCGATGCGGGGCAGGGTGGTGGGTGTGGGAGCGATGACCATGAGCGGCATGCCGGCAGCCCTGGCGTATTCGAAGTAGGTGCGGATGTCGTCGTCATCATCCTGCTGCAGTGTGATGACCCCGCCGCCCACGATCGTGAGACCCGCGTCCTCGAAGTCTTTACGGCCGGCAGCCAGCTCCTCCGGAGAGCTCTCGTACGGGAGATGGAATGATTTGATGCTCACGTACTTCGAGCGGAGTGCCTGGATGGCAGCGATGGCATCGGCGCGGCTAAGCTCGCGGAGCGAGTAGCTCGCGACCCCCAACCTGACGCCGACAGGTGCCATTGCCTGGGTTCGCTCGGCGCAGCCCGTGAGGGATATCGGAATGGCCAGCCCCGCGGTGCCGACCGCGACGGCCTTCAGGAAATCTCTTCGGCTCTCGTGATGTTCGGTCATGGTCACACCTTCGCCTCCCAGCCCGGCTCGTACTCCCGGCTCCACAGTGCCGCTGCTTTGGCGTTGCCCACAATCAGCCCGGTTTGCGGATCACAGCTCAAGCTCCCGCCGGTGCGCTGCGCGATGTTGCCTAGGTGACAGAGCAGTTGACTCTTGTTCCCGTCGTCGATGGGTGCTGCGGGTGTCGCATCGCCCCGGATCGCGTCGAGGAAGTTGGTGATGTGCAGGTCGGTGTGCGTTCCGCCTCCACGGGTGTCGAGGGCATCGACGGTCTCACCGCGGATACGACGAGCGATCTCGTTGTTCTCGTTGTCGTAGATGACGTAGCCCGATCGGTCGATGACGGCGGTGCCCTCAGTGCCGTGGATCGAGGCACCGCGACCGCGGTTCTCGATGGGACGTCCGTTGCAGCTTCGTCCCTCCCAGGTTATGGTCGCCCCGTTGTCGAACTCGAACGATGCGACCTGCGTATCGGGGTACTCCCAGTCGTCGTCGAAGTGGTAGCGGCCGCCGGCTGACGTAACCTTCGAGGGGAAGTCCACTCCGAGCGCCCAACGGCACACGTCGATCTCATGCGTGCCGTTGTTGCAGATCTCTCCAGTGCCCCAGCGCCAGAACCAGTGCCAGTTGTAATGCACCACGTTGTCGCGGTACGGTGTGCGCGGTGCCGGTCCCTGCCACAGTTCGTAGTCCAGCCAGTCGGGAACCGGTGCCGGGACGCCGCGCCCGATGCCGCCACGCGTATTGCCGTACCACGCACGTGCGAAGTAGGGCCGGCCGATGACGCCCTCGCGGATCTGTTGGATGACGTCGATGGATGCGGCTGCGGAGCGTTGTTGGTTGCCCATCTGCACGACTCGACCGTAGCGGCGCTGTGCCTCGACGAGCAGCTCACCTTCACGCGGATTGTGGCCGCACGGCTTCTCGACGTACACGTGCTTTCCGGCCTGGAGGGCGAGCAGTGTCGCTGGAGCGTGCCAGTGATCGGGGGCAGCGATCACGAGCACGTCGAGCGACGGATCGTCGAGTGCTCGGCGGAAATCGGTAACGCCTTCAGGACTCCGGCCCTGCATCGCCGTCACGTCGGCAGCCGTCTGCTCGACCGCGCGCGAGTCCACGTCACAGATGTACCTTACGTCAGCGCCGGTCCGCACGAACGCCTTGGCCAACTCGTTTCCCCGGCTGTTCACCCCCATCACCGCGGCTGCGATGCGGTCGCTCGTTTGGGAAGTGCTCCCGAACAACGAGGACTTGCCCATTGTGCTCATACCTAGAGCGGCCGTACTGCCCTGCAATATGAAACGCCGGCGGTCGATGATGTCACTCATGGTGTGAACTCCCGAATCTTGATGTTGCGGA
>JBDHAF010000051.1:0-20662 GCA_039588255.1 Gemmatimonadota bacterium | reverse complement strand
GGAACGCCGGGTACGACTCTCCCCGGATGGACACCGGGCGGAGGAGATCCAACTCCTCGAGCGTCTCCAGCGCGTCGAACACGTGTTGCCACCCTGCATCCCACACCTCGAAGAGCCGCTCCCGGGTCATGTCATCCTCGACGAACTCGCTGTCACGCTGGCGGTCCGGCTTTTCCCCGTCACTCGTCAGAAAGTCGGTCCAGCGTGACCGCATGTTCCCGGCCATGTGCTTGATGATGACAGCGATACTGTTGGATTCGTTATCGGGCCGGTAGAGGAAGTCGGCGTCGTCGAGCTGCTCGAGCACCTTTTCCCCGACCTGCTTGTATCGGGCAAACTCTCCGATGAGGATCGGGAGTATCTCCGATTGACTCATGTGCCTACCCCGAGCGGTCGTGGACGCTAACGGATACCCGGATCGGGGTACGGTCACAAGCCCACCGGGCACCGCCCGGCGCCCTTGACCAACGACCACTGAGGGCCTTAATTAGTCGGTCCTATGAGAAACCTGGCCGGCTACCCCGTTTCGAGCGCCCACACCTGGTGGTGGTGGTATAGCGCGCGCCCGGAGGTGGGATCGGTCAAGTAGACTTCACCGAGTAGCAGTACCACTACCCACCTCTGAGCGTCTCGGGGTGGTTTTTTTGTGCCCGTCAGCATCCACCCCAACACTCAGAGGTTCGCCAGGGAGGCACATGCAATCTGCATTTGACATCGCCGCGGATCTGGACACGCCGGTCTCGGCGTACCTCAAGTTGGCGCCGTTCCGGCCACGGTTTCTCCTGGAGAGCGTGGAAGGCGGCGAACGTCTGGGGCGCTACTCGTTCGTCGGGTTCGGGGATGCCGTCGAGTTCCGCCTGGCCGGGGACCGATACGACATCAATGGCGACTCGAGCCCCGCGCCGTCGTCGTGCGAGGAGCTGCTCGACGTACTCCGGGGCGCTCTTCACCGAGCACCCAAGCCCCGGCCCGAAATCCCCGGACTACCGTTCTTGGGCGGATTGGTCGGCTCCACCGCGTTCGAGATGAACAAGCGGTTCGAAGGCACGGCGCCGAGCGACGATCTCGATGCGGTGTACCTGGCGCCAGAATCGGTCCTCGCCTTTGACCACCTCACACGACGCGCCGCGCTGCTGTACGACGGGCCGGAGGAAGACCGGGCCGCGTTGCGACGGGAGGTCGTGGACGCACTCCGGGGCCCCACCCCAACGCGTCCGTCGATTACCCCCCACGCCGCTCCCACGCCCAGCTTCCAGCGCGATCACTTCCTCGCAGCGGTGGACCGCGTCAAGGACTACATCCGAGCGGGCGACGTGTACCAGCTCGTGCTCTCGATCAGCTTCACCGGCGCGTGCGACGTTCCGCCATTCGAGGTCTACAGGGCGCTCCGCCTCCTCAATCCGTCACCGTACATGTACTTCTGCGACTTCGGTGATCTCGCCATCGTGGGCTCCTCCCCGGAGGCTCTCGTCCGGCTCAATGGCCGCGAGGCGTCGCTTCGGCCCATCGCCGGCACCCGCCCGCGGGGCGCCGACCACGACACCGACCAGTCGCTCGAAGCCGAGCTGCTCGCCGACCCAAAGGAAAACGCCGAGCACATCATGCTTGTGGACCTCGCGCGCAACGACCTGGGGCGGGTGGCGATTCCCGGGTCCGTCGGCGTCGAGCCGTATCGTACCATCGAGCGCTACAGCCACGTGATGCACATGGTGAGCGGGGTCCACGGCGTGCTGCCACCCGAGACGGACGCGTTCGATCTCTTCGCGGCGTCGTTCCCCGCCGGAACGGTGGTCGGCGCTCCCAAGATCCGCGCCATGGAGATCATCGAAGAACTGGAACCCCATCCGCGCGGGGTGTACGCCGGCACCGCAGGATACTTCGGCCACGGCGGCGCCATGGATCAGGCGATCGCCATCCGCACGCTGGTCCTCCGCAACGGCAGCTACACCTACCAAGCAGGTGCGGGCATCGTGGCGGACAGCGTTCCCGAGCGGGAGCACGACGAGGTCCTGGCGAAGAGTGCCGCCCTCGAGGCCGCGCTCACACTCGCCGAGGAGGGCTTATGACACGGCACGTGCTGTTGATCGACAACTACGATTCGTTCACCTACAACCTGGTGCAGGCGCTCGCCGTGCTCGGGGCTCGAGTCACCGTCAGGCGGCATGACAAAATCACCGTTGCCGAGGCAAGGGCCCTGGAGCCCACCCACCTGATGATCTCGCCGGGACCGGGAAGGCCCGAGAACGCCGGGGTGTCCATTGCCGTGGTGCAGGAGATGATGGGCGACGTGCCCGTGCTGGGGGTATGCCTCGGGCACCAGGCCATCGCACAAGCCCTGGGAGGAACCGTGGAGAGCGCCCAGACCCTGATGCACGGGAAGGCTTCACCCGTTTACCACGACGGCCGCACCCTCTTCGAGGGAATGCCCAATCCGTTTCCCGCAGGCCGGTACCACTCCCTGGCCGTGGCGGAGCAGAAGCTTCCCGACGACCTGGTCGTGTCGGCGTATACGTCGGACGGAGAAATCATGGGTGTTCGCCACCGCACGCTCCCCACGGAAGGCGTGCAGTTCCATCCCGAGAGCGTGCTCACGCCGGAGGGCGACCGCCTGTTGCGCAACTTCTTGGATCTCGAAACCCCGGACGGGAGGTCGCCTTGAGAGAGACGCTGGAACGCCTGACCCACGGGAACGACCTCAGCGAGGGCGAGGCGGCGGACCTGTTGGTGGCGCTCACCGACGAATCCCTTCCGAGCCCTATGGCGGGCGCGCTGCTGACGGCGCTCCGCACCAAGGGCGAAACCGCCGCGGAGGTGCGGGGCTTTGCCACCGCCATGCGCCGTCTGGCCACGCGGCCCACCATACCCGACGAGGTGAGCGGGGTAGACATCGTGGGAACCGGCGGAGACGGGTCCGGAAGCCTCAACATCTCCACCGGCGCCGCGTTGACGACCGCGGCGTGCGGACAGCCGGTCATCAAACACGGTAACCGTTCGATTTCGAGCAAGTCGGGAAGCGCCGACGTGCTCGAGTGTCTCGGGCTGACCCTCCCTCCGGATCAGGACGCCGCCGGAGCGTGCCTCGCCGAGCTGGGCTTCACATTCCTCTTTGCGCCCTACTTTCACCCGGCCATGAAAGCCGTGGGACCGGTGCGCAAGGCTCTGGGGATCCGCACCATCTTCAACATCCTCGGACCACTCACCAATCCGGCCGAACCGCCCTACTACGTCATCGGCGCGTTCAACGTGGAGGTGGCGGCCCTGATGGCCGAGGCCCTGTCCGGGCTTCCCATCGACCGCGCCTTCGTGGTGCACGGCGCGCCGTCCTGGGACGAAGCCACCCCCGTCGGACCGTTTGATATGTTCGACGTCCGGCCCGGGTTGGTTTCCAGAACCGAACGTGATCCGGCGGCGTATGGCATTCCGCGCTGCAGCCCGGACGATCTCGCAGGCGGGGGCGCAGCCGAGAACGCCGATAAGCTGCGCGCCGCCCTCGAGGGCGAGGCGGGGCCGCACCGGGATGCACTCACACTGGGCGCGGGCCTGGCTCTCGAAGTGTCCGGCGCCGCCGGCTCGTTCGAGGAGGGCATCGCGACGGCCAACGAAGCCATCGACGACGGGTCGACGGGCGAGCTCCTCAACCGGCTGGCGGCATTCTCACCGAACGGGAAGCGAGCCGATGCCTGATCTCTTGGCACGGATGGTCCAGAGCAGCGAACGCCGCGCCGCTGAGGCCAGGCGGTCAGAGGGCGAGGAGGCTCTGCGACGGCGCGCTCTCGAGCCGTCCGTCCCGCCGCCGCTGCGACTCCACCCGGGGGGCTTCGACCTCATTGCCGAGGTGAAGCGCCATACCCCGTCCGGCGGCACACT
This sequence comes from Gemmatimonadota bacterium, assembly GCA_039588255.1. Taxonomy (GTDB): domain Bacteria; phylum Gemmatimonadota; class Gemmatimonadetes; order Gemmatimonadales; family GWC2-71-9; genus B3T1B10. Next base: position 16,795 of record JBDHAF010000051.1, on the reverse strand, counting down.
CTGGACCGAGGACGCCGACGACCCGGGATCGATCGGACGCCAGGTGGACGCCTACGTCCGGGGTGGTGCCGCCGCCATCTCGGTGCTCACCGAGCCGGAGCTGTTCCACGGAACCCTCGAGGATCTCGCCAGGACTGCACGGGCCGTTCCCCTTCCCGTCATGCGCAAGGATTTTCTCGTGGACCCGTACCAGGTCATCGAGGCCCGGGCGGCTGGTGCGAGCGGAGTGTTACTCATTCTCCGGATCCTCGACGACGAGCGACTGGGGCAAATGCTGGATGCCGCCGCCGAAATGCAGCTCTTCGTTTTGTTGGAGGCGTTCGACGAAGTAGACCTGTCCCGCGCCGCGGCGATCACCGACGCCACGGCCCCCAGCGATGTGCGGTTGCTCGTGGGCCTCAACGCCCGCAACCTGGTGACGCTGGAGGTGGACCGGGATCGGGTCGCACGGCTGGCGGGGTCGTTTCCCGAGGGCCCCCCCCGGGTGGCCGAGAGCGGTCTCGAAACGGCTGAGGACGCCGCCTGGGTGGCGGCCATGGGGTACGGCGTCGCCCTCGTGGGCAGCGCGCTCATGAAATCAACCGATCCATCCAAACTCACCGCGGCCATGATCCAGGCGGGCCGTGCCGAGGCGATGAGGCAATGCACGTCCGCATAAAAGTGTGTGGCATCACGACCCCCGACGCCGCCGCCACCGCCGCCGAGTTGGGTGTCGACGCCGTGGGGTTCGTGTTTGCCACATCACCCCGCCGTGTCGACTCGGGAGAGGCGTTGCATCTGGCAGAGTATCTTTCGCCGTTGGTCACAACGGTTGCGGTCTTCCGACATCCGAGTGTGGAAGAGATCACCAAGGTGCTGTCCACCTTTCGGCCCAACGTGGTCCAGACGGAACGGACCCCCGTTCTCGCGGATGCGGTGACGGGACACGCCGCACTGCTCCCCGTGTTTCACGACGGGCCGGACATCGGGGAACGGGTCGCCCGGTACGCTTCGAGCACGCGAGCAGCAACCATCCTCCTGGAAGCCCCGGGTCGCGGTGGCCGCGGTGTAGCCCCGGATTGGGAACGGGCGGGCGGCCTGGCCCGCACCGTGCGCCTGGTGTTGGCCGGCGGTCTCACGCCGGAAAACGTGGGTGAGGCGATACGCGCCGTGCGCCCATACGCCGTCGATGTCAGCAGTGGCGTCGAGTCGGAGCCCGGCATCAAAGACCTCCGGCGCATGGACGAATTCGTGGCCGCGGTTCGCACCGCTCAGGCTCAACTCACAACGGGAGCGGAGATCTCGCCATGACCACCATGCCGCCGGGACCCTGGCTGGCTGCCGACGTTACGCTCGACGATCTCATCGCCGGCCGGCTGCCCGACGCCAACGGCCGTTACGGAGCCTTCGGAGGACGGTTCGTCCCCGAAACGCTGGTGCAGGCGTTGTCCCGCCTGGAACAAGAGGCCCGAGAGGCGTTCGCCGACCCCGGCTTCCAGAAAGCCTTCACGTCTGAGTTGACCGGCTGGGTGGGTCGTCCCACTCCCCTCACCCGGGCCGGCCGCCTCGGCGCCGCGTGGGGAGCAACGGTCTATCTCAAGCGTGAGGATCTCACCCACACGGGAGCCCACAAGATCAACAACGCCATCGGGCAGGCCCTCCTGGCCAAACGCCTCGGCGCCAGGCGCGTCGTGGCGGAAACCGGCGCGGGCCAGCACGGCGTCGCCGCTGCTGCGGCATGCGCCCGCCTGGGACTTCCCTGCACCGTGTACATGGGCGCCGTCGACGCGAAGCGTCAGGCCCCCAATGTGGATCGCATCGAGCGTCTCGGCGCCGACCTGTCCCAGGTCGCGACCGGCGATCAAACACTGCGTTCGGCCATCGACGAAGCCCTCCGCGACTGGGTATCCGACCCGGAGTCGACCTACTACCTCATCGGCTCGGCGGTGGGCCCTCACCCGTATCCCTGGCTGGTGTGTGAGCTCCAGAGCGTCATCGGCCGGGAGGCCAGGGCCCAGATGTTGGAGGAAGCGGGGCGACTCCCCGATATCGCGGTGGCGTGTGTGGGCGGCGGATCCAACGCCATCGGACTGCTGCACCCGCTCCTCGGCGACCGGGAGATCGCCATGCTGGGAATCGAGGCCGGCGGTGTGGGCGAATCCATCGGGCAGAACGCGGCCACCCTCTCCTTCGGCAGGCCCGGTGTGTTACACGGAGCCTACTCGGATCTGTTGCAGGACAACCACGGGCAGATTCAAGAGACCCACTCCGTATCGGCGGGCCTCGACTACCCCGGTGTGGGACCGGAGCACGCGTTTCTCAACGCGGTCGACCGGGTGACGTACGAGACGGTGTCCGATGCCGAGGCGGTGGCCGCGGTGGACGAGTGCTGCGCCCTCGAGGGCATCCTCCCCGCGTTGGAATCCGCCCATGCCGTGGCGGGAGCCAAGCGCTGGGCGGCCGCGCACCCCGGGTCGTGCATCCTCATCGGCCTCTCCGGCCGGGGAGACAAGGACTTGGCGACGTTGACGGCGTACCAGTCGGTGGACAACCCGTGAATGGCGGGACCCGTTTAGAGGAGGCGATCCGCGGCACGGGTGCACACCAACCGGCTCTCGCCGCATTCCTCACAGCGGGATTCCCCGAGATGGATTCCTTCGGATCACTCCTCGACCGAGTGGCACAGGAGGCCGAAGTGGTCGAAGTCGGCGTTCCCTTCACCGACCCCATGGCAGACGGCGTAACCATTCAGGAGTCGAGCCGGAAGGCCTTGGAGTCGGGCGTCACGCTGCCGTGGATCCTAGATACCGTGGAACGGGTGGCGTGCGATACCGTGGTCCTGATGAGCTATCTCAATCCGGTGATCGCCATGGGCTTGCCGGCCTTCGCCCGGCGGGCGGCCGATGCAGGTGTGGCGGGGCTGATCGTGCCCGACCTGCCCCTCGAGGAGTGCGCGCCGGTCAAGGCGGCCCTCGACGACACGGGCATCGCGTTGGTCCAACTCGTGACGCCGGTTACGCCGGCAGAACGTCTGGAGCGGTTGTGCCGACTCTCCGGAGGTTTCGTCTATGCCGTGACCGTGACGGGTACCACGGGAGGAGATGCCGGGCGGACCGACACGATGTTGGAGTATCTCCATCGGGTCCGCAACGCGTCGCCGGTGCCGGTGCTCGCCGGGTTCGGCATCCGGGACGCGATGCAAGTACGCGCGGTTTCCGCCCACGCCGATGGGGTCATCGTGGGAAGCGCACTGATCGAGGTCTTGGAGCGAGGCGAGGACCCCATTGCCTTCCTCCGCGGTCTCCGTGATGAATGTGAAGGTGAGAAAGAAACATGATTGCCGTACTCGAGAGTGCGTGTCCGCTCAAACAAAAGGCTGAGATCGTAAGCTTCATTGAAGGTGCTGGGTTTCGGGTCCAGGTCAGTGAGTACAACGGTCAGAGCTTGATCGGGGTCATCGGACAGGGTGCTGAAACCCTCGCCGAGGCGCTGGGAGCAATGCCCGGAGTGAGAGAGGTCCGCCCGGTGGCACCGCCCTACCCCTTGGTGTCCCGGGAGCACCATCCCGAATCCACTCGCGTGAAGATCGAGGGTGTGACGGTGGGTGGCCCGGAGCTCATCGTCATTGCCGGCCCGTGCGCGGTGGAATCCCACGACCAGATCATGACCGTGGCCGGCGCCGTCGCCTCCGCCGGGGCATCGATGCTCCGCGGCGGCGCGTTCAAACCCCGCTCCTCACCGTATTCGTTTCAGGGCCTCGGGAAAAAGGGTCTCGAGCTCCTCGCAGCCGCCCGAGACGCCACCGGGCTGAAGGTCGTCACCGAGGTCGTGGCCCCGGAAGACGTGGATCTCGTGGCTCGCTACGCCGACGTGCTGCAGATCGGTGCGCGCAACATGCAGAACTTCCGGCTCCTTTCGGCTGTGGGGGAACAGCCGAGAGCGGTCCTCCTCAAGCGGGGAATGATGGCCACCGTGGACGAGCTGCTGATGGCGGCCGAATACATCGCCGCCGCCGGCAATCCCCGTCTGATGCTCTGCGAGCGGGGCATCCGGACCTTTGAGCAGGCTACGCGTAACACCCTGGACATCTGCGCCGTCCCGGTGCTCAAAGAGCGAACCCACCTCCCTGTGATCGTCGACCCGAGCCACGCCGCCGGTCGCAGAGAGCTCGTCCCCGCTCTCTCCCGAGCGGCGGTGGCGGTGGGCGCCGACGGGCTGATCGTGGAAGTCCATCCGGATCCCGACACCGCCGTGAGTGACGGTCGACAGAGTATGACCATTGATGCGTTTGCCGAGATGATGGACGAGGTGCGGATTGTGGCCGAGGCGGTGGGACGGACGACCGCTGTGGGGGTCTGAGACGCGGCGAGCGCCGTTTGTCCTGTCAGCGCCGGTAATCTGAGCGGCGGAGCGCACCGTTTGCCACTGCAGCGCGCGTCGGTCGCTGCGCTTGCCTGTCCTCGGTCCTGGCACTGAGGCGGTACCGCAGCGCGCAAAAGGGGCAAACGGTGTGCGACGCCGGTTGAGCGAACCGCAGCGCGTCATATGGACGAACGGCGCTCGCCGCGTCTCAGGACAAACACAGAGCCGCAGCACGCCGACAACGTACTGCGGCTCTGTGTCACCGCTCCCTGGCTCCCTGCCCGACCCTACGGCGCTTCCACCGCCTTGACTTCCCCCACCAACTTCGGCGCCATGAACGGCGACGGTGCACCGGTCGGTTCCTCTACGACTTCCGGAGGCTGCGGCGGCTCGAAGCCCGCTGGGGGCTCCACCTCGACGTCGGCGTAGCGGTAGATCCCGGTCCCTGCCGGGATCAGGTGACCGATGATGATGTTCTCCTTAAGGCCCAGGAGATCGTCCTTCGCCCCACGAATCGAGGCATCAGTGAGCACCCGGGTCGTTTCCTGGAATGACGCGGCCGAGATGAACGACTGGGTCGTCAACGATGCCTTGGTGATGCCGAGCAACAACGGCTCGCTCGTGGCCGGCCGGTTGGCCCTGCTGACGATCACCTCGTTCCGGTCCCGGAATGTCACCTTGTCGATGCTCTCGCCTTCGAGCATGTCGGTGTCGCCGGGATCCACGACCTTGACCTTCTGTAACATCTGCCGGACGATCACTCCGATGTGCTTGTCATTGATCTTTACGCCCTGGAGACGGTACACCTCCTGCACTTCGTTGAGGAGGTATTCCTGTACCGCGCGCGGGCCCTTGATGCGAAGAATGTCGTGCGGGTTGACCGGGCCCTCGGTGAGGCGGTCGCCCGCGAGCACCTTGTCGCCCTCGTGAACACGCAGGTGCTTCCCAGCCGGGACGTCGTACGTCTGTGGCTCGCCGGCTTCCGGGTTCACGAAGATCTCACGCTTGCCGCGCTTGATCCCACCAAACTGCACCACCCCGTCGATCTCCGAAATCGTTGCCGGATCCTTGGGCCGCCGCGCCTCGAAGAGCTCAGCCACTCGAGGCAGACCGCCCGTGATGTCGCGAGTCTTGTAAGCCTCCCGGGAGATCTTCGAGAGCGTCTGCCCCGGGAAGACTTCCTTCCCGTCTTCCACCGTGAGTTGCGCCCCCTCCGGAACCACGTAGTTGCGCACCCGACGCTGCTTCCCGCCTTTGATCTTCTGCACGATCTCAATGTGCGGGTGCAACTTCTTGTCGCGGTCCTCGATGATCACCCGCTGGCGCAATCCGGTGATCTCGTCGAGTTCCTCTCGCACCGTCTCGTCCTCGACGATATCCACAAACCGCACCGTGCCGCCTACGTCGGTAATGATCGGATTGGTGTAGGGATCCCACGCGAACAACATGTCGCCGCGCTTCACCTGATCGCCCTCGGATATGTTCAACGTGGCACCCAAAGGCACGTGGAATCGGGACCGTACCTGATCCTCTTCGTCGTACAGGACGAGCTCGCCCTCGTACGCGGTGACGATCCGTTGTCCCTCCTCCGTCTCGACGAACTGGAGGCGCTCGCCGAATCCGATCTTGCCCTCCAACTTCGTCTTGCGGAACGTCTGCTCGGCGATGCGCGCAGCCGTCCCGCCGATGTGGAAGGTCCGAAGCGTGAGCTGCGTGCCGGGCTCACCAATCGACTGGGCGGCGAGGATCCCCACGGCCTCACCGAGATCCACCATCCCCATCGTGGCAAGGTTCCGTCCGTAGCACATCCGGCAGATACCGCGCCGTGCTTCACATGTGAGCACCGACCGGATCTTGACGGCCTCGATCCCCGCATCCTCGATACTCTGGGCCATGTCTTCGTCGATCAGTTGACCGGCCGGACACTCTAACCTCGGCTCCCTGTGCTCGTCCAACTCGTGGGGATCGAACACGTCTTCCGCCGCAACGTTTCCCGCGATGCGCTCAGCCAGGGGCTCGATGACGTCTTCACCTTCTTTGAGCGCCGATATGTCGAGACCGCGAATCGTACCGCAGTCCTCCTCGCTGACGGTGACGTCCTGCGCGACATCGACCAGCCGCCGTGTGAGGTACCCGGCGTCTGCCGTCTTGAGCGCCGTGTCCGCCAGTCCCTTCCGCGCGCCGTGCGTCGAGATGAAGTACTCGAGTACCGTGAGGCCCTCTCGGAAGTTCGACTTGATCGGACTTTCGATGACCTCGCCGATCCCACCGGTGAGCTTCTTCTGGGGTTTGGCCATCAGTCCGCGCATGCCCGCCAACTGCCGGATCTGATCTCGGCTCCCTCGACTACCCGAGTCGTACATCAGCCACACCGGGTTGAACCCGCCCCGCGCCCCCGAGAGGTTCTCCACCATGGCCTCGGCGATGTCGTTGTTGGCGTGTGTCCACGCGTCGATCACCTTGTTGTACCGCTCACCAAACGTGATCTGCCCCGTGGCATAGGCCTTTTGGAAACGCTCCACGCGCTGGTTGGCCGCTTCCAGGATCGCGGTCTTGTCGTGGGGGACCTGGAGGTCGTCCACACCGATCGAGACGCCACCCATCGTGGCATGCCGGAAGCCGAAGTCCTTCAATCGATCGAGGAATGTCACGGTCTCCGACAGGCCGGCTCGTCGATATGCCTCGAAAGCAATGTCCGACAGCGCCCGCTTGCGCATCACCTCGTTCTGGAACCCGAGCTCCGCCACGACCTGCTTGGGGAGAATGCTGTTGAACAACACCCGACCCGCCGTCGTCGCGATCCACTGCGGTGTCGGATCGGCGGCGTTCTCAGGCGGCTCGTGCCAATAATAGACCGGGGACTGGTGTTTGAGCTTACCAGTGGCGATGCCCATCTCCAGTTCCGCCAACGTCCCCATGCGCGGCGCGCTCTCGAGTTGCGCTTGGAAGTCCGCGGGTTCCTTGGTCACCACGTAACACCCGAGCACCATGTCCTGGGACGGCTCGGCCACCGGCCGACCATCTGACGGCTTCAGCACGTTGTTGCTGGACACCATCAACACCCGGGCCTCGAGTTGGCTCTCGAACGACAGTGGCACGTGTACCGCCATCTGGTCGCCGTCGAAGTCTGCGTTGAACGCTGCGCACACGAGAGGGTGCACACGGATGGCTTTTCCCTCCACCAGCACCGGCTCGAATGCCTGAATCCCGAGGCGATGCAGCGTGGGCGCCCGGTTCAACAACACAGGGTGATCATGAATGATCTCCTCGAGGATCTCGTAGACCTCCGAGCTCTCGCGCTCCACGATCTTTTTGGCCCGCTTCACCGTTTCGGCGATGCCCTTCTCCACAAGCTTGTGGATGATGAAGGGTTTGAACAGCTCCACGGCCATCGTCTTCGGAAGACCGCATTGGTGCAACCGCAGCTCCGGTCCCACCACAATGACCGACCGCCCCGAGTAATCCACGCGCTTGCCGAGGAGATTCTGGCGGAACCGCCCCTGTTTGCCCTTGAGCATGTCCGACAACGACTTGAGCGGGCGCTTGCCGCGACCGCGGATCGCCTTCGCACGGCGTCCGTTGTCGAACAGCGCGTCCACCGCCTCCTGCAACATGCGCTTCTCATTCCGGAGAATGACTTCCGGCGCCCGGTGCTGCATCAGTTTCTTGAGGCGGTTGTTCCGGTTGATCACGCGCCTGTACAGGTCGTTCAGATCACTCGTGGCAAACCGGCCGCCATCCAACGGCACGAGAGGTCTCAGATCAGGCGGAATGACCGGCACGACATCGAGGATCATCCACGCCGGATTGTTCCGCTCCTCGCCTTTGTCGCCGGAATTCCGGAACGCATCCACAATCTTGAGGCGCTTCAACGTCTGCTTCTTGCGATGTTGACTGGTTTCTGTCAACACCGACTTTCGCAGATCGTCGGACAGCTTGTCGATGTCCAGACGACTCAAGAGCTCGCGAACGGCGGGCGATCCGATGTCGGCAAAGAACCCCGTGTCACCTTCCTCTTTAGCTTTGGCCTTGAGCTCCAAGTACTTCTCTTCGTCCAGCAACTCGTTGGGTTGTACCTCCTGCTCGCCGGCGTCGATGACGACGTAGTTGGTGTAGTACACCACCCGCTCCAGGTCCCGGAGCGTGAGGTCGAGGAGGTTGCCCATCGGGCTCGGAAGCGTCTTGAAGAACCAGATGTGCGCTACGGGAATCGACAGCTCGATGTGTCCCATGCGCTCGCGCCGCACCTTGGACAACGTGACCTCGACACCGCAGCGGTCGCAGATGACGCCCCGATAGCGGATGCGCTTGTATTTCCCGCAGTGGCACTCCCAGTCCTTCACGGGACCGAAGATGCGTTCGCAGAACAGCCCGTCCTTCTCGGGCTTGAAGGACCGGTAATTGATGGTCTCGGGTTTCGTGACCTCGCCCCAAGACCACCAGTTCCGCTGCCCCTGAAGCTCCAGTCGCTCTCGCTCCTTCGAATCCCGGGGCCCGCGAATCTCTTCCGGGCTGGCAATCCGAATCCGGATGAAGTCGAAGCTCGAGCGTCGCTGTTCGCGAGCAGTGCGAAAATCAATCATCTCTGGCTCTCCCTATTCCTCGCCGTCTTCAGTCGCACCTAAGGTCACTTTGAGACCGAGCGACTGAAGTTCCTTGACCAGGACGTTGAACGATTCCGGAATTCCCGGCTCCGGTAGATTCTGTCCCTTGACGATCGCCTCGTATACTCGACTACGGCCGTTGACATCATCCGACTTGACCGTGAGCATCTCCTGCAACACGTGCGCCGCGCCGTACGCTTCCAGCGCCCAGACCTCCATCTCCCCAAACCGCTGTCCACCGAACTGCGCTTTACCGGCAAGGGGTTGCTGGGTTACGAGGCTGTACGGTCCGATCGACCGTGCGTGGATCTTATCATCCACGAGGTGCGACAGCTTCAGCATGTACAGCGGCCCCACCGTTACCTCCGAGTCGAAGAAATCCCCAGTACGACCGTCGCGGAGACGACATTTGCCGAAGGACTGCAGGCCCAGAAGTCCCATCAACTCGCTCGCCGCATTTTCGACGTCAGCGTCGGTCTTGGGCCCCAACATCCTGGCCAGAGCGGGCATCCCTGCGGCTTCCAGCGCGTCGGACCGATCGACGGCAGCGAGCTTCTTGGCCACCCTCAGGCCGGCCTTGAGCTCCGCCACCTCGGCCTCGGACGGCGGGTCTTCTTCGTCCTTTTGCCGCGCCACGTGATACGTCACCTGCGCCTCAGCTTCCTCATGCTCCCGGTCGGCGAGTTCCTTTGCCGCTTCCTCGAGGAAGTCCCGCTCCGCCTTGAGCACGTCGCGGGTCTCTGGGCTCAACGCCCGGCTGCGGAGACTGTCCAACCGCACGGTCGCCAGGTCCGGCGCGCCGCCGTTTTCCGACGGCAACCGTTTGAGATCTGCAATGAGGTCTCGGACGGTCTTGGGGGACAGCGCCGGAGCCTTGGTCTTGAGGTTCAGCGCGTTGGACACCCAACGCAGGCCCGCCAGGCGCAACAAGAACCCGATCTCGGTTTCATTGGCTCCCTGGAACACGGGTGTCTTCGCTTCGAACCCGAGAATGCGGGCCGCCCACCCCAAGTGGGTTTCCAGGATCTGCCCGACGTTCATACGGCTCGGAACCCCGAGGGGGTTGAGCACGATGTCCACTGGCGAGCCATCCGGAAGGAACGGCATGTCCTCCTCCGGCACAATACGGGCGATGATGCCTTTGTTCCCGTGGCGGCCGGCCATCTTGTCCCCTACGGAGATCTTCCGCTTCTGGGCCAGGTACACCTTGACCAGCTGAATCACGCCAGGGGGCAGTTCGTCGGGCTGGAGGATCTTGTCGATCTGATCCTCTGCCTTCTCCTCCAATCGAGCGCGCTCTTCGTTGGCCGCGTCGATCGCCGCTCGGATCCGCTCGTTGGCGGCCTTCGACGCGACCCGCAGCGTCTTCAGATCGATGTCGGCGAAGTCGAGCTCCTCGAGAACGGCCTTCGTCAACTTGGTCTTGGCGGGAATGTGTTCCTCGACCGTCCCGTTCTTGAGCATCAGGGCGACTTCCTGGTTCGGCAGGAGGTCGCGCAGTTCCTCGAACAGCGCGGCGGTCACACGGGCCTTTTCATCGTTTTCCAGCAGACGGACTTCACCGATCCGCTCGCCGCGGTCCTTCTCCACCACCTGATCCTCGATCCGCGAGAAGATCTTCACATCGATCACCGTGCCGGACATCCCCGGAGAGACCTTGAGGGAGGAATCCTTCACGTCCTTCGCCTTCTCACCGAAGATCGCCGTCAGCAGCTTCTCTTCGGGGGACAGCTCGGTCTCGCCTTTCGGCGTGATCTTGCCCACCAGGATGTCGCCCGGTCCGACGTGGGCCCCGACGCGCACGATGCCCCGCTCATCGAGATCGACGAGCGCTTCCTCGGACACATTGGGGATCTCCCGCGTGATCTCCTCCTGACCCCGCTTGGTGTCCCGGACGTGCAGCTCCAGCTCTTGAATGTGAATCGAGCTGTAGACGTCGTCCTTCACCAGGCGTTCGGAGATGACGATGGCGTCCTCGAAGTTGTGGCCGTACCACGGCATGAACGCGACCGTCACATTCTGTCCCAGGGCCAACTCGCCGTGGTCCGTGGCCGGGCCGTCGGCGATGATATCTCCGGCCTTCACCTTCTGGCCGACCGACACCAGTGGCCGCTGGTTGATGGCCGTGTCCTGGTTGGTCCGCCAGAACTTCCGGAGGCGATAGCGGTCGTGCTGCATCAGCCGGGCAAGGGGCGTGTTCTCACTGACGTCCCCACCCGTATCCACGATGATCTCGTCCGCGGTCACCCTGCTCACCTTACCCGGCCGGCGGGAGATCACGACCGCACACGAGTCGCGCGCGACCTTCTCCTCCAGCCCGGTTCCCACCCACGGAGCCTCGGGAAAGAGCAACGGCACCGACTGGCGCTGCATGTTGCTTCCCATCAACGCACGGTTGGCGTCGTCGTGCTCCAGGAACGGAATCAAGGCGGCCGCGATGGACACCAGCTGCTCCGGCGCCACGTCCATGAAATCGATGCGGTTCGGCGGAAGCAGGGGATAGTCATCCCGCTTGCGGCACAGCGCGAGGTCCCGCCGGAACCGACCCTCGGTGTCCAGCGGCGCGTTCGCCTGGGCGACGGAGAACTCTTCCTCCTCCGACGCCGAGAGCCACCGAATGTCGCCGCTGACCACCCCGCCCTTTACGGTGCGATACGGCGTCTCGATGAAGCCGAGGTCGTTGACCCTGGCGTACGTCGACAGGCTCGTGATGAGACCGATGTTGGGACCCTCCGGAGTCTCGATGGGGCACATCCGTCCGTACTGCGAGTAGTGCACATCACGCACCTCGAACCCGGCACGCTCCCGGGTCAGGCCGCCGGGGCCCAACGCCGACAGGCGTCGCTTGTGGGTCAACTCCGCCAGCGGGTTGGTCTGATCCATGAACTGCGACAGCTGCGAGCTGCCGAAGAACGCCTGGATCACCGCACTCACGGTCCTGGCGTTGACGAGATCGTCCAGCGTGATCTTGTCCGGATCGTTGTTGATGCTCATCCGCTCCTTGATGAGCCGGGCCATGCGCGACAGACCGACGGAGAACTGGTTGGCGATCAGCTCGCCCACCGTCCGCACGCGGCGGTTCCCCAAGTGATCGATGTCGTCGGTGAACCCGCGCCCCTCGGAAAGATCGAGGAGGTACCGGATGATCGCGATGAAATCCTCTTCCGTCAGAACCGTGTGCTCCAGCGGCACATTGACTTTTAACCGTTGGTTGATCTTGTAGCGGCCGACGCGTCCCAGGTCGTAGCGCTTCGGGTTGAAGAACAACCGTTCGAGTGCGGCACGCGCCGTCGCTAGATTGGGGGCCTCCCCCGGCCGCAACAGCGCATAAATCTGCTCGAGCGCTTCGGCCTCCGACGATGTGGGATCCTTCGCCAGCGTGTTCTTGACGATAGGCGACTCTCCACGGGCGGACGGCAGCAGCACGTCGACCTTGTACGCTTCGGCCTTGGCGAGTTTCTTCTTGAGGCTCTCGGTGATCTCCTTGCCCGCGGCCGCCAAGACCTCACCCGTCTTCGGGTTCGGCACGTCGAACGCCAGCACGTAGCGCTCGTCCCGGTCCCGCATGGACGTGGGACGCTCGTCCTCCCGCAGGTCGACCTGCGCGTAGCGGGCGAACACCTGCACCTTCTTCAAGCCCATGGTACGCAACGCCGTGTACAGCTCCTGCGTCAGCTCGTCCCCTTCTTTCGCGAGGGGATCGTCTTCCTTGTCGTCCGGATTGGGAATGACCTGGGCCAGGAGCGTTCCCAAGACCTCACGCCGCAAGCCGCGCTCGTCGAGATCCTTGGATAGATCGAGCGTCCGCAGCGCGTAGAACAGGCGCAAGACGTCAAGGTTGGTGCCGTACCCGAATGCCCGCAGAAGGGCCGTTGCCGGGAATTTTTTCTTCTTGTCGATGTGGACGTAGACGACGTCGTGAATGTCGACGGTGAACTCCACCCAGGAGCCCCGGAACGGAATGATCCGCGCGCTGTTGAGGCGCTGCCCGTTGGGGTGGATCGACTCCTCGAAGACGACGCCCGGGGAGCGGTGGAGTTGCGACACGACCACCCGTTCCGCTCCGTTGATCACGAAGGTGCCGAGAGGCGCGAGAATCGGTAACTCACCGAGATACACTTCCTTCTCGATGATGTCCTTGGGCCGCTTCTCACCGCTCTCGAGCGTCTCGTTGATGTGCAGGCGGAGTGTCGCCTTGAGCGATGCCGAGTACGTCATGTCCCGCTCGATGCACTCCTCGACCGTGTACTTGGGCTCTCCCAAGGAGAACTTGACGTACTCCAGCGAGTAGTTGCCGTTCACATCGGCGATTGGAAAGACCTCTTGGAACACCCGCTCCAAGCCCAAGTCCGCGTTGTCATCGTCGGTACCGGCGCGGAGCAGAACTTCGAAGGAGCGAAGTTGGATGTCCAGGAGATGGGGCATCGGCATGCCCGCCTCCAATTTCCCGAACGAGATTACCGGCAGTGTTTCATTCATCTACGTACCTCTCGCAACACAAAGGGCCCCGCCCCTCCCGTGGACCCTGGCCACGGAAGGCATCATCGGGGCTCGCTGTGCGAGCAGTGATGGAAAAACCGAATGTCTTCGTACCATACCGTCGTCGCTGGAGAAGGTTCTCTCTTTTCCTGCCGCACGAGTTGCGGCGGTGCGAGAGTGACCTACTGCAGCTCGACAGTTGCGCCCTGCTCTTCGAGTTTGGACTTGATTGCTTCGGCCTCTTCCTTCGACACGTTCTCCTTCACATTGCTCGGAGCGCTGTCGACCAAGTCCTTGGCCTCTTTCAGCCCGAGCGACGTCAATTCGCGAACGGCCTTGATCACTTGAATCTTCTTCCCACCAATATCCTTGAGAACCGCGGTGAACTCGGTCTTCTCCTCGGCTGCACCGGCACCCGCGTCCCCACCGGCCACCGGCGCCGCGGCGGCGACCGGCGCCGCGGCAATCGTCACGTTGAACTTCTCCTTGAAGACCTCGATGAACTCGGCGAGTTCTATCACCGACATGTTGCCGACGGCTTCGAGGAGTTCCTCCTGGCTCAAAGTCTTTGTCGCCATGTTTGTCTCTCTAAAACCTGTGGTTAAGGCGGCGCCCTTACTTAAGAAGCATCCGCACGTTGCGCACGAAGCGCCTCGAGGGCGCCAACGAACTGATTCAGCATGCCGCTCAGCACGCCGACGAAGCCTCGGAGCGGTCCCTGGAACGCCCCGGCAGCTTGACCTAGCAACTCTTCTCGGGTCGGCAGCTTGGCCAGCTGCTGCACCTCTTCCGGCGTGACTCGCTTGCCGTCCACCCAACCCGCTTTCACCGTGGGCTTGTTCTCGGTTTCCTTGCTGAAGTCCGCCAACACCTTGGCGGCACCCACCGGTTCCGCACCAGCAAAGACGAACGCCGTCGGGCCGGCGAGCACGTCGTCGAGCGAGTCGATCGAAGCCTCGTGAAGCGCCCGCATCGCCAACGTGTTCTTCGCCACGAGGAACTCCACTCCCGCGCTTCGGAACCGGCGTCGCAGGTCGGTCATGTTCTTGACCGACAGGCCCGTGAAATCCGCCAGGTATACCGTGGATGACCCGGTGATGCGGTCCTTCAGCCCCGTAACGAGGGCATTCTTTTGTTCGCGTTTCATTTTCATCGGTAGTCTGCCGTTTCGACGCTCACGCCGGGCCCCATCGTGCTCGACACCGACACTTGCTTGATGTACGTCCCCTTGGCCGCAGCCGGCCTTGCCCGCACGACCGAGTCCATGAAAGTGCCGAGATTCTCAGCGAGCTGTTCCTCAGAAAAGGACACCTTGCCGATCGGGGCGTGCAGATTGCCCGTCTTGTCCACGCGATACTCGATCTTGCCGGCCTTGATCTCCTTAACCGCCGACTCCACTTCCATCGTCACCGTACCGGACTTCGGGTTGGGCATCATGCCTCGAGGACCCAGGATCCTTCCGAGCTGGCCCACCTTACCCATCATGTCCGGCGTAGCGACTACGACGTCACAGTCGAGCCAGCCGCCCTTGATCTTGTCGGCATACTCCGGGCCAACGAAGTCCGCTCCGGCGTCTTCGGCCTCCCGCGCCTTGTCGCCCTGGGCGATCACCAAGACCCGGATGCTCTTGCCGGTCCCGTGCGGGAGCACCACGGTCCCGCGGACGATCTGATCCGCGTGGCGGGGATCCACTCCGAGGTGCACCGCCACGTCCACACTTTCGTCAAACTTGGCGAACGCCGTCGACTTGACCGCACTGATCGCCTCCGTCGGCGCATAGAGCTTGCCCCGATCGATGGTGGCGACCGCCGAAGAGAATTTCTTTCCGTGACCCATCAGTCCACCACCTCCACGCCCATCGAACGGGCCGTACCGGCGATGATCTTGATGGCGCCCTCGATATCCGTGGCGTTCAAGTCCGGCAGTTTGATCTCGGCAATCTTCTGCAACTGGGCCCTCGTCACTTTGCCGACTTTTTCCCGGTTAGAGACGGGCGACCCCTTATCCAACCCGAGCTCCTTCTTCAGCAGGACCGCCGCCGGCGGCGTCTTGGTGATAAAGCTGAACGTCCGGTCGTGGTAGACCGTGAGCTCGACGGGGATGATCAACCCCGCGTCTTTCTGGGTTTTGGCGTTGAACTGCTTGCAGAAGTCCATGATGTTGACACCGTGCGGACCGAGCGCGGTACCAACGGGGGGAGCAGGATTGGCCTGACCGGCCGGTACCTGCAGCTTCACAAAGCCGATGACTCTCTTCGGTGGCATTTTTCTCCTTCTAGCGCTGGGGCCAGGCCCCTAGCTCCCACATTCCCTGTGGTCGTGGCGGCGCAACCGCTAGTGCGCCTTCAACTGCAAATAATCCAATTCCACGGTCGTGGGCCGGCCAAACAGGCTCACGCTCACGCAGACCTTACCTTTGTCGGGGATGACCTTCTCCACCGTACCGCTGAATTCGGAAAAGGGTCCTTCCATAATCTCTACGACCTGACCAATCAAGAACGGAATATCCTCTTCCGGGCCCTTGTCATCGACCTCTTCCTCGATCCCCAACAACCGATTGACCTCGTCCTGTCGCAACGGTTGGGGCGTCCAACCCTGTCCGACGAACTTGATGACTCCTTGGATGCCGTTGACGATGTGAATCGTGTCCTGATTCAGCACCATTTCCACAAGCACGTACCCAGGATACACCTTCCGCTCGACGGTGACTTTTTTGCCGTTCTTGATCTCCACGACTTGCTGTGTGGGGACCAGGGCTTGGCGGATGAGCCGCTCCTCCTCCGGCCTCGGATCATCCTGGATTCGCCGATCGATCAGCGACCGCACCTTGTTCTCATGACCGGCGGTCGTCTGAATGGCATACCAACGGTGTTCCATGGCGACTCCGATCACCCGATCAACCTGCCTAGGCCCCGGATGAGCGTGAAGGAAAAGAACCAGTCCATCAAGCCGATGATGACACCGATGATCGTGACCACAATGACAATCGCCACCGTGTGTTGACGGAGATCTTCCATCGTCGGCCAGGTGATCTTCCGCACCTCAACCCGAACATCGCGCAGATAGGTCAAAGACCTCGTGGCCGCCGCCATGACTTTGCTCACGACTACTTCGTCTCCTTGTGGAGCTTATGCCCCACACACCGCGGGCAATACTTCTTCCACTCCACACGCTGTGGATGCTTCCGACGATTCTTCGTCGTGAAGTAGTTCCGCTCCTTGCAGTCGGTGCACTCGAGAATGACTTTGTCTCTCGGCATCGTTTACTCGTGAATTTTGGTGACGACGCCGGCGCCGACCGTCCGGCCGCCTTCGCGAATCGCAAACCGCAACCCCTCTTCCATCGCGATCGGCGTGATCAACTCAATCCCCA
>JBDHAF010000050.1:0-21021 GCA_039588255.1 Gemmatimonadota bacterium | reverse complement strand
CGCAGCAGCGATTCTTCGCCCTCCTGGCGCTCGATCCGAGCCTCTTTTGGCTCGAGGACCCGGAGGAGTTTCGCTCCAGGGTGGTGGAACACTATGTGGGTCTGCTGCGCTCCAGCCGACAGCCTTCCGCCCGCGTCAGCGCCATGCAGGCGGTGGCCCTGTTCGCGGAGAGCCGGTGCACGCCGATCCTGGAGACCAGCCTGACGAGAGATCCCAACGCGACGGTACGCGCCCAGGCGCTGGCGTCCCTCGGTCAACTCCTCGAGGTACCCGAACTCCTCGACCGGCTGGTCGTGGCCACGCGAGATCCCGCTGACGAGGTCCGGCTTCAGGCGGCGCACACCCTCAGCGGGATGAACTCCGACGACGTCAGACCCTACCGCGAGCAACTCGTCCAGCTGCTGGAAACAGACAACGACGAACTCCAGGCGGCTGTCTGCATACTCCTCTCCAAATGCTACCAGCGCGATTGGAGAGCGCTTGCCGATCGACTGATGGGGGCCGAGAAGACCGACAGTCTCAGGGGGCTCATTCGGACGCTCAGCCTCATCGGCGACCCACAGATCGGCGTGCTCTTCTTGCCCATCCTCGATCACAAGGAGAGCGACGTCCGCGAACTGGCTGCCGAGCAGTTGTCCCGCGTCTCCTCCCGGCTGCCCCGGGAAAGCTTGGTGCGGTATCTGGAAGATCCCAACGAGCGGGTCCGCACATCGATCGTCCGGTGCCTGGGAAAGCAGATGGGTGCCGAGGTGATGGCCCCTCTGGTGGAGCGCGTGCTGGATCCCTCAGCAATGGTGCGCCAGGAGGTGGCGGCCGCGCTTGGCCGGGCAAGCGATCTCGAGGACGAGCGGCCGGTTCAGGTGCTCCGGAGATTGGCCAAGGACGCCAGCGTGCTCGTCCGTGCGCAGGCGCTGGCTTCCCTCATCCGCCTCGGCGTGACGGGGCAGCGCAACATCTTCGAGGGGGCCTGTCGGGATCTGGACGAGGCGGACATCGTGGCGCTGCGCGGCCGGTTGAACAAGGACGGAACGCTCTACCAGGTGCTCGAGACCATGAAAACCGACCGCGACGTGCAGAAGCGAGCCGATGCCGTGTACTTCCTCGCCCAGGCGGACCTCGAGCGGTACGCCCACGAAATCGCTTTTGCACTGCAGGACCCGGCCAGCCTCGTTCGCATCGCAGCGGTCGAAGTGCTGGGCCGGCACGAGGACCCCGGCGTTCAGAAGGCCATCGAAGCGCTGGGCCACGACCCCGTGGACGCGGTGCGGTACGCCGTTCAGCGTCGACGACTGCGCTCGGTGCCGCCACGCAGAGAGGCGTGATCCCATGCTCGTGGTCGTTCGGGTCTTCGAGACCATCATCATCGGCTATTTCATCCTTTACAACACCATCAATCTCTTCCTCATGCTCGTGGCCTGGATCGAGGTGCGCTTCTTTCTCCGCGTCAAGGCCGTTGGCAGCTTGGAGAGTCTCTACAGTTCAAGTTCGACGCCGGCCGTCTCGATCGTCGTCCCCGCCTACAACGAGCAAGAAACCATCGTCGAGAGTGTCCGGGCGTTAACGAACCTGTACTACCCCCGCTACGAGATCGTCATCATCAACGACGGGTCGAGCGACGACACGCTCGAGGAACTCAAGACCGCCTTCTCCTTCAGCCGTCGGAAACTGGGGTACGAATCGGTGGTGCCCACCCGCCCCATTCGAGACTCCTACGAAGCGGCGCCGAGCGGAGATGTGACGCGCCTCATCCTCCTGGACAAGGAGAACGGCGGTAAGGCCGACGCCTTGAACGCAGGCCTCAACGCGGCCCTAGCCCCCTTTGTGTGCTGCATCGATGCCGACTCGATACTCGAGCGCAACTCCCTCCTCGAGGTCATGCAGCCCATGGTGGAAGATCCGGAGGGCACTGCAGCGTGCGGCGGCCAGGTCGGCGTCGCCAACGGCTGCACCATCGAGGACGGGCGGATCGTCGACGTCCGCCTGCCGAGTAATTGGCTCGCCAGGTTTCAAGTCGTGGAGTACATGCGTTCGTTCACCGCGGGCCGAACCGCGCTGGTCACCTTGAACTCGCTGCTGATCCTTTCCGGCGTGTCGGCTGTGTTCCGGAAGAGCCTCTTGTTCGATGTCGGCGGTTTCTTGAGTGGTCGACTCACATCGCGAATTGTGAAGGAATACTGCGGGGGCAGCAAGGAGACCGTCTGCGAGGACATGGAGATCATCGTGCGGCTGCAGCGGTATCTGTTGGAAAAAGAGATTCCCTCGAGGATCAAATTCCTCCCCTATCCAATCACGCTGTCTCAGGTTCCGGAACGCGTCGTGGACTACGGACGCCAGCGTGACCGTTGGTTCCGCGGCCTCGGCCAGGTGCTCTTCCACCACCGCAAGATGCTGTTCAATCCTCGGTACCGGCATGTGGGACTTTTCGCCATGCCGTATCAGTTCGTATTCGAGTTTCTGGGACCGCTCGTGGAGATCTTGGGCTATACCCTGCTTCCCCTCCTCTACCTGTCCGGGATCCTGAGCACCGAGAACTTCCTGCTGTACTTCGCCGTCTCGATTCTGTACGGCACCCTGCTCTCGGTTGGCGCCGTGTTGATGGGCCTCTGGACAGAAGGTCGGGTAGCAGAAGGGCGCAGCTCCGTTTCTCTGTTTCGTTATGGCGGCTTCGTGAACGCCATCCTGTTGGTGAGTTTTGCCACCTTGTCTATGATCGGGTATCGACAGATGCAGCTCTACTACCTGAGCAAGGGGTTTGTGGGATTCCTGAAGGGAAGTCAAACGTGGGGAAAGTTCAAGCGTGGGCGATTCTAGGCGGCGTCCCCCCGTCATCTGCTGGCTCTTGACCCTATGGCTCCTGACTGGTTCGCTCGCGGCGCAATCGGTCCCCGACGTTTTTCCATCCCAAGTGATCGTGCTGGCCGACTGGGGCATGTCGGATGTCTCGGAGATTGGATACCTGCACGTCGGTGTGCTCCACGAGCGCCGAGGAAATACGCTGGCGGTGTATGACGTTCGCCACCGCACGCCGGTGGTCCAATGGCCAAGCGAGCCGCAGCGCCGCACGCCGCCGCTCACCGGGGGCGTGTTTCTGCTGGGGCATTTCGACCGGGGCAACACCAATCGTCTTGGTGGCCACTTCAGCGGCTTCGCCAAGGCGCCGTCCATGTCGGCGGTTTCCATTGCCCGCGCGCCGGATGACGGCCCGGCCCTGGCCTATTCGTACGACAAAGCGGCTCGGAGCTATGCCGGATTTTGGATCCACCTCTTCGATTTCAAGCAACATCCCGCGGAACGGGTGCTCTTCGACGCCAGTCCGTTTACCCACCTCACGTTCGCCATTCGCGGCGAGCGCGGGGGGGAGGACCTGGCGCTGCACATTGCCGATCGCGCGTGGGAGCAGCGAGAAGGATCGCTGCCAATGGGGGACGTTGCGTCGTTCCTCGCTGGTGGACGTGTGGAGACGACGTGGCAGCGCGCGTGGGTTCCCCGCGACAAGTGGCCTCCCGGATTGAACAGGCGAGAACTGGCCAGCCTCGTCTTCCTCACGAAGGGGGAGGGACGGGGGCGGATATTCCTGAAGGACATCGCCTTCACGACGCACCCCGACGCCGAAATACCCACGGCCGGGAGGGCCGAGGAGCCGGGCAGATCGTTGAGACAAGCGATGTGGCTCTGGGAGACTCCAGCGGTTACGAGTGGTCCGGACGCGCGTCGACGCCTCGTGGAGTTTTGCCGCACCAAGGACATCACTGATCTGTTCCTGCAACTGCCGTATGAGGCGGAGCGCGTCGGCGAACGGTGGACGATCTCGTGGGATCGAGAGCGCCTGCGCCCGCTCATCGCCGACCTCCACGCCGCTGGGGTGACCGTGCACGCTTTGGACGGGGATCCGCGGTTCAGCCTCCCGGAATGGCATGGGCAGGTCATCGCGACGATCCAAAGCATTACGGAGTACAATCGGGAGAGCCCGCCCGCCGAGCGGTTCGACGGCATTCGGTACGACATCGAGCCTTACCTCCTGCCCGGATTCGGCGGGGTGCGCCGCACGCAGATACTGCAGCAGTACCTCTCGATCGTGGCTGCATCACAAGAGTTGGCGGCACAGGCCGGTCTCGTGTACGGGGTCGACATCCCAGCGTGGTTTGACGAACGAAACGAGTTCTTCGAGATGGTGGCGGACGTGGAAGGGCGGCCCGTGAGCGAACTGATCATCGACATCGTGGACAACGTGGGCATCATGGATTACCGAACACAGGCATACGGCGCCGATGGGACGATCGCACAAGCGCAGAACGAGCTGCGGTATGCGGCGCGCGTGGGGAAGCAAATCTTCCTCGGTCTCGAGACCGTCGAGCTGCCGGACGAGACGGATCTTGCGTTCAGCTCCCAGGGGTCGGGCGGCTCGTGGGTGGTCGTCGAGCAAATCGACGACGAGCGGGCGCGTGTCAGCTGGATCGCGGAGGAGGCGTGGGACCGATTCGGCGAGCGGCGAAAGACTACGACGGGGACCGTGATGCTGAGGGAATCGCGGGCGACAGACGTGCCATCGGACAAGTTGTCGTTTGCCCGGTACAGTCGGAGCGAACTCGAGGACGTGATCGAACAGACAGCCTTGGAACTTCAACACTTCGAGAGTCTCTATGGGTTCGCAATTCATTCCTACGAGAGCTACCGACCGTGGCTCGAAGGCCATGAGTAAGCTGCGGCTGCCGCTGGCGGTGGTGGCGCTCATGCTCGCCCCCTTTGCTTCACTCCTGGGACGATCCATGCAACAAGACATCGGTGGCGGTGGAGAATCTCCGCCGCGCATCACCGTGCGCTCGGGTTTCACTTATCAGGACTTCAGCTTCGCGTCCAACGCAGTGGGTGCAAACATCTTACTGAGCGTCGAGCGGTCCAGAGACTGGAGCGCCTGGGCGGGGTTCGACTACGTCAACAAGTTCGATGACTCGGCTCCCGGCTTTCGGATGGGTGGGAGCTACTGGGCGGGCGGGAGCACCGTCCTCACGCTGAATATCGCGGTGGCGCCCGATCAGACCGTCGTGCCCCGCCAGGCGTACACCGTCGAGATCAGCCGCGCGTTGCCCAACGGCCTCGTGCCCTCACTGGGCTACCGGTTTGCCGACTATGCTACCGCGAATACCCACATGGTCGTGCCAGAGGTCACCTGGTACTTTCCCCGATTGTACTGGCTCGTGCGGTATTACCTGGCCGTCAGCGTGTTCGGGGGTCAGAATACGACCACCCATTCCGCCTTGACGCGCGTGCATTGGAACGTGACCGATCCGGTCACACTCTCCGCCGGGTACGTTCGGGCCAATGAGAGTTTCGAATCAGGCAATCCGGCAGATCCATTTGCGGGCTTCTCGGCGAACCACGTTCTCGTGGGAGTCGATTGGGACATTCGGAGCACGGTGGGAGTCGGCATCACGCTCGATTACGAGGCACGCAACGACGGTTCCACGGTGCGGCGGTACGACATACGAACGTTTTACAGGTGGTAGGAGCGTTCGGTTGGTGCCGTTGTAAACGGGTGCTAATGCTCATTCGGGGTTGAAACCGGTGTCCTACAGCTAATGACTCGCGCGCGGGCGACGAGGCACTCCCCGACGGCTCCAATACCAAGGGCCATGCTCGGGATGGGGGAAAGCAAATTCCTATCTGGCCCGCGCCGGCCTTCCGGGTTACCCCACCACGAACCGATCTCTGCCTCCCACTCGCTCTACGTGGCGATCTGGTTGAAACACTAACGGGCACGGGAGATGCGTTGCCCGATTTCCCCTCCGGCACCACCCAAGAAACCCGAGACGCTTGCGGTCTCATGCGGGCCCGCACAGGTTTCCTTAAATCCTCGACGAGCCCGGGAGGGTATACGCCTCGTCTTTCACGGAGTGAATCAAATGATGTACAAGTCGTCCGTCTCCATCATCGCGCTCGCCCTGGTAATGGCTTCCTGCTCCAGTGCCGGGACAGGCTCCGCCGCATCACGCACCTCCAACGTGGTCACTGCTGAAGAGCTGGTCGAGGTCGACTATTTGAGCGCTCTGGAAGCGGTGCGGCGGCTGCGGCCTAACTGGCTCCGGGTCCGCGGCCAGGCAACGTTCAACAGGCAAGCGTCCGCGGGCATCCGGCTCTACGTGGACGGCCGCCGCCGTAGAGACATATTCGAGCTGGAGAATATCCCCGCCGCCGACATCCGCGGAATGCGGTTCTTGACCAGCAGGGAAGCCACTACCCGGTACGGCACGGACCACGGGGACGGTGCCATCCTGGTAGAGACGAAGCGCTAACGGAGCCGGTATCTAGAGGTCTCGGCCGGGTCAATCGACCCGGTCCCGTCCGGAGCCTCATAACTTGTTGTCGTTGGGTCACTTGGCCGCTTTTCAGATGTTCCGTCGTGGCCGCATTGGGGGGTCGGTCCACAGTCGCTGGGCGTAAAGAGGCCTTTACGATAACCGCGTGTCATCGTTGAGGATAGACCGTTGCGGCACTATGGACATCGAACGAGAAAGGGGTATTGTTATCTGATGCTTACCAGTTTCCCCTTCAGGATCTGTTAGGCACGGATCATCTGTTAGGCACGGATCCGATCTGCCGGTTGATCTGGAGAGCTGGTCGCGACGTAAACCTGCAAGAGATACGTATCGCTTGTAAGGTATGTACCGCTTGTATGGTGATTTTTGTATGGTGAACTTTCCCCTTTCTTCGATAGGAGGTTGATCATAGGAGGTTGATCGTGTGTGTGGTGGACTTTCCTTTTCTTCAGTAGGAGGTTGATCATGAGGTCAAAGTATTTTGTCCGCCTGTTGCCCGCCCTGGCTCTGGCTCTGGCCGTGTCAGCGGGCGACGCAGTAGCCCAGGCGGGATCGGTGACCGGACGGGTCACCAACGCCTTTACCGGCCTGCCGATCCAGGGTGCTCGGCTCGTCGTCCAGGGCACCAACATCCAGGCGACGACGAACGAAGACGGTCGCTACACGTTGGTGAATGTCTCGGTCGGGTCACGGGTGATCCGCGTGAACTACATCGGGTTCACCCAGCAGAATACGGCCGTGACCGTCCTGGCTGGTAGCAGCGCGAGCGTGGATTTCGCCCTCAACGCCTCGGCCATCAGGCTCTCGGAAATCGTCGTCAGCGCGGTGACCGGGCGCGAGAAGCGTTCCCGGGAGCTGGGGGTCAACATCGCCAGTATTGACGTGACGGAGATGGAACCGGCCGCCGTCACCAGCGTGTCCGACATCCTATCCGCGCGTACGGCAGGCGTCGTGTTGATGGACGTCAACGGGACCTCGGGAAGCGCTCAGCGGATCCGCATTCGGGGCGCCAACAGCCTGTCGCTGTCCAACGAACCGCTCGTGTACATCGACGGCGTTCTGTCCAACGTGGATAACGGCATGTCCCAGGGGGTAGGCGGTCAGGAGGCCTCGCGGCTCAACGACATCAACCCCAACGACATCGAGAACATCGAGGTCGTGAAGGGGCCGGCCGCCGCCGCGCTGTACGGAACCGCCGCGGCCAACGGCGTGCTCCTCATTACCACGAAGCGCGGCCGCCCCGGTGCGCCTGAGTGGAACGCCTACTTCGAGCTGGGAGAGCTCGAGGACAGGACGGCCTATCCCACGAACTACCTGTCCTATGAGGTCATCGGGAGCGCGGGCGCTCCATTCTTCGACCCGGACGGTAGTTTCAACTCGACCGACTACGCACGCTGCCCCAACCGCAGTGCGGCGGCCGGCACGTGCACCCAGGACGGCATGACCACGTTCAACACGCTCACCGACCCGCGTACGACGCCGTACTCCAAGGGGGATCGGAGGCGTTACGGCTTGAGCGTGCGTGGCGGCGGTGAACAGGTGACCTACTTCCTCTCCACCGAGCTGGAGAACGAGACCGGTGTCATCGACTACAACAAGCGGGAAAAGGTCAACGTCCGGGCCAACATGAACGCCGCGATCCGACCGGATCTCGACGTGTCCATCAGTTCGAGCTACGCCTCGGTGCAGAACGCGTTCAACTCCAACGACAACAGCATCTTCAGCGCGCTCATCGGCGGCCTGCTGGGCGAGGGGTACTTCATCCCCCAATCGACCAAGGACGCGGACGCTCTTCCCGGTGTGGCCCGGAGCAACTACGGCTTCGGGTTCAACAGTTGGGACAAGGCCAATTACGTCGTGCACGACAACGTGGACCGGCTTTCCATCGGTGGCACGGCACAATATCGTCCGCTGAGCTGGTTGGCACTCAACACCCAGGGCGGGCTGGACTTGATCTCCGGGCACACCTTCCGGACGGTGCAGCCCGGGCTGCTGCCCATCGCCGCATCGTGGGAGAACGGCTTCCGGGAGTCAGATCGGAAGACCGACTACACGTACACCTTCAACGCGACGATGATCACCACGTTCGAGCCGATCACTGACATCGTTTCCACGACGACCCTCGGCGGGACCTACACCGGTGAGAAGACCGAGCGGACCGAGTGTTACGGGTCCAGCCTGGTGCAGGGCACGAGCTCC
Organism: Gemmatimonadota bacterium; assembly: GCA_039588255.1. Lineage (GTDB taxonomy): Bacteria > Gemmatimonadota > Gemmatimonadetes > Gemmatimonadales > GWC2-71-9 > B3T1B10. The sequence continues at coordinate 12,508 of JBDHAF010000050.1, read as the reverse complement.
TGCGGCACCACCGCGGCGCTGTTCAGCATCGACGAGGACTTCTCCGAGATCAGAACGGTCGGCGGATACATCTCAACGGAGATCGCCTGGCGCGACAAGGTATTCCTGTCCGGCGCAATCCGCGGTGATGACAACAGTGCCTTCGGGACCGATTTCGGCTTCGTCACATATCCCTCTGCCATGGCCTCGTGGGTGATCGGTGAGGAAGACTGGTTCCCGCAAACCAGCTTCTTGTCCGCGCTGCGGTTGCGGGCGGCGTGGGGCACCTCGGGGCTGCGCCCCGGGTTCCGCGACGCGGTCACCCTGTTCAGCCCCACCACGGTGGCTTTCGGGGGCGGCGACGTGCCGGGTATCGAGGTCGATGCCACCGGCAACCTCGAGCTGAAGCCCGAGAAGTCCACGGAGATCGAGTTGGGCTTGGATGTCGCGCTGTTCGACGACCGCGTGGGCATCGACTTCACCTACTTCGACAAGCGGTCGAGGGATGCCTTGATCAGCCGGCGGTTGCCCCCTTCGTTGGGCGTCGCGGCGAGCCGCTTCGAGAATCTGGGCGAGGTCAAGAACGCCGGGACCGAGACCAGTGTGAACATCATGGCGATCGACTCGCGTGATTTCGGGCTCGACCTTTACGGGGCCCTGACCACGCTGAGCAATGAGGTGGTCGACATCGGTGAGGGCGTGGAGGACATCGTCTTCAACCGCGGTCTGCAACGCCACCGAGAAGGGTTCTCGGCCGGCGGATTCTTCCAGGCCCCGGTCAGCTGGGACGACGCGGATGGCAACGGCCTGCTCGAGAACAGCGAGGTGACCATCGGCGACAGCGTTGAATTCATCGGGCCGGCGCTCCCCACTTGGCAGGTTTCGTGGGGCGCGGGGTTGAGAGTCTCCCGCTGGCTGACCGTTTCGACCCTGTTCGAGGGCCGGGGCGGAAATTTCCAGGGCAACGACTCCGAGGCGTTCCGCTGCGGATTCCGCAGTAGCCGCGGCTGTCGGGCGGTGGGTGATCCCAGCGCTCCTCTCGAGGACCAGGCGGCCCACATCGCCGACCGGTATATCGGGAGCGCCGCTGGGTTCGTCGAGAGCGCCGACTTCGTGAAGTGGCGGGAGCTGTCCGTCACCCTGCGGGCACCTTCGCAACTCGCTGGAAGTATGCGTGCGTTGGACGGACTGAGCCTCACGTTGGCGGGTCGCAACCTCGCCACCTGGACCAGCTATCCCGGGCTCGATCCCGAGACTGTCGAGGGCGGCGGGTCCGTGAACTTCTCACAGAGCGAGTTCAACACGCAGCCACCCGTTCGTCACCTGATAATTCGTCTCAACTACACGTTTTGACGAGCGAAAGGAAATGATCGCCATGAAGAATATGCGAAGCTTCAAGAGGCTGATCTGGCTGCCGCTGTTGGCGTTGCCGTTTCTGGCAGCCTGTGATGATCTATTGGAAGTAACCGACCCGGACCGCGTCAATCCGGCAACCCTGGAGGATCCGGCCTTCATCGATGTGCAGGTGGCAGGAGCCGTCGGTGATTTCACGGAGGCGTACAGCGGGGGAGGAGACTCGTTCCTCTCCACCACGTCGCTGATCACGGACGAGTTCTTCTCGACCGGGACCTTCGGCACGCGAACCGCCACCGATCGTCGGATCCAACAAACCCCCGCCAATGGAAACACGTCGGACGGGGGGTACGTCGACCTGCAGCGGGCGCGGAGGTCCGCGATGAACGCGGCCGCGGCGGTCGCGGCTCATCCGGACAAGGGCACCGGCGACCCCGACTACGCCCTGTTAAAGGCCATGGAAGCGTACACCTACCTGGCCCTGGGCGAGGGGTATTGCAGCTACGTCCCCATCTCCGACGATTCGGAGCCGGATCCGGCGGACGGACCTCCCCGAACGTCCATGGAACTGTTTCAGGCGGCCGTAGCGCTATTCGGCACTGCGGGCAGCACCAACCTGGCCAACGTCGGCAGGGCCCGGGCGCTCATGAACACTGGCGACTACGCGGCTGCCGCGACCGCAGTGGGCAGCGTGCCGACGACCTGGAATTACTTCATCGAGCACTCGGATAACGCTGACAGAAACCCGTTCTACTCCCTGCAATCCAACGGGCGGTATTCCATATCGCACCTGGAGGGTGGCAACGACACCGGCATGCCGTTCCGCGGCGCCGGAACCGGATTGGACGCGGCTCAGGCAGATCCTCGGCTCCCGTGGTTTGAGGACCCCGCTGGGGGATTCGACCCGACGTTCCGTCTCTTTGTCAGTGAGAAATACCCCTCCTTTGAGGCGCCTGTGGTCCTGGCCAGCGGCATCGAGGCTCGTCTCATCGAGGCCGAGGCTGCGCTGGCGACCGGTGGAGGGTGGCTGGCCATCCTCAACGCGTTGCGGGCCGACGTGGGCAACTTGATGGCCGCCCAGATTGACGACTACGGGGTCACCAGCCCGGTGCTGGCCGATCTGGTGGATCCCGGCAACGCGGCCGCCCGGGTCGACATGCTCTTCCAGGAGCGGGCGCTGTGGCTCTGGGGCACGGGGCACCGCGTGGGTGACTCGCGGCGATTGGTCAACCAGTACGGGCGCACGGAAGCCTCGGTCTATCCCTCGGGGGCGTATCACAAGGGAGGGACCCACGGAAGCGACGTGGTCTTCCCGGTTGATTTCGACGAGGACAACAACACGCTGTTCGACCTCGCTTTGTGCGATGTGAGCAACCCGAGCTTCAACTAACCCATCACCCTGACCGTCGCGCTCTCGAGCGCGACAAAAAGAGGGGCGCCGGCATCGCCGGCGCCCCTCTTCCCTTTTCGCTCGCCCGTCCTCACCTCTTCGCCGGCGGTGGAATGCCCGTCTTCACGACGACGACGCCGTTCCCCGCGCTGGTGCCGTACTTCACGACACCCACCCGGGCCGCGAGGATCTGAATGTATTCGATGCTCTTGGCGGGAATGTTCTCGAGAGCCGACAGGCTCTGCATCTGCGCCCCGTCGACGATCAGGAGAACCTGGGGGTCGATGTAGAAGCTGTCCACACCCCGGTGCGTGACCCGTATCGGGCTGCCTTCCCTCGTGTACTGGAAGTTGAGGTGGGTGGCGCCCCAGCGGAGAGCTTCCCAGCCGTCCTGGGCTCCCGACCGCTCGATGTCCTCCCGCGTGATGATCTGACCGTCGCGTTCATTGGGCACCGCGGGGTCCCCAGCTGGGGCGGTGGCGCAGGCCGCCACCAGGGTCACCGCCAGGAACGAGAAGGCCGATCGCGGGCCAGTCATGCCGGATTTCATGGGTTCACCTCTTCTTGAGCAGCGACCGGGGGTACACAGGGTCTTACGCGGGGGCCCGGCGTTTGTTCCCAGCCCAGGCACCCCTCGGTAATCTGGGTACCTGCACGCCCAAAAATATACTGTTCCGTGCCGAGAAAACAGGAAATGAAGTTCTCATTAGAAGATCGTGAAACACGCGCGCGCCCACGCAAAACTCGATGCGCCACCACTAACCGCGGCTTTAACTTGTAATGAGGAGTCGGCATCCCTTGACCGAGGAGTGCCCCTTGAGCACAGGGACCATTTTCGACATCAAGCGTTTCGCCATCCACGACGGTCCCGGCGTGCGGACTACCGTGTTCTTCAAGGGCTGTCCCCTCCGCTGCTGGACGTGTCACAATCCCGAAGGGCAGCGGAGCGACGTGGACTTGTTCCTGCGATCGGATCTCTGCGACCTGTGCGGTGATTGCCTGAGTGTGTGCCAGGCCAACGCCATCGCACCGAACGATCACACCGTCATCATCGATCGAGACCTTTGCGATGTCTGCGGACGGTGTGCCGACGCTTGCCTCACTCGAGCCCTCGAGGTCGCCGGCAGAGAGGTTACCGTGGAGCAGGTGCTGGAAGAGGTCGAGCGGGATACGATCTACTACGACGAGGGCGGTGGCGGCGTCACGTTCTCAGGCGGCGATCCGCTCTACCAGCCGAGGTTTCTCGTCGATCTCCTGGAAGAGTGCAAGCGCAGAGATCTGAGAACCGCAGTGGATACGTCAGGTTTTGCGTCGCGCAACGTCTTGCAGACCGTCGCCGAGTGGGCCGATCTATTCCTCTACGACGTCAAGATGATGGATAACGAGCGGCACAGACAGTTCACCGGCGTATCCAATAGACGCATCCTCAACAACCTGCGCTGGCTCTCCGAGAACGGAGCGACGGTGAGGGTGCGGATGCCGCTCATTCCAGGAGTCAACGACGACGAAGCAAACGTCCGGGCGACCGGTGCGTTCGTTGCGTCTCTCCCGACGCTTCACACGATGGACATACTCCCCTACCACCGCATCGGTGCCGACAAGCACGAGCGACTGGGCCGCGCGTATCGACTACCTGAGACGGAGCCACCTTCAGACGCTCGAGTCGCCAGCGCCGTGAGAATCCTGGAGAGTTATGAGCTCGATGTCACCATAAGAGGTGAATCCCATGCCCTTAAGTGAAAGAGTGCGCCACCTGCGGGAGCAGAGTGTCAACGCTCCGGCCACGCTGTCCTCGGAGCGCGCACTCCTGATCACCGAGTTCTATGAGCAGGACGACGCGGGGACTTCCCCGGCAGTGCGGCGCGCCCAGGCTTTTCGATACCTCCTCGAGCAGAAGCACGCGTCCATCGGAGACGGTGAGCTCATCGTCGGTGAACGGGGCCCGGCACCAAAGGCCACGCCGACGTACCCCGAGATCTGCTGTCACAGCATCGAGGATCTACAGATCCTGCACTCTCGTGAAAAGGTGTCCTTCTCCGTCAGCGAAAAAGTCTGCCAGACATTTCGCGACCGCCTCATTCCGTTCTGGAAAGGGCGCACAATGCGGGAACTCCTCTTCAAGGAGATGACCCCTGAGTGGAAGGACGCCTACGACGCCGGGATCTTCACAGAGTTCATGGAGCAGCGGGCGCCCGGGCACACCGTCCTCGACGGCAAGATCTACGAGAAGGGGTTGCTCGATTTCAAACAGGACATCGAGCACAGCCTGCAGGCCCTGGATTACCTCAACGACGCGCGGGCCTACGAGAAGCAACAAGAGCTCGAGGCCATGGACATCTGCGCCGACGCGCTGATCCAATATGCGGCCCGCTACGCGACCTTGGCCCGTGGCCGGGCCGAGGTCGAGGAGGATCCCAACCGGAAGCAGGAACTCGAGCGCATCGCCGATGTATGCAACCACGTTCCCGCACATGCACCTCGCGACCTCTGGGAGGCCCTTCAGTACTACTGGTTCGTGCACCTCGGGGTCATCACCGAGTTGAACACCTGGGACTCGTTCAATCCAGGCCACCTGGACCAGCATCTCTATCCGTTCTACTGCCAAGGCCTCGCCGAAGGAACACTCACGGAGGAAACGGCGAAAGAGCTACTCCAGTGTTTCTGGATCAAGTTCAACAACCATCCGGCACCACCCAAGGTGGGTGTCACCGCTGAGGAGAGCGGCACCTACACCGACTTCGCCCAGATCAACCTGGGCGGCTTGAGGCGCGACGGCTCCGACGCCGTGAACAACGTCACGTATCTGTTGCTGGACGTCATCGAGGAGATGCGCCTCGTCCAACCCAGCTCATCCATCCAGCTCAGCAAGCGAAACCCGGACAGGTTTCCCAAGCGGGCGGCCAAGATCCTCAATACGGGGTTCGGACAGCCGTCGATCTTCAACGCCGACGTCATCGTGCAGGAATTGGTCAGGCAAGGGAAGACGGTGGAGGACGCACGCAGTGGTGGGTCGAGCGGCTGCGTAGAGGTGGGGGCATTCGGCAAGGAGAATTACAACCTCACCGGTTACTTCAACATGCCGAAGGTCTTCGAGATCACGCTCCACAACGGCCGAGACCCTCGCACCGGCAAGCAGATCGGCATTGAGACGGGGGATCCGCGCACGTTCGAGACCTTCGACGATCTCATGGCGGCTTACAAACGGCAACTTCGTCACTTCATCGACATCAAGGTGCGGGGCAACAATGTCATCGAAAGACTGTGGGCACTCTATTTGCCGACCCCCTTCCTGTCATTGCTCATCGACGACTGTATCGAGAACGGAACCGATTACCACGATGGCGGCGCCCGGTACAACACGTCGTACATCCAGGGCGTGGGACTCGGTTCGCTGACGGACACGGTGACGGCCATCAAATATCACGTGTTCGACGAACGTACCATGTCCGTGCAGGAGCTATTGCAGGCGCTCCGGGATGATTTCACGGGGCACGAGAAGACCCGCCTGCTGCTGAGGGAGCGAACGCCCAAGTACGGGAACGACGATGACTACGCCGACGACATCATGCGGGAGCTGTTCGAGGCGTACTTTGAAACGGTGGACGGGCGGAAAAACACCAAGGGCGGGACCTATCACATAAACCTCCTCCCCACCACCTGCCACATCTACTTCGGCTCCGTGGTCCAGGCCACGGCAGACGGCAGGAGGGCCTTCGAGCCGCTGTCCGAAGGGGTCTCACCGGTGCAAGGGGCCGACCGGCACGGCCCTACGGCAGTGTGCAAGTCCGTGGGCAAGATGGATCACGCCCGGACCGGTGGGACGCTCCTCAACCAGAAGCTCACGCCAGGCTTGCTGCGTGGCGATCAGGGACTGGACAAGTTCGTCCAGTTGGTGCGGTCCTACTTCCGGATGGACGGACACCACATCCAGTTCAATGTGATCGATGCCGCCACGCTCAAGGCCGCCCAGGATGAACCGGAGAAGTACCGGGACCTCATCGTACGCGTGGCGGGGTACAGCGACTACTTTTGCGACATCAGCAAGGCGCTGCAGGACGAAATCATCGCCCGGACGGAGCACGCAGAGTTCTGAGTACTAGCCGCTCCGCTACGGTCGGTGTGATCGTTGGCCTCGGTCCCGCCGGTATTCCAGGAACGCGATACTCCCTGGCCCCTCGTCAATTCGCCAGGTATACTCGTTGTCAAAACCACTCAATATGCCCGGGGCGATCCCAAACGGAGGCCGTCATGAGACTCTGCAAAGCAGTACCGATTTTCGCTACACTGTCCCTCGCTGTCACAGCGTGCCAACCCGGAGTCGCACCGCTCAGTGATGAGGACATTGCCGCCATCAGAGCCGCTTCCGACTCGTGGGCCGAGCTCGTCGTGGCCGGTGACTGGGCCGCAATGGTGGAGGTGTACACCGAGGATGCCACCTTCATGCCACCCAACGAGGCAACCGTCCAGGGGCGGGCTGACCTTCAGGCGTGGATGGAGGCGTTTCCGGCGATTTCGGCGGCCAACCTCACCATCCAGGAGATCGACGGCTACGGCGACATCGCCTACGTCCGGGGAACGTATGCCATGACCTTGACGATCGCAGGGGTGGAGGTCCACGACACCGGCAAGTACATCGAGATCCGCCGGAAACAAGCCGACGGATCGTGGCCCCTGGCGGTTGACATCTTCAACTCGGACTTGCCGGTCCCGGATTAGCAGGCCGCAGCGGGCATCTTGTGGCAGGCGTAAACTAGCGTGGACGGCGGGCCTCCAGACGGAGGCCCGCGTTCCCTAGTCGCGTTTTGCAGACTTGTTCAGCTCCCTTCCCTTGTCCCGAGTTGGATCCTCGACCACGCCGAAGGCCACAAGCCCTTCGTGATCCTCTGCTAGGTACTCGGTGACGGGCAATTTTTCATGAGTACACTCATTTTTACTTGACGTCACGCTTGGCGCGCGTTAATATGAGTATACTCATTTTTTGGGAGATCCCGCGAGCGAGGGGATGATGGCGACGTCAACCAAGCGCCCGGCAAGAAAGCAGTCGACATCCAGCCGAAGCACGAAGAAGGCTCCGGGAAAACGCGCGAAGAGCAAGGAGCAGACCAAGGCGAGGATTCTCAATGCCGCATTGGAATTGTTCGGGAAGAAGGGATTCTACAAGACCACCACGAAAGAGATATCCCAGAAAGCGAGAATCGCCGAGGGCACGCTCTTCAACTACTTCAAGACCAAGGAAGATCTGGCCCTGTATTTCTTCGAGACCGAACTCCAGACCTGCATTGATTGGTACTACAAGGACGACTACGTGCAGGCCGCCCCTCTGCCGGAGAAACTGTTTGCCCTCGTCCAGCACTATCTGGACCGCATTGAGCCCTACCAGGAGTTCATCGGCGCCGTCTATTTGCGTGCTTTGCAGCCCCGATCGAAGCTGAATCCGCTCAGCCTGGAAGTCCAAGAACTCCGCATCCGTGAGCTGAAATTCATCCGTGATATTCTGGATGAAGCCGAAGAGAAGGAAGAAGTCCCGCCGTTCGGCGAGTTTGGGGTGTACGCGCTGGGGCTCGGATTCATGGGTATCCTGACCTATTGGCTGAACGATCGGTCGGAAGGCAAAGAGAACACCCTGGCACTGCTGGACCGCGCATTGACGCTCGCAAACAGCGTCCTGCGGCAAGGAGGCTGGGAGTGGTGAAGCAGAGCCAGGCAAGCAACAAAGCCCGTCGCGCAATGAGGGTGGGCGGATTGGGCGTTCGTATCGCGGGAAGCTATCTGGGCTACCAGATGCAGAATCTCTTCCTGGATCCACCCGCGCGCGCGCAAAACAAGAAGACCTTCCGCCAGAAAAACGCGCAGCGGTTTCGTGAAGAACTTCAGCAACTGCGTGGGCCGGTCATGAAGCTGGGCCAGACGCTCAGCATGCAGGGCCATCTCATACCGGAGGAGATCCTCGAGGAACTGACTGCGCTGCAGATGCATGCTCCGTCAATGCATCCAACCTTGATGCGGACCCAGTTCAAGAGATCGATGGGAAAGTACCCGGAAGAGGTTTTCGCGCGGTTCGAGATGGAGCCGTTCGCGGCCGCATCCCTGGGCCAAGTGCATTTTGCCGTGACGCGGGGCGGTGATGAAGTCGCGGTCAAGATTCAGTATCCGGCCATCCGGGAGGCGATTCGGAATGACTTCGCGCTCTTGCGCACGGTGACGTTGCCCGCAAGGTGGGCGAAATACGTCAGCGACGAGATGATTTCGGAAGCCGAGAACGGGTTCATGCTCGAGACCGACTACGGGAACGAAGCCAAGAATATCGAACTCTTCGGGCAGCATGCACCGGAGTTGTCGTTTCTGCGCGTTCCGAACGTATTTCGGGAGTACTCTTCGGACAAGGTCTTGACCATGTCATTCATGCGGGGCGAATTCCTCGATCAGCGGCTCGACCGGAACCCCAGTCAAGAATGGAGGAATCGCCTGGGGTCGCGTCTGTTCGAACTCTTCGTGTATCAGTTCTACAACATGAACGCCATTCATGCAGATCCGCATCCGGGGAATTACCTCTATGACGACGACGGAACGATCGCACTGATCGATTTTGGCTGCGTCAAGTATTTGCCCGACGACATCGTGCAAAACAGTCACGCGATGGCCGATCACCTCTGGGAACAGGACGAGGCAAGGTTCGCTGAAGCCCTCCAGGCCGCGTTCCAAACCAGGATTGACTTCAGCGACCCCAAATCCCAACCTGTCCTGAAGGCGTTCATGGAGTTCCTCCAGTTCCTCATGCCGCCAAAAAGCCAGCAAGAAGCGGTCGATTTCGGTCAGACTACGGTGCTGGAGTGTATGACGGAACTCTGGGATAAAGTCCTCAAGACCTGCCCGCCCAATCCGGAAGTGTTCTTTCTCTGCCGACAAGAATTGGGACTCTTCAATGTCCTCTACCGGCTAGGAGCCACGGTTCCGACCGCCGAGATCACGGAACGCGTGCGAAAGGCCCACGCGGTATGACGGGCTTCTGCTTGCGCCTGCCGGTCCGGCGCCGGATGTTAAGCTCGCCTTGATCCCGGAGAGCCCAACATGCATCGAGCGCCGCGAGGTTGGACTGCGTTTGCCCTCTGCACCTTGCCAGTGGCCACGCTTGGGGGATGTGACACCGAGGATCCTCTCGTCGTCGTAGAGGAAACAGAACTTGGCCAGATCGCAGCGACGGTACGCGACGCGAAGGGGCCGGTGATCACGGCAGGCGTGCGGGCGTACCGAAGCGTCGACACCTTTGCCGGTGGCGGTGGGGGTGTGCTCGGTGAGCTGGAGAACATCCGCCTCATCATCTCTGAGACGTTCTATTCGACGGGCGGCATGGGACTCAATACAGATCTGAGCTCCTTCTCGGGTACGCGGAAAATCCAGGTATACGAGGGCTTGGGCACGATCAGGTGGTCCCAGCGCGGCGAAGACGGCACCCCAGAGCCCCACAGTAGCGTTACAGCGCTCACGATGACGATGGACTACACCGTCGGTGGCTCACCGGAGGAACTCTCCTGCTACGATCCGGACGCCACGGACAATTGGGACGAGGTGATCTGCGCGACGATCGAAGGAACCATGTACAACCCGTTTCCCGACAGGCGGCCGGAGATCGAGATCACGGGAAAGAGCACAGACCCCATACGGGCGGGTCAGGACCCGGCACCCTTCAGGGGCAACGATGTCGTGCTACGGACCAGGCGCCCGCAAGGCCTCGCGGCCTATCGACAACCCGCGATCTATACGCTGCCGGTGGCTCTCGATTTCGTTGGCACTGGGAACCCTCAGTTTGATCGGTGGCGAGTGCGCGCGGCGATTGATCGCGGTTCGGTCACGATCCAACAGGTTGGACTTTACTACAGCAGCGTTTCCGATCTCGATCAGTCGGACTTCACGTTGGCGGGATTCGCCACCATCGATCCCAACACGGGCCTCGTCGAGAAGTGCGTTCTCGGCATCAGTTTGGGTGGACCCCCAAATTCCACTTTTGTCGGCACCCTGCGTTACTACTGGCACGTGGCCTTCAGTTTATCGGGAGCATCGGACGAGGTCCAAGGCGGATTGGTGGAGGTGCCTTTGGGCCCAGAGCTGATTGAGCCTGTCCCGCCGGCTGCTTTTTCCCCGGGCTGCCAGTAGTGCTGGACTACCGGCTGGTACTCCACGAGCACGACACCTCCTGGACCCTCGTCAACTCGATGGGTATACTCGTGGCCCACTACGCTTCGGGCAATCCCAAACGGAGGCCGTCATGAGACTCTGCAGGACAGTACCGATTCTCACTACACTCTCTCTCGCAGTCGCAGCGTGCCAAGCGGGAATCGCGCCGCTGAGCGATGAGGATGTGGCCTCGATAAGAGCCGTTCACGACTCTTGGCACGAGCACATTGTGGCCGGCAACTGGAGTGCCGTGGTGGAGTTGTACACCGAGGATGTGGTCGTAATGCCGCCCAACGAGGCCGCTATCCAGGGGCGGGCGAACCTTCTAGCCTGGATGGAAGCATACCCGGAAATCCTCAAAGCGAATCTCAGCATCCAGGAGATCGACGGCTACGGCGACATCGCCTACGTCCGGGGGACATATGCGATGACTGTGTCGATCGGCGGTATGGAAGTGCGCGATACCGGCAAGTACGTCGAGATCCGCAGGAAGCAAGGTGACGGGTCGTGGCCCCTAGCGGTCGATATCTTCAACTCGGACTTGCCCGCCCCCGGTAACTAGCCGCGACAGCCAAGGGCCTAAGGAATGCGCACGCGGGCCTCCACGCGGAGGCCCGCGTTTCCTAGTCGCGCTTCGCCGACTTGTTGAGTTCCCTTCCCTTGCCCGGTGTCGGATCCTCCACCACGCCGTAGGCCACACGCCCCTCGTGATCCTCCGGTAGGTACTCGGTGATGGGCAGTCCCTCAGGCGTCACGAACAGGAGGCAGTGACAGTACTTGTGACGCTTCATGTCGTCGCACGCGCAGATCCACTCCCGGCTCCGTTCCACCTCAGCTTGCTTGTCGGGAAAGAACTTGCACGGACAGAGAGGACGACCCAACTCGTCGAGGTTTGCGGCGAGGCCGTTGACCACTGCGTCGGTGACCTCCGGGTTCGGGTGCCGTGACGTACCGGTCTTCTCGAGGTACTTCTCCACGAAGATCCGCATGCGGTTGAGGCTCTTGTCGGATGGCATGTCGATCGACCCAGTGGCAAGGGGTTCGGGCGAAGCGGGCGCCCATCTCCTGAGAGAATGAATCATCTTGCGACCCAGGATTCAAGCGGCGATGGAAAGTGACCGACGTCCACCCTCCCGCTCGGTACACCGACACGACACATTCTGTGGATCTCAAACCGTCTGCAAAAAGCCGTGCCTCTAATCGAACGATCCGTCATCATCCGGCGCTCCGTCCCCGAGGTCTTCTCGTACATGGACGACATCGACCGGGAGCAGGAGTGGCAGCCCAACCTGCGGTCGGCCACCCAGGAGCCGCGCGGACCGGTGGGCGTGGGAACGGTGAGGCGTTATACGAGCAAGTTCCTAAAGAAGGAAGTGCACAACGTGTACCGCGTCACCGCCTATGAGATGTACGTGCGAGCCGTGTACGAGTCGACTCCTGAATCGGACACCCACGCCAGGGCGGAGATTCGATGGGAGCAGGTGCCGGAAGGCACCAAGGTCACGTGGACGATCGACGCGACACCCGGACGAAGGTTGAAGCTGGTGCCCAAGAAGGCCTTGGAGAAGGCCTCGACGCAGGAGCTCGAGCGGATGCTGGAGAATCTCAAGGCCC
>JBDHAF010000049.1:0-39484 GCA_039588255.1 Gemmatimonadota bacterium | reverse complement strand
CACTTCTGGGCGGCTCCATCGCTGCCTGCAATTTGCGCCGCTGATACAGTTCGTTGGGTGGACCCAGGAGCGGGTGGTCCAGGCACCCCTCGCACGGCAACAGGTCCACAAACCCCAAGTCGATCTCGTCCACCGTCACCGCACGCGTGATCACCGGTAGATGGCCCAGATCCCGCACCTTGCGGAACCGGCGACTGGCGTGGCGCTCGTCCTGGAGCACCGGGAGAGGCAACCCGCCGGCAGTGCTCACGTGTCGCCGCCGTTCCTCTGGAATCCGATCGAAGAACGGCGCTTCGGTCGCCACCTCCACCCGGCGGACGCGCAGGAGCTCCTCCAACTCGTGCAGGGTGATCGCCGCATCCACCTCCTCGCCCCCTTCCGTGAGGCACACGCCGGCGTACGCAATCTTCGTATCGGCCCCGTGCTTGGTCCGAATGTACCGGGCCTCTGCTTGAACTGGTGTTTGAACCGGAGCCAAATAGGGGACCAAGCCCGGGTACTCCCGCCGGATCGTTTCCACCACGACCGGACAAGTGGACCGAATCATTGTCCCCCAACGTCCCCCCTTCAACAGCCGGCGGTAACGCTCAGCCACCAGCTCGTCTCCCAAAACGCCTCGATAGACGACGCCAAAGCCCGCGCGATAGCACGCGTTCACCAATTGCTCAGGCGTGTGGGGGTAGAAGTGGACTTCGGACTCGACGCTCAGAATCAGAATCGCGTTGCCCGCGACAGCCAATTCGAGCGCTTTGCTAAAGTCTCCCCGGACGTCGATTGCGCTGTGGGGGCAAGCGGGGACACACGCCCCACACCGAATACACGCCTCCTCCACAATCTCGACGTCCGTCTCCTCCACCCCTACCGCCTCTACCGGACAAGCCCGGACACAGGCCAGACAGGCGACACACTTGTCCGAGTTGATTTCGAACTGCACGCGTTTTTTTGGCTGGCTGAGCGGCGATCACTAGAGCTGCAAGGGTTGAGCAATCATGCGGCGGGCCAGGGCGAGTGTCAATGGCGAGAGAGCTTTTCAACTCAAAGAGTGATGGTCACTTACAGCCATTCGCGCCTGGTGCATTTCGTTCCAGTTGGGGGGCAATAACGGACCACTCACGGGGTGCAGCGGTATGCCTGCTCGTTCAATCCTCACAGCCCGACTAGGTTTTCGTCATGATGAACGCATTCAAGACCGCAGCGCTCTTGGCGGCCCTCAGCGCCATCCTGCTGATCATTGGACAGATGCTCGGCGGGCAGAGTGGATTGCTGATCGCCTTCGGTATCGCGAGCGCAATGAATTGTGGGTCCTACTGGTCGGTCCCAAGAGGTGGGACCAGATCACGATCTCTACGCCATCACGGCTGAGCTGGCCCGCCGGCCCGGCCGCTCAAGCCACAGAGCACATGTTCATCGTGAAGCCGTTCTCGGGTGAGGGGGCGTTGCGCCTTTTAGCACCCACCCGCGGACGGATGAGAGGATTGGGTGGTTGCTGGGAACTAGGACGTAGGTCCTAATTCGTACTCCTTGATCTTGCGGTAGAGGGTCCGCTCCCCGATCCCCAGCGCTTCGGCCGCCTTGCGTCGATTGCCGTTGTTCTCCCGGAGGGCCCCATCGATGGCGGCCCTTTCGACATCCGCCATGGTCATGCCGGTTTCGTACAAAATGTGCTCCACGACCTCGGCTTCCTCGACCTCGGGATAGGCCGAGAGGTCGATGGCGGTCACGGGCTCCGCGGACCGAAACGCGCTCCCGCCTCCCACCTCGATGGCCTCGACGTCGCGGGACGTCTGCTCATCCATCCGCCGATTGAGCTCTTCCATCTTCAGTTTCAGATCGACGAGGCTGCGAAAGATGAACTCCAGCTCGTTTCCGCCTGCGGCTTTGGGTGTATCGCGCGCCACGCGCATGGGAAGCAGCCGCGTGCCTTCTTCACGAATGTCTGCGGGGATGTCGGAGGCCCGAATCTCCTGGCCCGGCGCGAGCACGACCATCGACTCGATCAGGTTTCGCAGTTGACGCACGTTGCCGGGCCAGTGCGCGTTGACGAGGAGCTGCATCGCCTCCGGTGTGATGCCCCGGAACGGCTTCTTGTGCTGCTCGCTGAATTCCTTGACGAAGTGGCGCACCAGTATCGGTATGTCACCGCGTCGCTCTCGGAGTGGTGGCAGGTAGATGGACAGCACGTTGAGGCGGAAGAATAGATCTTCGCGATAATCACCCAGGGCCACCGCCTCTTTCAACGTGCGGTTGGTCGCCGTCACCACGCGAACATCAGCGTGGATCGCCTCGGTCCCTCCCACGCGGAAAAACGAACGGTTCTCCAGGACCCGCAGCAACTTCACCTGGGTCGCCGGTGCCATGTCGCCCACCTCGTCGAGGAAGAGCGTGCCTCCATCGGCCAGCTCGAACCGCCCCAGCCGCCGTTGCGCGGCTCCCGTGAAGGCCCCCTTCTCGTGCCCGAAGAGCTCGGACTCGAGCAGGGTTTCCGGCAGCGCCGAACAGTTGACGGCAATGAACGGCTGGTCCCTTCGCGGAGACAACTCGTGGATGGCGTGGGCGGCGAGCTCTTTACCGGTGCCGGATTCGCCCTCGATGAGGACCGTGGAGGACACCGGTGCCATCTGCTCGATCTTGATGAGCATCTCCTGCACGGCGGCGCCCTCCCCCAGAATCCCTGTTCGCTCCTGAAGGCGCCGGCGCTCGATGAGGCGCCTGGCGGTCGCCATCACGTGCTGGGCGTCCACCGGTTTCACCAACCATCCCGTCAGGCGCAGCGCCGCGGCGACTTTCGGAGGGTCGGGCTCGGTCTCCTCGAGCAGTCCGAGCGTCGATATTGACCGGTCGCGAGACAGGTGGATGAGCTCTCTTGCAGGTCGCTCGTGGAGCGCGCCGGTCAAGACGATGACATCGGGGTCGGTGCTCCGGACCGCGCCGGGGACATCGTCCATGGCCGAGACCAGCACCGTCTTCTCCCCGTCCGCCTCGAACGCCGCGTTGACGCGCACGGCCGTCTCGAGGTCGTCCATGGTGAGCAGGATCGTATCGGCCATCAGTGATCCGTTGGTTGGTTGGTGAGGAGATCCACCGCGTGCGTGACGATCGGGCCGAGCACGGCGAGGCCATCTTTCACACCGGACGGGCTTCCCGGCAGGTTGACGATGAGGGTCGCCCCCCGGATTCCGGCCACCCCCCGGGACAACGCAGCTCGGGGAGTGGCAAGGAGCCCGGCAGCCCGGATGGCCTCGGCAATCCCCGGCGCCTCCCTCTCCACGACCGCCCGAGTGGCTTCGGGAGTGACGTCCCGCGGGCTCAGCCCCGTGCCGCCGGTGGTGAGAATCACGTCGGTGGTCCCGTCGTCGGCCCACCGGCACAGCTGCCCGGCGATGAGGTCGCTCTCGTCGGCAACCAGCTCCCGTGCCGCCACATCGAAGCCCTGCTCGGCGGCCCAGGCGACGACGAGGTCTCCCGACGTGTCCGGGCGGCCCCCGGCGGCGCCGAGGTCGGAAACGGTGAGTAGTGCCAGTCGCACCGGCATGCCGGAATTACGCCTTCTTGACGCTTCCTTCTCCGTAGAAGGGCATCTTCACCACCTCGGCCGTCACCTTCTTGCCGCGGCAGTCGATCTCGAGTTCGGTGCCTGGTTCGACCGAATGCGTCGGTAAATACGTGGTGCCGATGGCTTCCCCCACCGAAGGCCCGAAACCTCCGCTGCGGACGGTATCGACCTTGGTGCCCTTGAGGTACACGTCGTATCCGTGGCGCGGGATCGATCCCTTTTCCGCCATCCGGAATCCAACGAGCTTGCGCTTGGCGCCCCCGCGCTTTGCCGCTTCCAGCGCGGCACGACCGGTGAACGGTGCACCCTTGTCCAACTTGACGATCCAACCGAGCCCAGCCTCATACGGATTCGTGGTGTCGTCGATGTCGTTGCCGTACAGCGGGTAGCCGGCTTCCAATCGGAGGGAATCCCTGGCGCCGAGCCCGACCGGCTCGCCGCGGCCGTGACCCACCAACGTGTTCCCCATGACCTCGGCATCCGCCGGTCGGAAGTACAGCTCGAAGCCGTCCTCTCCCGTGTATCCCGTGCGCGAGATGAAGCAACCCACGCCACCTACGCTGCCCGTGTCGAAGTGGTAGTACTTGATCCGGGACAGGTTCATCTTCGTCAACGATTGAACCAGTTCTTCGCTCTTGGGGCCTTGGACGGCGAGGAGGGCCACGTCATCGCTGATGTTCCGCAGCCGACAATTGATGCCCGTTTTCCTCGAGACGAGCACTTCCCAGTCCTTCTCTATGTTGGTCGCGTTCACGACCACCATCACCTTGTCGTCGAACCGGTACACGAGGCAATCATCGACGAACGTTCCTTCATCGGTCAGCAGCGCCGAGTACTGGGCCTGGCCGTCCACCAACGCACCGACGTCGTTGCAAGTCACCCGATTGGCAAATGCGTTGCGGTCGGGTCCGGTAATCTCGAATTCACCCATGTGCGAGACATCGAACACGCCAACGCCGGTGCGCACGATCTCGTGCTCTTTCGTAATGCCCGTGGGATACTGTACCGGCATTTCGAAGCCCGCAAAGTCCACCATCTTCGCTTTCAGCGAGACGTGAAGATCGTAGAACGGTGTCCGTTTCCCGCTCATTGGTCGCTCCCTTTCACCCCAAGAGTTTTACCAGTAACGCTTTCTGAACATGCAACCGATTCTCGGCCTGATCGAAGACCCGTGACTGAGGCCCCTCGAAGACCTCCTCTGTGACTTCCTCGCCGCGATGGGCCGGAAGACAGTGAAGGAAAATGGCATCGTCCTCAGCCAACTGCATCAATTTCTCATCGACCACGTAACCGTCAAACGCCCGAGCGCGAGCGTCCTCCTCCGCCTCCTGCCCCATCGAAGCCCACACGTCGGTGTTGACGACGTGCGCTCCCTTCACCGCCTCAGTCGGGTCATCCGTAATCGACACCCGCGCTTTGCCTTGGGCCGCCTCGAGAATCCCGTCGTTCGGCCGGTACCCTTGGGGACATGCCAGCCGCAACTCGAAGCCGATGGTGGCCGCGGCGTTCAACCAGGAATTGGCCATGTTGTTGCCGTCGCCCACCCACGCAACCACCCGATCCTCCACTCCCCCCATCACCTCGTGGATCGTGAACATGTCCGTGAGGAGCTGACACGGGTGGAGGAGGTCCGTGAGACCGTTGATCACCGGCACGGTGGCGTGCTCGGCCAACTCCTCAACGTCACTATGGGCAAACGTCCGGATCATGATGCCGTCAACGTAGCGCGACATGACCCGAGCCGTGTCCTTGATCGGCTCGCCCCTTCCCAGCTGCAGGTCTCGGGATGACAGAAACATGGCGTGCCCGCCGAGCTGGTACATTCCCGTCTCGAAGGACACACGGGTCCTGGTACTGCTCTTCGCGAAAATCATCGCCAGCGTCTTGCCGCCGAGGGGGTGATCCGATCGCTGGCCGGACTTCAGCTCCTGCGCACTCCGAAACAGGTCTAGGACTTCGGCTTTCGAAAGATCGGTGACCGCCAGAAAATCCTTTTTCGGCATACTCCGGTGTCGTAGAGGGCCAAAATGACAGGTTCGGAGGGATGAGTCTAGCAGCGGATGAGGGGCGTGTAAAGGCTGCTCACGCCCCGAGGGCTAGACTCTAATAATAAGGTTAGAGAATGTAGTTCCTGAGGTCTTGGTCCTCGACGATCTTCATGAGCCGCTCGCGGACCTCCGGCGCGTCGAAAACGATCTTCCGCTCCGGAACGTCCGGCAAGTTGAACAGCACGTCGTCCAGCAGCGTCGTCATCACGGTGTGAAGGCGGCGTGCCCCGATGTTCTCGAGACGGTCGTTCACGGTGGTCGCGATGCGGGCAATCTCCTTGATCCCGGCATCGGTGAAGCTCAGCTCCGCACCCTCCGATCCGCACAACGCCTGGTATTGCTTGGTCAGGGCATTCTCCGGCTCTGTCATGATGCGGACGAAGTCTTCTTGCGTCAGGGTTTTCAACTCGACACGGATTGGGAACCGACCCTGCATCTCCGGGATCAGGTCAGAAACCTTGGAGACGTGAAAGGCTCCGGCGGCCAGGAAGAGAATGTGGTCGGTGCGGACGTACCCGTGTCGCGTTTGCACCGTGGAACCCTCCACGATCGGCAGGAGGTCGCGCTGCACGCCCTCTCGGGAGATGTCCGGCCCCGCCTGCGACCGCTCCCCCGCCACCTTGTCGATCTCATCGATGAAGATCATGCCGTGGTTCTCGACCCGATCGAGCGCCTCACTGATCACGTCTTCCATTTCAACGAGCTTCTTGAGCTCCTCATCCAACAGAATGCGCCGAGCTTCCGAGACACGCACCACACGCGTCTTGGTCCTCTTGGGGAGCATGTCCTGCAACATCTCGCTGAGATTGATGTCGGTGCCTTCCATCCCCTGGGGAGGCTGCATCAGATCGAGGACCGGCAGTCCTTGCTGGGTCACCTCCACCTCGATCTCCCGATCCTCGAGCTTGCCGTCCCGCAAGAGCTGCTTGAGCTTTTCCCGCGTGCGCTTGTACCTGGCCAGTTCCGCCGCGGTGTCCTCCGACTGCTGCTCCGTAGCCTCCGCTTGCCCGCTGGACGAGACCACGAAGAGCGGGCGCACGTCGGCGTCGTCGGCAGCCCCCGGCTCGGCGGCGGCCGACGCGGGTTGCTCGGACGCCCGAGGGGGAGACGGCTTGGCGGGGGAAGACGGTGGAGGTAGCAACAGGTCCAAGATGCGGTCCTCCACCCGATCCTCAGCCGTCGGAAATACTTCGTCCTCCCGTTCCCCTCGCACCATGTTGATCGCGGAGTCCACCAGGTCGCGGATCATCGACTCGACATCCCGCCCGACATACCCCACCTCGGTGAACTTGGACGCTTCCACCTTGATGAATGGCGCCCCGGAGAGCCGAGCCAGTCGCCGGGCAATTTCGGTTTTCCCCACGCCGGTGGGACCGATCAAGATGATGTTGTTCGGGAGGATCTCGTCGCGAATATCCTCCGGTGCCTGCGCGCGACGCCAGCGGTTTCTCACCGCGATGGCCACGGCTTTCTTGGCGTCGTCTTGGCCGACGATGTAGCGGTCCAACTCGCCGACGATTTGCCGCGGCGTGAGCTCCTCCAGCCACGGCTGTGGCGTCTCGGTCGGACTCTGCTCGGCGGCCGGGACGACGGACTGTGTGGATTTGGTGTCGGTCATGTATGAACCTGCTTCACTGCTTTCTTCGGACGCGTGCGATGCATCCGGTCAAATATCCATGATCGTCAAGTTGTCGTTGGTGTACACGCAGATCTCGCCCGCGATCCGTAGGCTGTGCTCCACGATATCGTGGGCGGAGAAGTCCGAGTGGCGCACCAGGGCCCTCGCCGCCGCCAGGGCATAGTTGCCGCCCGACCCGATGGCCAACACGCCGTCATCGGGCTCGATGAGCTCTCCGCTGCCGCTGACCACGAAGCTGTGCTCTGCGTCGGCCAGCGCCAGCAGCGCTTCGAGCCGCCGCAACACCCGGTCGCTCCTCCAATCCTTGGCCAGCTCGACGGCCGCCCGCGGCAGGTTCTCCGGATACCGCTTCAACTTCTCCTCGAACCGCTCGAACAGGGTGAACGCGTCGGCGGCTGCTCCGGCGAATCCCGCCAGGACCTTCCCATCGGCGACGGATCGAATCTTGTTGGCCTTGCCCTTCATGACGGTCTCGCCAACGGTGACCTGGCCATCCCCACCCATGGCGGTCTTGCCGTCCCATCGAACGCAGAGAATGGTCGTACCGTGGGTGACTTGTCCGGGATTCATATGCTCACGCCCTTGGATGCGCTTGGTCGTACACTTTCTTCAGCCGCTCCACACTCGTATGAGTATACACCTGCGTCGTGCTGAGCGACGTATGGCCGAGGAGCTCCTGGACCGCCCGCAGGTCCGCACCCGCGTCCAGGAGATGGGTGGCAAAGCTGTGTCGCAGGCTGTGGACCTTGAGACCCGTATCGCCACCCAGCCCGTCGAGGAACTTCCGCACCGCGTACTGGATGCCTCTGGGCGAAAGCCGTGCGTTCCGCGCCGAGAGGAATACCGCCTGCTCGGTCCGTCCCCGCGCCGCCAATCGCTCCTCCCGCACCGGGAGATATCGCCGTAGCGCATTGACGGCGTGGCTTCCCAACGGGAGTAACCGTTCCTTGCGGCCTTTTCCACGAACCTTCACCTGCTCGCTCACGATGTCGACGTCGGCCAGGTTCAGGCCCGCGAGCTCCGAAAGCCGCATCCCGGTGCTGTAGAAGAACTCCAGGATGGCGAGATCGCGGACGCCGCCGAAATCGTTCTCCGACGCGCGGAGTTCCGCCAGTTGGAACACCTCCTCGACCTGCCGACGATCGAGGACCGCCGGCAACCGCTTTTCCAGCTTGGGCAACCGCACCGCTGCTGCCGGATTTCCCGCCAGGTCATGGCGCTCGTTGAGAAACCGATAAAACGTACGGAGCGCGGAGACTGCCCGGGAAATGGACCGCTTGGTGAGGCCGCGGCGGCCAAGTTCCCCCATGAAGCTCCGCATCGCGAGCCGGTCCACCGTTTCCCAACTCCAAGCGCCGGCACCGCCGAAGTATCCATCGCAGAACGTCTCGAACTCGTCCAAGTCACGTTCGTACGCTTTCACCGTGTTGGGCGAATCGTTCCGCTCGTGTGTCAGGTAGGCCAGAAAGCTCGTGCGCTCGGGACTCCGCACTGTGCCGGTGCTCATGGGTCTGGTTACGCCGGTACGCCGCTCAGCCGTGCGACGAAGGTCGACATGGCCTGGAGAGCTCGGTCGGCGAGCATCCCGCGTTTCTCTCTCTTGTCGCGCACACGCTGCTCGAGTGGCGGCAGCAACCCAAAATTGGCGTTCATGGGTTGAAAGTGCTTCTGGTCCGCCCCACTGACGTAGCGGAGCAGACTCCCCAGCATCGTCTCCTCCGGTGGTAACACAGGCTCCTCTCCACCCAGCGTGCGCCCCAGATTGATGCCGCACAGCAAGCCGCAACCGAGCGACTCCGTGTACCCCTCCACGCCCACCAGTTGTCCGGCAAACAACAATCGTGGATCGTCGAGCGCGGCCAGATAGGGGGAGAGTACGGCAGGCGTGTCGAGGTAGGTGTTGCGATGGATACTGCCCCACCGGAGCACTTCCGCATCCTCCAGGCCGGGGATCAACCGCAACACCTCCCGTTGCGCACCGGTCCGCATGCTAGTCTGAAAACCGACCAGGTTCCACATTTGGCCGCCCCGGTCTTCCGATCGCAGTTGCACTACCGCGTAGGGCTCGTTTCCCGTTCGGGGATCCGGGAGGCCAACCGGCTTCATCGGACCGAACCGCAGGGTGTCCGGGCCACGCCGCGCCATCTCCTCAATTGGGAGACAGCCTTCGAAATAGGGGACTTTGTCGAAGGCATGTCCCTCGTACTGTTCTGCCGCCTGCAGCGCGTCGATGAACGCATAATAGCCCTCCCGATCGAGAGGGGCATTCAGATAGTCCTCCCCATCCCCCTTCCCGTACCGGGACATGCGATAGAGCACATCGTGGTTGAGAGAGTCCGCGGCCACGATAGGAGCGATGGCGTCGAAGAAAGCCAAATGGCTCGCCCCGAGCCGCTCCCGGATGGTCTCGGCCAACCGGTCGGAGGTCAACGGTCCGGTGGCCACGATGCCGGGTGTCGGCAACGACGTGACTTCCTCGCACACGACTTCGATGTTCCGGTGGGACTTGACCCGCTCCGTGACCAGCTGACCGAACAACGCCCGGTCCACCGCAAGCGCCGCGCCCGCCGGGACCCGAACCTCCTCCGCCGTCTTCAAGAGCAGACTGCCCAACAGCCGTAGCTCCGCCTTCAGTAGTCCATGGGCGTTGCTGGTATCGAGGGATTTGAAGGAATTGGTGCAGACCAATTCGGCGAGCGCGTCGGTCTGGTGGGCAGGGGTCGCGACCTTGGGCCGCATCTCGTACAACGTGACCCTGACGCCCGACTCGGCGAGCGCCCACGCCGCCTCACACCCCGCGAGGCCGCCTCCAACTACTGCCGCATTCACGATTCAGTGCCGGCCGCCGCTGGCTCCTCCGCATCGAATTCGTGCTCACAGCGCATGCAGCGGCGATACTCGCCGCGGACCTTGGAAGACCGCCGCTCGACGCCCTCCTTCTTGCACTTCGGACACGTCTCCCGCAGGGGTTCGTACCAGGTAGAGTACTCGCAGTCGGGATAGCGTACACACCCGTAGAACACCCTGCCCCGCCTCGTTCTACGCTGGGTCAGGTCCCCCACCTCGCACACCGGACACTTGACGCCCAGCGGGACCGGTCTCGTGTGTTGACAGTCGGGATACCTCGTGCAGGCGAGGAATTCGCCGTACCGACCGGTTTTGATGACCATGGCGGAGCCGCACTCCTGACACTTCTCCTCGGTCGGGCGATCCGGGGGACGGTCTTTCTTGATCGGACGCGAGTATTTGCACTCGGGGTATTTGGTGCATGCAATGAACGGACCGAACCGACCGCTCTTCACGGTCAACGTACTACCGCAATCTCCGCAGCGCTCCTTCTCCAGGTCCCCGAGATCATGCGCCTCGCGAATCATCTCCTCCACATCGATGTTCTCGAGATCCTTGGAGAACGGATCATAGAAATCCTTGAGTACGGCCTGCCACCCGAGCTTCCCCTCTTCGATCTTGTCCAGCTCTTCCTCCATTCCGGAGGTAAACTGGACATTGAAGATGTCCGGGAACCGGCTCACCATGACCTTTGAGACCGTTCTGCCCAGACTGGTCGGGGTGAAGCGGCGGTCCGTTACTTCCACGTAGTCCCGATTCCGCAACGTGGAGATAATGGTGCTGTAGGTACTGGGCCTGCCAATACCCAGCCGTTCCAGCTCTTTCACCAGACTCGCCTCGCTGAATCGCGGCGGCGGCTCGGTGAAGTGCTGGTTCGGTGTCACACTCAACACCTCCACCTTGTCGCCCTTGTGGAGCGCCGGTACCGGAGCCAGGTCTTCTGGGTCCCCGTCTTCCTCTGCTTCCTTGGACTCACGGTAGAGAACCTGAAAGCCGTCGAACTTCACCACCGAACCCGTCGCGCGGAACAGGTACTTGTCGATGTCGAAATCGATCGTGGTGGTGTCGTACACCAGGGGCGTCATCTGCGAAGCGACGAAGCGTTGCCAGATGAGCCGGTACAGCTTGTACTGGTCGGCAGTGAGCGCCCGCTTGATGGCATCCGGCGTGCGCTCCACATCGGTGGGGCGGACCGCCTCGTGAGCGTCCTGGGAACGGACGTTTTTTGACTTGTACATGTTGGGCTTTTCGGGCAGATACGGGGCGTCGTAGTTCTTCCCGATGAACTCCCGCACGTGGTCGATCGCAACACCCGCCACTCTGGTCGAGTCCGTCCGCATGTACGTGATCAGACCGACGGCCCCCTCGGCCTCCAATTCGATGCCCTCGTAGAGCTGCTGAGCCGTACGCATGGTGCGCTGGGCCGAGAACCCGAGGCGCTTGGACGCCTCCTGCTGCATCGTGCTCGTAGTGAACGGTCCAGCCGGCCGCTTGCGACGTTCTCGTCTCGTCACCTTCGACACGACGAACGGTGCGTCGCTCACCGCATCGACAACCGCACGGGCGGCCTTCTCCGACTTCAGCTCCGGGTTTGCACCGTCGATTTTGTGAAGCTTGGCGGTGAACTGCTTCCTCTTGGCCTTGAGCTCCGCTTCGATCGACCAATACTCCTTGGGCTTGAACTTCTCGATTCCCGCTTCGCGCTCGACCAACAGGCGGAGCGCTACCGTCTGCACCCGGCCCGCCGACAATCCCGTCTTCACCGACTTCCACAACAGCGGGCTCGCCTTGTATCCCACGAGTCGATCCAGGATTCGGCGCGCCTGCTGCGCATCCACCTTGCGCACATCGATGGGGATCGGATTCTTCATCGCCTCGGATACGGCGCCCTTGGTGATCTCGTGGAACAGAACGCGGCTGACATTCGCCCCGTCACCAAGCTGGTCCGCGATGTGCCAGGCAATCGCCTCACCTTCCCGATCGGGATCGGTCGCCAGAAACACATCGGACGACCGCTTGGCCACCTTCTTCAACTCGGCAAGGGTTTGCCCTTTGCCCCGGATGGTGACGTACTTCGGCGCAAAGCCGTTCTCGATGTCGACACCGAGCTCACGCTGCGGCAAGTCCCTCAGGTGCCCCACGGTGGCCTTTACCGTGTAGTGCTTCCCGAGATACTTCCCGATCGTCCTTGCTTTGGCCGGCGATTCCACAACCACCAGCGCGCCTTTTGCCTTGGCCATACCGTCTGTCGTTATCTCCGGATCCCGAGGTCCGAGGAGGCGATCCACCGATGGCACACCGCCCTCAACGCGGGTTCAACGCCCGCCGCGTCTCACGTCCCGATCGCCGGTTTCTCATGGTCCGACGGCCTAGCGGGGGTCGATCCCCCGTCTAGGCCGTTCACGTAAATCATTGAATTTCAACATCTTACAAGCCATCAACCCACGGGTCACACCTCCCCCCGGGCGGGCATTATTATCACCCTCCGGGGCCGCGCGCAAGCTCGGCCACCCGGCCGGCCACCTCGGCCGGGGTCCGGCCGTCAGTCGCCACCGCCCCGTCGCAGGCCGAATAGTAGCGCTCTCGCTCCCCATACAGTTCCGCCACCCGGGCCTCATATCCCGCCGGGTCGGGGCCCAAAAGTGGCCTCACGGTGCCGTTCCGGGCCCGTACGGCCGCCGTGGCGGGAGCGGTCTCCAGGTAGACGGTCAGGGCCCTGCCTGCCACCGAATCGAGGCTTCCGGCCTGGGCCGCCCAACCGCCGCCGGGGGCGATGACGTGGGGTGTCTTCCGGGCCACCAGCTCCTCCACGACCGCCCGCTCCTGGTCGCGAAACGCCTCTTCGCCCCGCTCAGAGAAGATCCGAGCCACCGGGATGCCCACCCTTTCCTCTATAAGAGCATCCACGTCCACAAACGGCGCCACGAGCAGCTCCCCAACCAGGTGGCCCACCGTTGTCTTTCCCGCACCCGGCAGGCCCACCAGAATCACGTGCCGCCCCTCACTCCCCGTCACTGGCTCGCAACCCGTCCCAGCGTCTCTCGAGCCGCCCGAGATAGCCATCGAACGCTCGTCGGAAGTCCTCCAGGGTGTCCCCACCCAGCTTCTCCACCATCGCTTCGGCCAGGACGATGGCCACCATCGACTCGGCGATGACTCCGAACGCCGGCACCGCCGTCACGTCGGAGCGCTCGGATTGGGCCTTTGCCGACTCTCCCGTCTCGAGGTTCACGGTGTCCAAGGGCCGCATGAGGGTCGAGATGGGTTTCTTGGCGACGCGGATCACCAGCGGTTGACCGGTGGTGATCCCACCTTCCACACCGCCTGCCCGATTGGTGGAGCGGAGCACGCCCCCGGTCCTTGCCGGACCGTCCCATCCAATCTCGTCGTGGGCTTCCGACCCAGGCCG
Organism: Gemmatimonadota bacterium; assembly: GCA_039588255.1. Lineage (GTDB taxonomy): Bacteria > Gemmatimonadota > Gemmatimonadetes > Gemmatimonadales > GWC2-71-9 > B3T1B10. Next base: position 25,988 of record JBDHAF010000049.1, on the reverse strand, counting down.
CCGAGCCACCTCGAATCCCAACCCGATCTCCACACCCTTGGCCGCGGGAATCGACATGAGGGCGCCGGCGAGCCTGCCGTCCACCTTTCTGTCCCACGACACGTGGGAGCCCACGCCCACCACCACGCCCCTGGCGACGACCTCCACGATGCCTCCGAGGGTGTCACCGCTCTCCTTGGCGGCGTCGATCGCTCGGATCATTGCCTCCGTCGCCTCTGGGTCGAGGCACCGGGTCGGCGATTGGTCCGCCGCCTCGTTGAGAGGAATCGGCAGGGGATCAGGCGGCGCGGCTTTGACCGAGCCCAACTCCACCACATGGCTCCCGATCTCCACGTCGAGAGTGGCGAGGAGCTTGCGGCACACTGCGCCGCACGCCACCCGCGCAGCCGTCTCTCGTGCGCTGGCCCTCTCCAGGATGTCCCTGGCATCCGCCCGGTCGTACTTGAGGACCCCCACCATGTCCGCGTGCCCCGGGCGTGGGCGGGTGAGTCGCCGGCGGCGCGCGGTGGCGTGATCCGGATCGGGCTCCGGCGCCATGACGTCGACCCAGTTGTCCCAGTCCTTGTTTGGCACGTAGAGAGCGATGGGTGACCCCAGCGTCTCGCCGGCTCGGACGCCGCTGAGAAACTCGACCGCGTCGGCCTCGATCTTCATCCGCGCGCCGCGCCCGTATCCCTGCATGCGGCGCTGGAGGTCGTGGTTTACGTCCTGCGCCACGAGGGGCAATCCCGCAGGGATACCCTCGAGAATCGCCACCAGTCCCTTGCCGTGAGATTCACCCGCCGTGGTAAACCGAATCACGCGTTCCTCGGTGCCAAGTCACAAAGTAAGAGCTAAGAAGTAAGAAGCAGTGCGTGACGAAAGCAAGGAATGCTCCAGGTACGACAAAGCCCGGCGAGTGCCGGGCTTTGCTGTTTCACTGGTGTAGCAACCGCGGTTACCGATCCTTGTCCTCGAATCGGGGCGGGGCCGGGAAGATGTTGGTGACGCTCGGCAACTGCACGGTCACCACACCCCGCACCGTCACACCCACCAGGAACTGCTCGCCGGTGGGAAGCTTAGCTACCCGGAGCGGCCCGATGATCGGGTCCCTGATCGGGATGCTGGCAATCTCACCGTAGAACCACGTGTCGTATGCCACCACCTCCGGAAGGTCCGTGGCCGCGAACAACAACCGGTCGTCGGGATCGCCCGTACCACCATCGGTACCAGGCGTGCCGCCGGCTTGCGCCGAGAAGGCGTGGTCGAAGTTCAGATCCATCCCGAAGTTCTCGCCGCCCACCCCGAGCAACCCCACGAGACGGAGGTTCTCGTTGAGGATGTAGATCGAGTCCGCCCGCACGAGGTTGGTCAGTCCGTTGAAGTTCGTGCCGATGGACCGGACCGGAATCGCCGTGTTGGCGATGAAGTCCCGGACCTCGAATCCCGGGGAGATCCCGTCGTCGATCCACGACGGACCGAACACGATGGCCACCGTGTCGATCGTGAAGACCGGGGGCGGCCCCACCGCCGTGATCGTCGTGTCGATCCTCAGGAGCGTACGAGAAACCTGCCTCAGCGGTATGTTGCCGTCGTACGAGAAGACCCGGGCAAATTCCTGACCCACGTTTCCGCCTTCACCCATGAACGAGTGGGTGAAGTTGCCGGAGTTCCGGACGAACGTCGTGTCCCGCGTGGCCAGTGATTGGACGTTGACGGTGACACCCAGCTCGGCATAGAGCAACGTTTCAACCACGCGCCCGCGCTCCGCAAACACACGCAAGGTGTCGGACTCGGGTGACGGCGGAATCGTGGCGTGCTCCCAGAAGAAGTGGGACTGGGGCGTGCCCGCCGTGAGGTTCTCCCACCGCATCGTGCCGAGCGATTGGAACGGGATTGTTTGGCCGGGCGTCGGCGTGGTGGAATACACCGCAAAAATGCTGTCCGCCGCGCACGTGGTCAAGCCGTCCGTCGGCCGGCAAGTTGCACCCACGTACTGCGGACGATCGGAGAAGTCAAATTCCTCGATCTTTTCCTCGATGATCCCGGTCTCGGGGTTGATCTCCGACTCCACCGTCTGAACGATGAAGTTGGGAAGCTGGTGGCGGCGCGTCTCCCGTCGACCGGCCATATCCACGATGGAGATGTTGGTACCACCCGAGTTGGCCACCATCACCGTGTTGGCGTTGGTGCCCAGGGTGTCCACCGGCCACAGGGCGATACCCCACGGGCGCGACCCGACGGGAATCGCCGTGCCGAAGGATCGCGTCGCGATGTCGAAGACCTCGAGCTGATCCAGCTCGACGTTCGTAAGGTAGACCTCGCCCGCCGCACCCAAGAGGCGGTTGACGATGCCGTCGGCTACCGCGCCGCCCTGGGGGAGTTCCGACGTGCGGCCGGCGACTACGGTGATGGTATCGGTTCGCCCGACCCACGGGACGGGCGTTGATCCGTCAAGCGAGTTTCCACCGCGGTTGCCCGCCCCGTCGATGGCAAATGTCCTGACGATCAGTTGCGTGGGGAAAGCCGACAGCACGGTGTCGAGCCGCATGGCGAATGTGGCTTCCTCATTCGTGTTGGTTCCCGCAAAGTCGACCGAGTCACCACTCAGCGTCGCGGTTTCGGCGAGGTCGGTAATAGTGTATCCAACTCGCGTTATACCACCGAGATCCGTCGCCTTCACAACGATCTCGTCATCTACCTCGACACGCAGCTCAAGGGTGTCCAACACCAACGGGACCTGGGTATCGGCGGGCCCGCCACCCGTGACAACCTCGATCGTGATGGGCGAACCGGTCCCGAGATTACCGGCAGAGTCCTGTCCGACTGGGAAGAGCGTCAAGAATCCTGGTGTCGTGCCCCCGGGAATCGACAGCACAAAACTCTCGACTGTCGTGTCGGGTTGCGAACCGATGGCAAAGAACGTCGTGTCACCGGTCGATATCACTCCCGTAGTGAGGTAGCCTATCTGGGCAATGAGAATGCCCTCACCACGGATATCCACGGCGAGGTTGAAACCGACCGACACCTGGGCACTGTCCGCCGGCGTCTGAACCGTGAGCTTGGGCCCGGCAACCATATCGATTACCACCGTCGCCGTATCGATGTTGCCTTCCGTGTCCTCCACGATGGCCCGCAGCGTCGCCATCTCCGCCGTCCGGTCTGTTGGCGTCACCGCGTTGAGGTCCCGGATCACCAGGGTGTCCGTCACGCCGTCGAGGTCCTCGACCACCTTGGGCTCGAACCGCTGAACCGTCGTGTCGGTTCCCAACGTGGGATTCCCGCGGAACGACACGCCGTCGATGGTGACTTTGCTCAGGCCCTGCGTGTCGTTGAGCTGGACTTGTACCCGCATGCTGTCGCTGACGCCCACCGCCTGGATCGGACCGGCCGGATCCGGCAGGACGAACCCGGCGGTCGGCAGAGTCGTGTCGATGATACGAATGACGATGGACGGCCCCGCGCCCGACCGCGGGGGCGTGGCGCCGTCGGTCGCGACCGTACCGAGCTCGTAGAAGCCCGGTGAGAGATCGGCCGGCACTTGGATCACCAAAGTGTCTTCGACCGAACTCTGCAGGGGTGCCACGAAATCGATCGTATCGGTAGCTAGTACGACCTTTCTTCCGAATTGATCTCTCGAGAACAGGTCACCCACCATTTGGGCAACGCCCGACGGATCCTGAACCAACGCGACGAGGGGGATGAAGTCGCCCGCAGCGTACTGCGCGCCGGGAATCGGAAAGATGATGCTCTGGGTGGGAGGCTGATCGTCAAAGACGGTGGCCGTCGCCGTATCGGGAGCCGCTTCGTTTCCGGAGCCATCGGACGCCGTGGCGACGATCTGGAACGACCCACCGGTGAATCCCTCCGTGATCGCGAAGCTCTCGGAAAAGCTCGTCGTGGTCGTAGTGAACTGAATTAGTGTGTCCTTCGTCACAGCCCCGCTCACACTCCATCCGACCGTCAGCAGCGATATGTTGTCGCTTGCGTTGATCGTGAACTGGAGACCCTGATTGATGTCGACGAGGGTGTCGGCGAGGGAGATACTGACGCTGGGTGGGTTGGCGTCGGGCTGGACGACGCCAGTGTTCTCGTTACAGCCCAACCAGACGACGGACACGAGGCAAGCGAGGAGTCCTCGCAATATGTAGCGTTGCTGCATAGCGGTTCCCTAAGAAGGTCTGAGCCTAGCGCGTACTGCCCCGGCTACCGACCGATTTCGGCAACCGGGTCGTACACGATAGTGGGTGTCACCAAAATGAGCAGATCGCGTCGTTGCTCCCGCCGTGAGGTGAACCCAAAAATTCGTCCAAGTATCGGTAGGTCTACAAGAAAGGGAATTCCGCTCTTGGCCACCGTGACTTGAGTCACAGTAAGTCCGGCAATGACCATGGTTTCCCCGTCATTGACCAGAATCTCGTTGTCGGCATTCTGAGTCTGTAACGTGAAACCGATGTCGGACGGCGCTTCACGGATGGACGAGTTCTCTGCGGCGATCCGCATCAACACCTGTCCCGTGTTCGTCACGTGCGGTGTGACGCGAAGCCGTATGCCTGTTTCCTCGAAGCGGATCGTAGCCACCGGTTCCTGGGCAACCCCGCCGGCTTGCTGGGCGCCTGCATCGATGACCCGGATCGGTGTCCGTTCACCAACCAGGATCTGCGCTTCCGTATTGTCCGCCGTCGTAATGAGAGGCTCCGCCTGCAAATCGGCCAACTGCACTTCCTGTAGCGCCTCGACAAACGCCGTCAGGTCGAAGTTCCCGATCGCCGTAGAGAAGATCAACTCCAGCGCCGACCCTGGGAGTTGAGCATCGGCGTTGCCGATGGCGGAGAGCGAATTCCCGCCGAGGTCGATGATGTTTATGTTCGACGGGTAAGTCTCCTCGGCCACGAGGGCGTCATTCACCCCATCGCCGTCGGTGTCGATGCCAATCAGCGTGCTCGGATCGGGCCGCTGCACCAGGCGGTTGAAGAACTGTTCATCGTTACCGAGGTCGTAGCGCACTCCCAGCTGCTCCACGTCGCTCCGGTCGACGAAGATCAGCTTCGCTTGAATCGATACCTGCGGCGTGGGAATATCCAGCGCCCGCACCAGCATCGTGTCTTCCTCGATGCGGCTCTCGATGTCGGTGAAGATCACCTGGTTCGTCAGGGAATCCGCCACGACAGTTCCCCGCGTCCCGATTGTCGATTCCAGGATTCCGACCATGCCGTCAGCCCGTTTGAAGTTCAACGACATGATCACCGTTCGACGCTGCTCGAGGGAGTCGCGGGCGGCGAGCTCCACGGGATTGAGGATTCGGATGATCCCGGTGGCTGGGTCCTCGTCGGCTACGAGGCCGTTCGCGTCGAGCACCTCACGGAGTGCAACGTCCCACGGTTGGTCCGTGATCTTCGCGCGGATGACCCTGTCGACGTTCTGACCCAGGATAATCGTCCGTCCACTGAACTCGGCGAAGCCCGCCATGACGTCCGCGATAGACGCGGAGTCCCACGTCACCGTAATGCGATCCTGAACGGACTGCTGCAGCGCGGGGAGCGCATCGGCAAACGTGTTGCTCACCGGGGTCTCGGGGACAGCAGCCACGGATGTGCGCGGCAACGTCCCGGACGACCAGGCGGCGAACTGGTGATCGGTGTTGAACGCAATACGAATGGTGTCGTCGACATACTCGAGCTGGTAGTCCTTGAGGGACTCCAACTCCAGGACGATACGTACGACGTCCGGTCTGAACTGCGAGTAGCGAAGGTGGACGATACCACCCCGGTTCGCACCGTCGTACATGACGCCCGGTACCTTGAGTCTCGCACCCTCCACATCCACCACGAGGCGCGCCGGGTTACCCAGCGTGAAGTCCCTCACGTTGACGGCGCCTTGCACATCCACGACCACGACAGCGCTGCCCGAACTGGGCAACACGCTGATTGCAGTCACGTCACCAGGACCATTCGCTGCCAGCGGCGTGGCCGCCATGCCCAACGCTACTGCAGCTAGTACCCAAGAGTGCTTCATGAATTACCCTCCTGGCGACGCCGGAGCGAAATCACCACCTGCCGCGGTACGCCAAACTCTTCCATTGTGAGCACCACTTCGTGTTCGCGTATTTCAGCCACCCGAAGTCGGCCGAACTCGTCATCGACACGAACTTGATACCGTTGTGACATCGTCGTATCACTAAGAACCGCTACGCTTCTTCCGGGGTACCGTGCGTCGTAGAGAATCGATGTGACGCGCAAGTCCTGCAGAAACGGCCGGAGCTCCATTCCGCTCTCAACCAGAGAACGGAACGGATCGCGACTGCCGGCGCGATACGTGAAGACTTCCCGGGAGAGCTCGATCTGCTCGGCCTGGGTTGGCTGGATCGAGTCCCCGGCCTGAGGGCCGGCACCCGCTCCGCCCGCTGGCGAGGGCGGCACGTCACCACCACCGCACGCGAGGGCAAATGCCAGAAGGCCAGCCCAACCGAATCCGTTATATCGTTCCACCGATATCCTCGCCGAGTACATCAGGTGTAGCCTTCACGAAAGTCCTGAGACTAAAGGTCGATCGGAGATACGTTCGTCCCTCTTCAACCAATAAGCCTTGAAGATCTGTTTCGTCCGCCACCTGTAGGGACACACCGTACGGGACCATGACGCGCCGTAGCGAGGCGACATCGGACAGGAACTCACCGACCTCGTCGTACGGCCCCAGGACAGTGAGCTGATTGCGAATGACCTGAAATGGCGGCGCGATCTCACTCGGAAGCTCCTGGATGCTGACGAGCTCCACACCACGCAACTGCGCCCGACTCGCCACGCTGTCGATGAGACTCACCACCTCGTGGCCTGCGGGCACCAGCTCACGCATGACTTCGAGGGCCTGCTCGTACTGTCCCACGGTTGCCCTCAGCGCTTCGAGGGTCCCCTCGGCCAAGTCCGCCCGCGCCGTGTCGATCCGCGCCTGGAGCGAGTCGATCTGGAACTGGATCTGTTGGGCTTCCTGAGCCTTCGGGTTGCGCCAGTATGCCCAAAAGCCCACCGGGGCGCCGACACCCAGCGCGATCAACAGTCCGAGGAGCTGTGTCCTCTCCTTCTGTGACATCGCCATGTCAGCCCCCCTCCACGAACATCTCGGTAATCGGCACGGTGCGGATGAATGCCGAGTCCGCTACTTGGTACGTCCCCGTGATCTGAAACGCCCTCACCGTGCGGTCATCCTCGATCACGGTGTTGGTGCCCGACGTGGTCACGTTGGAAAACCATGGCGAGTCCTGCAGTCGTGTCACGAAGCGCGTATACGCCTGCATGTTGGGGGTGCGGCCGTCGATCGTGAACCGCACCGGAGCCTGAATGATCGTTCCGTCATCGAGGACCTGGTCTTGCACCGCGACGGCATCGAGGGCGACGATCCAAGTGAACTCCGGAAGCGCCCTGGTCACTTCCTCCATGATATGGGGCCAGACGAAGCGGTCGCTGTCAATCTCCCGGATGGCATTCAACTCGAGAACCAACGAGTCACGCAGCACCTGCTGCCGTTCCTTCTGCACGATCATCTGCTGGAACCGACGGGCGGTGTTTTGGGCTTGCGCCAGCTCTGGCTGCAATGAATTGAGTGCGTTGGTTTGCGTATACCACACCCCGCCCATCACCGAGAGTCCCACGACCCAGGCCGCAACCGCACCGATGAGCAGCGGGTCTTTGACCTGCGCGATGAGCTCGCCGAAGTTGGGTAGCGCCAATCCGGCGCCACCGGTCTTCTTCTTCTTTCCACCGGGAAGGAGATTAATCTCGATCTTCATACGGCTAAACCTCCCGGATCACGTACGCAGCGCCAGGCCGATGCTCTGCATGAGCAGCGGAGCGACTTGGTCCACTTCCATGGTGTCGAACACGCCGTCCTTGACCCGCAACCGCTGCAGCGGGTTGGCCACTTCGACAGGGATTCCCAATCGACTACTCAACGCGTCGGCCATGCCGTAAATGCGCGCGCCGCCGCCGGAGATATACATGTGCTGAATCCCTGACGCCTCCCGCGATGCCGCCTGAAGGAACGCCGCCGCACGCTCCACGCCCACTGCAATCTCATCACCTCGGCCGGCGACGTACTGCTGCAGCTCGGGTCGGGGCTCGCCGGCACTCAACATCGCCTCCGCGTCCTCCGACGACATCCCCAAATCCCGCTGGAGGTCCTCTCTGAACTTCCGCGTCCCCACGCTGAGATCCCGGGTGAGAAGCGGAACACCGTCCTGGAGGATGTTCACGTTGGTGACCTCGTGGCCGATGTTGGCCATTGCGGCAATGCCCTCCATCGCCTCTGGATAGCTCAACTCGAACGCGTTGTGCAGAGCGAAGGCGTCTACGTCCACCTTCTGGGGCTGCAGACCCGCGTCTGCGAGCAGCGTGACCTTGCTCTCCACCAACTCCCGTTTCGCCGCGACGAGTAGCACGTCCATTTGGAGACCGTCGCCGTCGGGATCGAGAACCTGGAAGTCGAGCTCCACTCCCTCGATGTCGAAGGGGACGTGTTGCTGCGCTTCCCAGCGCACGACTTCCGCCGCATCGGTTTCCTTCATGCGGTCGACCTGGATCTTCTTCACAATCACGTCGCGGCCACCCACGGCGACGACGACGCGTTTTTGCTTGATGCCGGTGAACAGTCCCTTGATCGCTTCCGACACGACCGCCGGGTCCATCACCTCGCCTTCGACGATGGCATCCGCCAAAACCGGTGTGGTTGCGACACGGGTCAGCTCCGGCTCACCACCTCCGTGGTCGATGACCCGTCGATCGCCGCCGTCCAAGCCCAAAAAGTGCCATATGTTCCCACAGCGTAAGGAGATAAGTGGCGATTCGGGGCTCCTACAGTATTAGGACCCGGATTCTTTGTCAAGCTCCAACCTACTTTAAACCATCGCCACAAGTGCCTTTTGGGCAGTGACTTACGTCACTCAATACCGTAAACCCAAGCTCTGGAGCCGATCGGCACCGCCCTGGCTCCAGCCAGGGCGGCCTTGTCCAGGCTACAGGGGGAGTACACGACGCTTGTCCTGCCCCCTAGCTCGATGCCGCCTTCCCCCAGGGCGCCCGCCTCCACAGCTCCCACAAATCGGCTGGCCCCGCCACTTGCCCGGAAGGATCCGCCCGTCACGACAAGCCCCTCAAACACGAAGGTGCCCCTGACGGTGAGATCTCCCTCCACGAGGAGCACTCCCTGACCCGACCCCCCAAACACCGTCAGATCACCCGGCACCCGTACGACCGGCCGATAGTCCCGGCAGGCCATCCCGCCGAGCGGATCACCCCAATTCCCGGGGTCATCCGTACGACAACCCTCGCCGTCGAGGGTCGGTCCGGGGGCGGCGTAGCGGCCCGGCGACACCACCTTGGTGGCTCGCCCGGCCCACTCGGCCAGGTCCTGGAGCTCATCGATCGGAGTATCGCCGTCGCCGAATTTGGCATCGGCCTCCTGCGAGCGCGGTGACGTACACCCCGCTTTGGACAAGTCGGCTTCAGGCCCCAAGACCCTCGCGGTGGGGCCGATGACCACAGAACCAACCGCCCGAAGTGGGCCCGAGGGCATCCCTCCCCAAGGCTGGAGCCGTGCCAAGAGCCCCACGGTCTGCACCGAGCCCGTCCCGCTCGCCCCTTTGGCCACGATGAGAAAGAGTGCCTCGCTGAAGCGTTGTATGCGGGTGGCGGATTCCATCCGGCCGGCCAGCCCCAAAACGGTGTCCCCCACCGAGCTCCCCACCTTCATGGCGTTGTACCGCGTCACGTCCCACTCGGAGAGGCCAGCGACGGCGGCACGCTCCGCCCTCCCCAAAGCCGCCTGCATGTCCATGGTCGCCACCCCGGCTCGCCGCTCAGCCACACCCACCCAAAACATGGCCGCCACGAGCCCGCCCAACACCACGAGTACGAAGATGACAGCGGGCAGAGCGGCCCCTCGTGGTGCGAGGGCTCGCGGCTTCATGAGAGTGTCCGGACAGGATGTGGTCATCACCGGGCGAGGTGGTTCCGCAAAGTCACCCGGAGATTCAGCCACCCGTCTTCGCTAAGGATCAAATGGGGACCCGACTGGATTTTCCGAGGCACATCCAGGGCGAGAATGACACTCACGGTCCGGTCTGGGGCGTCGGTGTGAAGACCGGCTGAGTCATAGAACCGGAGCTCAAACCCCCAGGGGCCGATAGGACCGAGAACCGGTTGGACCGCCGGCCATCGATGCGTGGCTTTGTGGTATCGACGCATCCCCACCCACCACTCTCCCCGGGCGTCCCGGTATCTCTTGATCTCCCAGAGTGCCGTACCACGCACCGGGGCGCCCGCGCCGATCGCCTGGATATCCCGACCCCGGATTCCGGCCAGGCGTGCAGTGACCCCGGGGAGCCCGTCCGGGCAATTGGGGCCGGCCGTAATCTCCCGCAGATCAGCATGAATCCAACGATCGTTGCTTCCGGTGGCAGGATCCCCATCGGCGAAGAGCAGGATCGAGTCGACTTGGGGGTCCAAGGGTCGAAACCCGAGGAAGTCGTCTCTCAGCACAACCGCCGATCGCGCCGGGTCGGCCGCACGGCACGTGACGTAGAGATTTCGGAAGGCGCGGTAGGTGACCGAGCCCCCCTCGCCGCGCAGCAGTTCGCTCCCCCGTAGCTCTCCCGTCAGAATCGCGGTCGCCGCTCGGACGGTGGCGTTGGCCTCCGCCAGCTCCTGCTGGCGGCGGTAGCTTCGCTGACCTGCCACCATGACGCTCATCGCCGCCGTACCGACTACAGCCCAGACAAGCAACGCGACGACGAGCTCGACGAGGGTAAACCCGCGGCGTTCTACTCCGGGCACACGCGGGCCGTGTGGAGACTATCGGGCCGCCGAGCCGCTGCCGGTATGGTCACCACCGCTACGACTTCAGAAGCGACTGCTCCCCGAGTCACGCGCCAGTCCACCCTGACGGCACCGACGGTCGTATCGCCTCTCGCCTCGCCGGCACAGCCGTTCGGGAGGATCGACTCCAGAATCCCCCTCCCGACGGCGGCCGCTCTTCCGTACGCGGCCCCCTCACCAATCATCCTGGTGATGAGCGCTGACGTGGACGCCACGGCCAGTACCCCCACTACCAACAGGGTGACCGCCACCATCACCTCGATGAGGGTGAAGCCCAGCCTACCAGTGTACCTGGCGTTCGCCACGTACCCTCCCGCACGAGTCGGACCCAATCTGGCGACCGGCGGCAAGGCACACGTCACCCGGCCAGTGCGGCCGGTGGCGAATCATTCTGTTGGAATTGGGACGGTCTTGCTAGGCGACAGACGCGCTACGGGACGCACTTGACCTGGCCCTCGATAACCGCCGGCGCGGTCACCGGCGCCATGCCGACGAACAGCGAACACGTCTTCACGGTTTGCGAGTGCGCCGTAATGGCGGCCCAGCCCCCGGCTGTCACATTCTGGAGAGTGATCGTAACACCGCTCGAGGGATCATAGGCGAGCTGTACCGACGGGATTGCCCCGTCGTAGTACGTGGCGTTGTCGTAAAAATACGACTCCTCCGCGGATGCGAGGTTCCGCAGATCGGCTTTCATCGCGGCGAGGTAGGCCTTCTCCTTGGTATTGGAGAACTTGGGGATCGCAATCGCCGCAATGATTCCGATGATCACCGTGACGATGAGCAATTCGATGAGTGTAAACCCGGAGTTCTTGGCTTCCATGGCACCCTCAGCTTCGCGCGGTAGATCAGTGGCGCACATAATATAGGACCTGGCTGCTCAATGAGGAGAAAAGCACCGCTTCTCCTCTAGTCGCAGCGGGCCTCCCCCTCCACGCTCGCGGGGGCGAGTGGGGGCGCGGAACCCACGAAGATCGTGCACTTCATGGCCGTGGTGCTGTGCGTGGCCGTTGCGGCCCAGCCGCTCCCGGAGACATCCTGGAGCACGAGTGACACTCCACCCGAGGGGTCGTGGGTGAGCCCCGCGGATGGAATCGGTCCGTCGTAGTATGTGGAGTTGTCGTAAAAGTAGGCTTCCTGCGCCACGGCCACGTTGCGGAGGTCACCTTTCATCATGGCGGTGTAGCCCTTTTCGGTACTGTTCGCGAAACGTGGGACCGCCATCACGGCCAACACACCGATGATCGCCACCACCACGAGTAGCTCGAGAAGTGTAAACCCTCTTGGTGCGCGTCTCATGACCATCCGTCGAATCGAGATTTCTGATAAAAAGGGCTCGAAGCGAGCGAGGCGGTGCAAAGCACCGCCTCACGCTTCGTCAAGCTAGCCGGTGATCAGGTGCACCTCGGCTCGCCTTCGTTAATCGCCGGAGCTGCCGGCGGCTCGTTGATGTAGATGGCACAAGTCTCGGCCGTGCCAGTGTGCGTTGCGATGCCGTTGTACGACACCGGGGGGCCCACATTGACAACGATCGCGACGGTGACACCGGCCGACTCAGTGTAGTTCATACCCGTAGCTTGGGTCTTGTCGGCGGTGTAGGTCGTGTTGTCGGCAAAGTAGGCCTCCTCAGCCGTGACCAGATTGCGCAGGTCGGACTTCATGGCCGCCAAATACGCCTTCTCCTTCGTGTTGGAGAACTTCGGAATGGCGATGGCTGCCAAGATGCCGATAATCACAACCACGATCAGCAGCTCGATCAGGGTGAAACCCTTGCGATTCAACATGTACTTCCTCCTAGGGGAAAAACCTCGGAACCAAACTTCTTGCTTGGCACACAACAGAAACGGTGAAGGTCGGAGTCGCAATCTCCGTGCCCACATCCCTCCAGATACCATAAGTCAATGTATTGCAGGTACTTAACGACGCCGAAAGGGAGCCACGCCGCCCCCCATATGTGACGCGCCGCACTCATTTTGCAAGGCCTCCGGACAGTCGCAAGAGTGACCGGGACGGCAGGATCTAATCTTCGCACTTTCTTCGGTTTCACTCCGTGATTTGGATCGTTCGGGAATCACCCACGGCCGTCCGGCAGCTTGCACGGGAGACCCGCCGACTGGACCATCCCCGCCACGGTATCGGCCATGGCGGGACGGAGGGCCAGCAGTCCGGGCCAAATGGTCTCGAGGTCCAGACACCATTCCCGGTTGAGGGATTGGTAGCCCAAGATTCCCGGCAACGCATCGAGTCGGCGGCCCGCCGACTCGAGCCGGAGGCCTAGCCAATCGACCCGAGCCCGCGCCAGCAACAGCCGCCACTCGGGCGCTTCTCGCCGCCCGAGGACGGCGAGGTAGATCTGCGCCACTTGGTTCGACTGGGGCGCCGCCACAATCGCCCTCTCCGCCACTGCCGTGGCCGAATCGACGTTACCGTCGGAGAGATACGCCTCGACCAACCAGCGGACCATGTCCGGAGAGTCCGGCCACTGTTCGTGCATCCGCCGCGCTTCGGAGATCGCGACACGGTGCCGATTCATGGCGATGGCCAGCGGTACGCTGCGCGTCACCGGGAGCGGCTCTCGGTCGAACAACGCGCCGGCCACCAGATATTCGGCCAGGGCACGCGCGGAATCGCCGGTGCGCTCGCTCACGCGGGCCACCCACATGTGATTGCGAAAGTTCTCCGGGTGCTCGATCACACCCTCGATCACCGTGGTGCGCGTGTCCTTCCAGAACGGTGTCCGCGTGGCGGTGCGCCCGACGTACACCGCTACCAGCGCGCCTGCCGCGAGCAGCACCGCGCGGGCACGCCCCCGGCGCAGTCCCCACTCCAGCACCCATCCCACGGCGACAGCCGGGACGAGGACCGCGAGGTAGAGACTCCGCTCAGCCAACGCGATCCCCGAGGGAAAGAACAGATTGGACGTAGGCGCATAGGCAGCCACGCCGGTCAGAATCCCGAAGGCCGCGGCGGGCGCCCGTCGCACACACGACACGCCGAGCGCCAGAACGCTCGACGCCGTGAGTAGTCCCAGTAGGGCAAGCCCACCGAACTCGGTGCGCTGCGGAATGGTCTGTGGGTTGTAATCGTGTGCCAGTTCGAGAGGCAACGCGAGCAGACGCACCACATCCAGCTGAACGGGCAACATCGTGGCCAGCCGCTCGCCCGCTGAAAGGCCGCGGAAGTTGGCGGCCGCAGTGGACGCGACGTACGTCCCCGCCACGGATCGCCACAGAAAGAGCCATCCCAGGGTCAGCGCACACACGGCGATGTACAACTCCCCCGTCGGCCGGGCCGACCGTTCGGTATCGAGGGCCTGATCGAGGACGAGAATGACCACGGTAACGACGGCGATTTCCTTTGATAGGAGAGCGAACGCGACCCCGAGAATCGTCACCGCAAACCAGAGCCGGGCCACGCGATCGTCCGGCGCCCGGCGGAACCGACGCGCCGAGAGCACCGCACCCAGGATGCCCAACGCGGCAAGGATCTCGGCTCGACCTACGACGTTGGCCACCGCTTCCACGTGCACGGGATGCACGGCGAACATCACCCCTGCCGCCAACGCTCCGGCCGGAGACAACCACCTTCCGACCACCAGCACAACGAGAGCAGTCGCGCCGCCGTGCAACAACACGTTTACGAGGTGAAACCACCAAGGCCGGCCTCCCGACACGATCCAGTCAATCGCGTAGGTGGCCACCACCGCCGGCCGATACAGACCGGCCGATGGCTCCTCCGGAGTGTCGGGCCAGTACGGGGAGAATGCAGCGCGCAGCGCCCCAGAAACCGAATGCGCCGCCAGATTGTCGCGCACCACTGGGGTGTCGTGCACTGCCCAGCCGTTGCCGAGGGCGTTGGCGAATACCAGGCACGCCGCCACCCCGGCGATGAGCGCGGCGCGACGGTGATTCAGGCTGGGCACTTGAATTCGTAGAGTGCGGGACCGTTCGTCACCCGGAACGACAGCGAGAGCGTCCCATCACCGCGCCGGAGCAATTCCTCCACCAGTGGCGCTCCGGGAGCGCGCGGCCCGGACAGGGCAAGATGTGTCACACCCGCATCACAGTAGAAATCCACCGTGGTGTCCGGTGACAAGGGTTCCGTCGACCGGCCGCTCCACCGGAAGAGGTAGCTGGGGACGGCGCGGCGTCCGGTATACAGGTAAATAAGGGCCTCATCCTCGCTGGCGATCACGGCATCCGCATCCAACTCCGCCGCGATTGCCGGAATCAGCACGGCGAAGGGTACCGTGATCCCCTGAGCCGTCGCCGCAAACTGACGCTGGATGAGAGAGGCAAACTCACGGCGAGGATACCCGACAACGATGGCGACGGCGAGGACGACAGCGGGCCAGCGTGCCCACGCACGCTTCGACCGCCAAGCGGCCGTGGCGCCAACGACGCCGAGCATCGCCATCCACGGAAGCACGATCCACATGAAACGATCGGGGGTGAACGGCCAGAGCGCGACGACGGCCACGTAAAGGATTAGGGTCACCGCAAACGCCGGAACACGCCGCGCGATCTTCCAGACGCCCCACGCCACCGCGGCCGCGAGCAATCCTGCGAGGAGCAACCAGATAGGGGCGGGAACCGCGGGCAATGTGAGCCTCGCCAACGGCGCAAAGGCCCGCAGGTCGATTCCCCTCACGACCTCCAAGAACCCCGTCTGGCCCACAGCGGCCATGTACGTTCCATAGTTGGCTGCGATCCGCGAATCGACGGCGCCCCCGTGCCACACGAGCCACACGAGCCACGGTACCGCAATCACCATCGACGCCGCGAAGGCTGCGACCGCCGCACCCCGCCTCCCCCGCCACCAGAGTGCGATCGGAACGCCGATGATGGCAGCCATGCCGATGCTCCTGGTGAGAAACGACAGACCCGCGAGGACACCAGCGCCCACACCGTCTCGGCGACCGACGTTCGGTCTATCCGCCAGGACGACGGCTCCGGCCAGCAGCGCGAGAAACAGCGGCTCCGAGAAGCGCACCCCCACAATGGCCAACAGGGGAAATGCCACGAACGCGATGGGCAGAGTGATGTATTGTGCGGCCGGGGCCACCTGCCAGCGTTGCAGGTGGTGGGCGATCAACCCCGCCGCAACACCGAGCGCCGCCGCGTCGAAGAGCTGAAACAGTGTGACGTTCTGGGGAAACGCAGGCCAAATGCGCCACAGCAGGCTCAGCACCGCCGGGTACAAGATCGGAAAGTGGATTCCCGGCGGCCCGCCGGGCAGGTGCGCGTAGCGATAGCCCTCCCCTTCGGCAAGCGCCTTGGCCAACCCGACGTAGATCCCGTCATCGTAGAACACACCCACCAATGCATCGGGTTGCGCCCACAGCGCTACGGCGAATACGAAGAGACCCAAGACTTTGGGCCAGAGCGCGCGAAACCGCAGCGCCGTCGTCACCGAACGCGCTTACGCCTGAAGGAGAAGAGGTTGAAACGCAGAACGTGCCAGAACGCCGCGAGACCGTCGCGCCAGTCGATCTTCTTCCCTTCGGCGTACGTGCGACCTGAGTAGCTGATCGGCAATTCCCAGATTCTCGCCTGCGCCTTGGCCAATCGAGCTGTGAGTTCCACCTCGATGCCGAATCTGTTGGATACGAGCGGAAGCGACTTCAGTAAATCAGCACGCACCAGCTTGTAGCACGTCTCCATGTCGGACAGGTTGAGATCCGTCAACATGTTGGACAGCAGTGTAAGAAACCGATTGCCTATCGCGTGCCAAAAGAATAAGACCCGACGTGGTCCCCCGTGGAAACGGGAGCCGTACACCGCATCCGCCTTGCCCAGCCGGATCGGATCGAGCAGGGTTGGGAGCTCCGTCGGATCGTATTCCAGGTCGGCATCCTGGACCACGATCACGTGGCCGGTTGCCGCATCAATGCCGGCCCGTACCGCCGCTCCCTTTCCTCGGTTCTTTGGCTGGTGAATCACCTTGTTGATCAGACCGTCTTGATGGAGCGCGTCAAGCACCTTGCCCGTCCCGTCGCCGGACCCGTCGTTGATAGCCACGATTTCTATCTCCAGCGGCACCTCGCGGAGCCGTTGGACCACCGCTCGAACCGTCGTCTCTTCGTTGTACACAGGCACCACGGCGGTTACAACGAGATCATTCCAATCCGACGGGATACTCATTGCGGACGCTCTCCAATGGCGATCAAGGACTGACCGATGCGGAACGGGATCACTTTCTCCAAGCGGAACAGCGGCACCAACATGTCGTACAACGCAAGTGATCCGGTGGGAATGAGCTCACGTCGCAAGACGCGTCCGGTGACCCACCACCCCGGCATGCCGGCCAAGTTGAAGTACTCCAGATGTCGCATCACGAAACCTGTGTTGGCGTACCGGGCACGAAGCAACTTTCGCGTGTACCGGCGATAATGGCCGAGGGCCCGATCGAGGGTTCCATACAGCGCGGGTAACGCCGGCACAAGGAGCACGAGCCTACCCGCGGGTTGCAGCATGTCGTACATCGCCTGCAGGGAGGCGACGTCGTCGTCGATGTGCTCGAGGACATTGAGGCAGACGATCGTATCGAACCGCTCGTGGGACAACTCGTTCGGGATTGCCGGAAGGGAGAGGTTGAACACATCAACGCCGCTGCAAGCACCGTACTTCTCGGCGAGTACGGCTCGATATGCCCCTTCCGTATCCGTCAACGCCACTCGCTCTCGATCGATGAAGAACTGCGACATGTTGCCGATCCCCGAGCCAACCTCGAGCACGCGGGATCCGATCCACCGCGACAGGCGATCGAACATCCAACGGTTGAACGCCGGCGCCCCGCTCATGCGCTCGAGCGTCGCGGCCCCTACCGCATCTCGCGCCACCGGGCAGTTACCCGGCGTCGGTGTCATACCGAGCAAGCTTGCGATACAGTGTGGATGGATCGATACCCAACACTTCAGCAGTACGGGTCTTGTTGCCACCCTCCGCTTGCAGGACCCACATGATGTAGGCGCGCTCGATCGCGTCGAGCGTAGGATTGGCAACGGGCCGCTCGTCCACGAGCGGCTGGGATTTCGGCGCTGTGACGCGCTGCGGCAGGATGTCCAATGCAATTTCCCGATCGCGCGTCAAGATGGCGGAGTGCTCCAGCGCGTTCTCCAGCTCCCGCACGTTGCCAGGCCATTCGTACACCATGATCGCGTCGAGGGCATCCTGCGACAGGACCCGAACATCCTGCTTCCGCTCCTCGGCGATGCGATGGAGAAACGATTCCGCCAGGAGCGGTATGTCCTCGCGTCGCTCGCTCAGCTTTGGGAGGTGCAGGGAGAATACATTGAGTCGATAGAACAAATCGGAGCGGAACTGCCCCCGGCGGATCTCTTCTTCCAAATCGCGGTTCGTCGCCGCAATCACCCGCACGTCCACCGGTAACGGCTCGGTCCCACCGACCGGAAGGACTTCCCGCTCCTGCAACACCCGAAGCAGCTTGACCTGCGTGGCCGGCGTGGTCTCGCCGATTTCGTCGAGGAAGAAACTCCCGCTGCGGGCAGCGGCGAAGAGTCCCTCCTTGTCTCTTACCGCTCCCGTGAAGGACCCTTTCACGTGCCCGAACAGCTCGGACTCCAACAGGCTCTCCGGCAACGCACCACAGTTGATCGAAAAGAATGGGCCTTCACTTCGATCCGACAGCTCGTGGATGTACCTCGCGATGACTTCCTTGCCGGTTCCGCTCTCACCCTGGATCAAGACGGTCGAATCGGTCGGTGCAACCTGCTGGGCGAGTTTCAGAACGTCGGTGAAGCAACGCGCCTTGCCGATGGGCTTCATCGCGACCGAGCGGTCGCGGCGACGGATTTCGTTCCTGAGATCCTTGTTCTCAGACCGTAATCGGCGGTACTCCGCAGCGCGGTTGCAGATCGCCACCATGTCGTCATTCGAGAACGGCTTCTGGATGTAATAGAACGCGCCGTCGTTGACTGCCTGAATTGCCGTCTGGAGCGACGCTTGGGCCGTCATCAGAATGACCGGTGTTTCGCGATCCTGCTCGCGCGCAGCGTTTAGAATGTCCAGCCCGCCCACCTGCGGCATGCGCACGTCCGTCAAGACGATCTCCGGCGCCTCCTCCCGGATGGCATCGAGCCCGGCGCTGCCCCCCTGGGCGGTGCGGACCGTGAACCCAGCCTTCTTCAGCAGGATGCGCAACGTCTCGAGGATGCCGGACTCGTCATCGATGACGAGGATCGACGGTCGGTCTCCAGTCATGCCGCCACCTCCGTCCGTTCCGTCCTGGGTAGATAGATGCTGAACGTCGTTCCCTTGCCGGTCTCCGTGTCCACGAAGACCAAACCGCGGTGCGCGGCGACGGCGCGTTGCACGACGGAGAGGCCGAGCCCGGTGCCCCCCTCACGGCCGGTAACGAACGGGTCGAAGAGTTTGGCACGCAGCTCCACGGGGATGCCCGGGCCCGTGTCCGAGACCTTGAGGAGAATGCAGGAGCCTAGGGAAGCCCCACCGGGCACATCCGATGCCTTGACGTCCCGCAACTCGACCGTGACCGTTGCCTCGCCATCCGATGCCTGCATCGCGTTCAACACCAAGTTCATGACCACCCGGTGCAGCAGGTCTTCGTCTCCCACGATGTCACCGCATTGCCCGTCGACCGAAACATTCGCGTCAGGAGGACAATCGGGGTGCTCCCGCACCACCGCGACGGCCGCCTTCGCAACATCACTCATATCCACGGGTTGGGACTCCCCTACCTGCACTCGCGAAAAGTCCAGGAACTCCGTGAGGAGTCTGCTCAACCGGTCGCTCTCCCGAACGATCAGCTGCGCAAGGAACTGGTCGTCTTCGTCCACATAAACGGATTGCCCTAACTGCTCCACTGAGGAACGAATCGACGCCAGGGGATTCTTGATCTCGTGCGCGAGCGAGGCCGACAGCTCGGCCACTGCCTCCAGCCGCTCGGCACGACGATTGAGCTCCTGCAAGCGGATCTGGTCGGAGATATCCGTGAAGATCGCCGTGACCGAGCCGGGCTCCTCGTCGTCCGTTTCATGCAGCGTGGTCGTGACACCGATGGGAAACGTCCGCCCCCCTGAGGTGACGTGACCCGTCAACCGCAGACGCCGACGCCTATCCCGTTGTGCCATCATGATCCCCCGGCCCAACTCCGCCGACACGCCTTCTAAGAACCCAAGGAAGGACATCCCCAGGTATTGCTGGCTCGAGAATCCCAGGAGCTGTTCGGCAGCCGGGTTCGAGAACGCGAGTGTTCCGTCTCCGTCGACGGTGATCACGCCGGTGACGAGCTGGCGGAGAATGTCGGGCGCTTCGAGCCGGAGCCGTTTCACTTCTTGCTCCAACTCCGTCCGCTCCGCTCCAACCACACGGACCCGGCTGGCCAGATAGCTGATCGAGAGCGCCACAGTCACGAACACGCCGAGCTGAAACCCCAGGGCCGGCGAGATCTGCACTGGATTGGCAAAGAAGACGTCGGCCAGGTAGAGTACGGCGGCGAGGATCGTCACCAGCAGGCTGGACGCGATGGGCATGGTCACCGCACTCACGGCAATGACCAGGATATAGAGCGACGCAAAGTTGCTGTCCGCCCCCCCGGTTACGTGGACCACGGCGGTGGCCAGCGCCAGATCAAACAGCGTCTGGAAGTACAGGAATGTCGGTGTTGGGCTGGCACCCCGAACGTGCGTGTGGAAGAACGACGCCCCGGTGACAACCAGGCTCAGTACCAGGGTGAGCGTGACCGTGAGGAACCAGGTCCGGGGCGTCGCGGTGAAATAGAAGGCAGCCGCAACGAAGATCGCGGTGGCTACGCTCAGCCGGCCCAGATACACCCACTGCAACAGGGTCGCCGCCGTCGGCATTCTGGGATCGATGGAACGCTGCCGCCTCTCGCCCTTTGCAAGAGTTTGGGGGGTGGTCATGGCCCAAGTATTGGCTTCACCCTCGCAAAACGCAACGCCGACCCCTTCCAGCGCAGTGCGTTCTCCATCACAGCGGCGGGATTGGACCAGATTCGCAACGGGAGCTTCGACCTCTCTCGTGATTTCGACGCATTGTTCAGCAACAGCCCGACGAACAATGTGTTCATCGTGAAGGGGAACTAATGGTTGGGGTTGTGGCAGCGTAGCGCCCCTCGACTCCGTCGGCGTAATCCTCCTCGCAGGCACCTCTTCAACGTCTGCATCCGGTGTCTTACTATTGAGCCTCACCGGTTCGTTGCGGATTCACTCACAGCTCCTGACCTATGACCCATCGAGACGAATTGCCGTGGGTGGTGATGAAGTTTGGAGGGACCAGTGTCTCGTCGGCCGCCAAATGGAGCACCATTGCGGAGGTCGCGAGCTGGAGGGTGGACGAAGGAGTCAAACCGCTCATTGTGTGCTCCGCCCTGAGCGGCGTGTCTGATCAGCTCGAGAACCTGCTCCAGGCGGCTACCTGGGGGAAGCATGAGCCAGTCATCCAAGGGATTCGCGACCAGCACGAATCACTCGCCAACGAGTTGGCGGTTCCGTTCACCGACCTTCTCGAGGACCACTTGGGCGGGCTGGATCGGCTCGCGAACGGTATCTCCCTCGTGGGAGAGTACTCGCCGCGCCTCCAGGCGAGGGTCCTCGCCACCGGAGAGCTCATGGCGACCTTGCTCGGCGCGGCCTACTTGGAGGCACAAGGCCTCCAGGTCAGCTGGGTCGACGCCCGGGCGGTGCTGACCAGTACCAACCAGCGGGACGCGTCACCTCGCGCGCGCGTCCTGTCGGCTCAGTGCACCAGCGAGCCCGATCCTGAGTTACGCGCGCACTTCGATCAGGGAGACGGGGTCATCCTCACGCAGGGATTCATCGCCAGCGACAGCAACGGCGAGACCGTGCTCCTGGGTCGGGGAGGCTCCGACACGTCGGCCGCCTATTTCGCCGTGCGGCTCGAAGCCCAGAGGCTGGAGATCTGGACGGACGTCCCCGGCATGTTCACGGCAGATCCCCGCATCGTTCCGTCCGCCCGGCTTCTCAAGACGTTGGACTATGCCGAAGCCCAGGAAATCGCCACGACTGGGAGTGCCATACTGCACGCCCGGTGCATTCCCACCGTGCGTCATCATCTTATTCCGATCCATATCCGCAGCACGTTGCACCCGCAGCAGGAGGGCACCGTCATCTGCGCCCTGCCGGACGAAGGGCGGCCTACGGTGAAGGCGATCTCGGCAAAGTGTGAGACGGTCCTCGTATCCATGGAAACATTGGGTATGTGGCAGCAAGTCGGGTTCCTGGCTCAGGCGTTCCAGTGTTTTGTAAAGCACGGGCTTTCCATCGACATGGTGGCTACGTCGGAAACCACAGTAACGGTGTCATTGGACGCGGATGCGAACAGCCTCGACGACGCGCGCCTGAGCGGACTGCTGGAAGACCTTGGCGATATCTGCAAGGCAGAGGTAATCGCACCGTGCGCGGCCGTGAGTCTGGTCGGGCGTCACATCCGCGCGATCCTGCATCAACTAGGGCCCGCCCTGGAGGTCTTTCAGGAGCAGCAGGTCCATCTCGTGTCACAGGCTGCCTCCGATCTCAACATCACCTTCGTGGTCGAAGAGGCGAGCGCCAATCGCCTGGTCGAGCGACTCCATGCGCTCGTGGTGCGACCGAGAGCGCCCAGCGAAGCCTTCGGACCAACCTGGGAGCAGCTCCACGGCGGCCCGACAGCGCCCGGCACGGTGGACCTGCCGTGGTGGCGGGGGAAGCGGGACGCCCTGCTCGCCATTCTCGAGAATCGACCGTCGGCCTTTGTGTACGACCTCGCCACCGTCGAAGCGGCCATCGAGCAGCTCCAGGCGATGCAGGCCGTCGACCGGGTGTTCTACGCCATGAAGGCGAACGCGAATGCCCGTATCGTGGAGTGCATCCATCGCGGCGGTATCGGCCTCGAGTGCGTATCTCGCGCCGAGGTCGAGCACGTGCTGTCCCTCTGTCCCAAGATCGACAGGCGCGACATCCTCTTCACGCCCAATTTTGCCCCGAGGGAAGAGTACGCCTTCGCGCTCGACCTCGGTGTCTGGATCACGCTCGACAATCTCCATCCCCTCCTCCACTGGCCCGAGCTCTTTCGCGATCGCACGATCCTCGCACGGATCGATCCGGGCCACGGACGAGGACACCACGAGAAGGTCCATACGGCAGGATCTCAGTCGAAGTTCGGGGTGCCACTCGCCGAACTCGAAGAGCTGCGTCGACTCGCCGATGCCGCCGGTGCACGGATCGTAGGACTACACGCCCACTCGGGGAGCGGTATCCTCTCGCTCGGGCACTGGCACAACACCGGTGCGCTCCTGAGCCACGTGGCCGAGTGGTTTCCGGACGTTGCCGCTCTCAATCTCGGCGGCGGACTCGGTGTACCAGAGCGCCCGGATCAATCGGCCCTCGATCTCCAGGCGATCGACGAAAGCCTGGCTCCTCTCAAGGCCGCCAACCCAACTCTCGACCTCTGGCTCGAGCCCGGCAGGTTTCTCGTCGCCCAATGCGGTGTGCTGCTCACCAAGGTGACCCAGGTGAAGGGGAAGGGTGATGTACGGTATGTAGGCGTAAACACCGGCATGAACTCGCTCATCCGGCCGGCCCTGTACGGCGCCTACCATCGAATCGTCAATCTGTCACGCCTCGACGAGGCGGCCACCGACGTCGTGAGCGTCGTAGGTCCCATCTGCGAGACCGGGGATCGACTGGGCGTGGATCACTTGCTCCCGCCCACCGAGGAGGGGGACGTGCTGCTGATCGCCGACACCGGGGCGTACGGCCGCACCATGAGTTCGCATTACAACCTGCGCGAGCCGGCTGAGGAGGTGGTCATCTAGATAAGGAAAAGGCCCGGCATCGCCGGGCCTCTTTCCCTTCACTCCTGCCACTACGCCTGCCGACTACTCAACCTTCCACCGAGTTGATCATCTCGAAGATCGGCAGGTACATGGCCACGATCATACCACCCACAACCACACCGAGCACCACGATCATGACCGGCTCCATGAGGGAGAGGAGCGCGCTGACGGCGGCGTCAACTTCGTCATCGTAAAAATCGGCGATTTTCGTCAACATCTGATCCAATCCACCGGTCGCCTCGCCGACGGCGATCATGGACGTCACCATCGGGGGGAACACCCCGGATTTGGTGAGCGGATCGGCAATCGTCTCACCCCCGGCAATGGACCCGCGGGACTGCATCACCGCGTCGTGGATCACTCGGTTGCCCGCCGTGCGCGCCGTGATCTCGAGTCCTTCGAGAATCGACACACCGGACGAGATCAGCGTTCCGAGCGTCCGGGTGAATCGGGAAACCGCCGACTTGCGCAGCAGGTCACCCAACACCGGGGCATTCAGCATCATCTTGTCCAAGATGAGACGACCACCGTCGGTAGCGTACCACCGCTTCATGCCAAAGATGAATGCCGCCACACCGCCACCGATCGCCCACCAGAACCCTTGCAGGAGATCGCTCATGCCGATGACAATCCTCGTGGGCAGAGGTAGCTCCATCTGCACCGAGGCGAACATCGTCTGGAATGTCGGGATCACGAAGATCAGCAGGATCACCACCGCTATCCCCGCTACCGAGAAAATCACGGCGGGGTAGATCATGGCGCCCTTCACCTTGCGCACGATGGCGTCGTTCTTCTCAAGGAAGACCGCGAGGCGGAGCAGAATCGTGTCGAGAATACCACCGGCCTCACCGGCGGCAACCATGTTCACGAACAAGTCGCTGAACGCATTCTTGTGCTTCGACAACGCGTCCGCCAGCGTGTTACCCGACTCGACGTCGTACACGACCTGTTTCGTCACCTCGGAGAGCGCCTTGTTCTCCGACTGTCGTGCGAGAATGTCCAGCGCCTGGACCAGCGGAAGACCGGAGTTGATCATGGTGGCAAACTGCCGCGTGAAAATCACGATATCACGCGTTGGCACCTTTGCCTTGCGTTTGGCTCTCTTCGCCTCGCGTACACGCACCACCCGCATCCGCTTCTGACGAAGATGGGCAATGACATCGTCCTTGGTCGGCAGGTCGATGGTTGCCGTCTGTTCTTCACCACTTGCCGTCTGAGCAGTGTACTCGAATACAGCCATGTCGCTTTCCTACCTCTCTAGCGTCGGCCCGCCGCCGTGCGTTGGCCGGGGTCTCCCGGCACGGGCTCCCCGATGGCGCGCAGGAATTCGTTCTGTTCAGGCGCCACGCGCAGCGCTTCTTCCATCGTTATCTCACGCTGCATGTACAGTGTGTACAAAGCATCAGTCAGGGTCTGCATGCCGAACTTCTTCCCGGCCTGCATCTGTGACAGAATCTGGTGCACCTTGTCGTCCCGGATGAGCGCCCGGATGGCCGGCGTACATACCATGATCTCCGCCGCCATCGTCCGTCCCCGGCCCGAGGCTTTCTGCAGCAAGATCTGCGTCACCACACCCTCGAGTACGAAGGCAAGCTGCGCTCGGATTTGCGATTGCTGGTGCGCGGGAAAGACATCGATGATACGGTTGACGGTCTCCGCCGCCGAGTTGGTGTGCAGGGTGGCAAACGCCAAGTGGCCCGTTTCGGCAATGGTCAAGGCGGCCGCGATCGTCTCCAGGTCACGCATCTCACCGATCAGCACCACATCCGGGTCCTGGCGAAGAGCGTATTTCAACGCCGTCGCAAAGGATTTCGTATCCGTTCCGATTTCGCGCTGGTTGATGATGCACCCCTGGTGCCGGTGCACGAACTCGATGGGATCCTCCACCGTGATGATGTGGCCGCGGCGCTCCCGGTTGACCCGGTCGATCATGGCGGCGAGCGTGGTGGACTTACCGGAGCCCGTAGGACCGGTGACCAGCACCAACCCGCGAGGGCGCTTGGCCAGCTCGGCCAGGACCGGCGGAAGCCCCAAGTCTTCGAACGTCTTGATCTGAATCGGGATCTGCCGGATGACGATGGCCGTGCATCCACGCTGCTTGAAGCAGTTGCCCCGAAACCGTGATAGATCGGCGATACCGAAAGAGAAGTCCAGCTCGTCGTCCGTCTCGAAACGCTTCTTTTGCTCCTCGGTCAGCACCGAGTAGGCTATCTGCAACGTCTCCTTGGGCGTGAGCGGCTGCTGGTATTCGGTCGCATTGATGATGTCACCGTCCACGCGAAGCTTCGGGCACTCACCCGCCGTGAT